>NZ_CAJPHE010000008.1:0-295656 GCF_905339875.1 Burkholderia sp. BCC1998
GGGGGGGGGGGGGGGGGGGGGGGGGGGGGGGGGGGGGGGGGGGGGGGGGGGGGGGGGGGGGGTGGGGGGGGGGGGGGGGGGGGGGGGGGGGGGGCCCCGCCCGCGGGGGGGGGGGGGGGGGGGGGGGGGGGGGGCGGCCCCCCCCCCCCCACTTCAGGTCACTCCTCGTCCATCAACCGGACCTTGACCCGCTTGCCCTTGATCTTCCCCGCATTGAGCTTGCGCAGCGCGTCGCGCGCGACGCCGCGCTCGACCGCGACATAGGTCGAGAACTCGGTCACGTTGATCTTGCCGATCTGCTTGCCGTCGAACCCCGCGTCGCCGGTCAGCGCGCCGAGCACGTCGCCCGGGCGGATCTTGTCCTTGCGTCCGCCGAGGATCTGCAGCGTTTCCATCGGCGGCAGCAGCGTGTCGTTGCCGGCCGGCTTCAGTTCCGCGAGCGGATGCCATTCGACGTCGCGCTTCTGCGCCTGCTCGATCGCGCCGACGCGGCCCATCTCGTCCATGCTGGCGAGGCTCAGCGCCCAGCCTTCCTGGTCCGCGCGGCCGGTGCGGCCGATACGGTGCACATGCACTTCGGGGTCGGGCGTCACGTCGACGTTGATCACGGCCTCGAGCTGCGCGATGTCGAGCCCGCGCGCGGCCACGTCGGTCGCGACCAGCACCGAGCAGCTGCGGTTCGCGAACTGGATCAGCACCTGGTCGCGTTCGCGCTGTTCGAGCTCGCCGTGCAGCGCGAGCGCGTGGAAGCCCTGCGCGTGCAGCACGTCGAGCAGGTCGCGGCATTGCTGCTTGGTGTTGCAGAACGCGATCGTGCTCACCGGCCGGTAGTGGTTCAGCAACTGGCCGACCGCGTGCAGCCGCTCGGTTTCCGTCACTTCGTAGAAGCGCTGGCGGATCTTGCTGTCGTCATGGCGCTCCTCGAGCTTCACTTCCTTCGGATTGCGCAGGAACTGCTGGCTCAGCTTCGCGATGCCGTCCGGGTAGGTCGCCGAGAACAGCAGCGTCTGGCGCGTCGTCGGGCACATGCGCGCGACTTTCGCGATGTCGTCGAAGAAGCCCATGTCGAGCATCCGGTCGGCTTCGTCGAGCACCAGCGTGTTCAGCGCGTCGAGCTTCAGGTTGCGGCGGTCGAGGTGATCCATGATGCGGCCCGGCGTGCCGACGACGATGTGCGCGCCGTGCTCGAGGCTCTGCGCCTGCGGGCGCATCGGCGTGCCGCCGCACAGCGTCAGCACCTTCACGTTTTCCTCGGCGCGCGCGAGGCGGCGCACTTCCTGCGCGACCTGGTCGGCGAGTTCGCGGGTCGGGCACAGGATCATCGCCTGCACGTCGAAGCGGCGCGTGTCGAGGCGCGCCAGCAGCGCGAGCGAGAACGCGGCGGTCTTGCCGCTGCCCGTCTTCGCCTGCGCGATCAGGTCCTGGCCGGCCAGCGCGATCGGCAGGCTCGCGGCCTGGATCGGCGTCATGTCGACATAGCCGAGCTGCGCGAGGTTCGCGAGCGTGGCGGGCGTCAGCGGCAGCGCGCCGAAGGGCGTGGCGGTCGGCTGGGTCATTCGAGGTCTCCGAGGTAAGGCTTGCCTTCCATCTGTTCGTAGGCGACGTTGCCTTCATCGTCCTCGAAGCGTTCGAGATAGTTGCGCGCGCCGCACAGCGGGCAGCGGAACAGCAGCCCCTGGCCTTCGTCCTTGATGACGACGTCGGACGTTTCCCACTGCGTGCCGCAGCTCTGGTTTCGGCAAGTAAACACGGTCTTTCTCCAGCTGAATTCGGTTGGTGGCGCGCCCGGGCGGGCGCGGCAACGAAGTGCGGCGCTCGCGCGGCTCGGGCGCGGGCCGCACCGGCGGTCGCGTGGACCGCGTCGATGCGGATGGTGGATCGGTGGCGACGGTGTCGCGCGTGCCCGCAATTCTAGCGGATGCGGGAGGGCGGCTGGGGACGAACGGCCGCGCTTGGCCGGTAGCGGGCGCGATCGCCTGCGGTTCGGCTGGCAGCGAACGACCGGTGGCGAACGACCAGCAGCGAACGACCAGCAGCGAACGACCAGCAGCGAACGACCAGCAGCGAACGACCAGCAGCGAGCGACCAGCAGCGAACGACCAGCAACGAACGGCCAGCAGCGGACAATCGGCAGCGGTGCGACGGGCAGAACAGCAGCCGAAAGTCTCCGCAGGACGGAGCACGCCGCGCCGTCCCGCCAAGCAAAACGGCCGCCCCGAAGGGCGGCCGTGCGATGCGGCGAAACGGGACCGGACGCGTTACAGCGCCATGTCGGCCGCCGCCTTCGCGGGACGCGCCGGAGCCGTGCCCGTCGCCTGCGACGGCACCGTCAGGTCGATCTTCGGCGGCGGCGACAACTGCAGCACGCCGCTCGTATAGGTCCATTCCTCGACGACCTTCGCCGGGTTGTCGTTCAGTTTCGTGCCGTAGCTCGGCACGATCTGGCGGAGCTTCTGCTGCCATTCGGGCGTCGCTACCTTGTCCTTGAACACCTTCTGCATCAGGCTCAGCATGATCGGCGCGGCCGTCGACGCGCCCGGCGATGCGCCGAGCAGGCCCGCGATGCTGCCGTCCTGCGAGCTGACGATCTCGGTGCCGAGCTTCAGCACGCCGCCCTTCTTCGGGTCGCGCTTGATGATCTGCACGCGCTGGCCGGCCTGCCACAGGCGCCAGTCTTCCTTCTTCGCGTCCGGGAAGTATTCCTTCAGCGCGTTGAAGCGGTCGTCGTCGGACAGCATCAGCTGTCCGGCGAGATACTCGACGAGCGGGAATTCGTCGACGCCCACGCGCATCATCGGCGCGACGTTGTGCAGGTTGGTGCTCTTCGCGAGGTCGAAGTACGAGCCGTTCTTCAGGAACTTGGTCGAAAACGTCGCGAACGGCCCGAACAGGATGATCTTCTTGCCGTCGATGATGCGCGTGTCGAGGTGCGGCACCGACATCGGCGGCGAGCCGACCGACGCCTTGCCGTACGCCTTCGCGAGGTGGCGCTTCACGACCTCGGGGTTGTCGGTCACGAGGAACGAGCCGCCTACGGGAAACGCGCCGTAATCCTTGGCCTCGGGGATGCCCGACGCCTGCAGCAGGTGCAGCGCACCGCCGCCCGCGCCGATGAACACGAACTTCGCGTCGACGGCCTGCGGCGGTTCATCCGAATGCAGCTTCACCCACGACACGTGCCACGTGCCGTCCGCGTTGCGCGAGATCTCGCGCACTTCGCTCGACAGCGACAGCGTGAAGTTCGGCTGCGTCTTCAGGTAGCCGACGAACTGGCGCGTGATCTCGCCGAAGTTCACGTCGGTGCCGATCGGCGTCCACGTCGCCGCGACCTTCTGATTGCGGTCGCGGCCTTCCATCATCAGCGGCACCCACTGCTTGATCTGGTCGTAGTCTTCCGAATACTGCATGCCGCGGAACAGCGGGCTCGCCTGCAGCGCGTCGTAGCGCTTCTTCAGGAAGCGGACGTTGTCGTTGCCCCACACGAAGCTCATGTGCGGCGTCGAGTTGATGAACGAGTGCGGGTTCTTCAGCACGCCCTGCCGGACCTGCCAGGCCCAGAACTGGCGCGAGATCTGGAACGACTCGTTGATCTCGATCGCCTTCGAGATGTCGATCTTGCCGTCCGCCTTCTCCGGCGTGTAGTTCAGCTCGGCGAGCGCCGAGTGGCCGGTGCCCGCGTTGTTCCAGCCGTTCGAGCTTTCCAGTGCGACGCCGTCGAGGCGCTCGACCATCGTCATCGACCAGTCGGGCTGCAGCTCGTGCAGCCACACGCCGAGCGTCGAGCTCATGATGCCGCCGCCCACCAGCAGGACGTCGACCTTCTTCGTATCGGCGGCATGCGCGGACGACGTCGCGACGCACAGCGCGAGCGCCGACAGTATTACCCGTAACGTTTTGATCACAGCAGATCCCTTTTTCAACTTGGATGCATCGGTTTGCCATGCCGCCCGGCCGATGCGGATTCGCAACCGGATCGCGCATCCGGAGATCCGGACCGCGAATCCGGAATTCCGGACCGACCATGTTCACCGTTGCATTTGCGCACGCGAAGCCGTTGCGAAGGACACCTTCGGATCGGCTTCATGTGCTCGTGCAATCAGCTGCTTCACGGTCGTGCGACGGGCGCGCAGGCCCTTGCTGCGGGCCTCGCCGGAAGGCGTTTCAGGCCGTGTCGAAAGCGGCCGCGCGCAATGCGTTCCGCGGGGCGGGATGGCAAGGGGCGCGTAATATAACCGAACTCGATTGCCGTGTCGCTCGCGCGGAATATCCCTGATTTCGTGGGGTTTTTTGTGTGTCCGGGTTTCCGGAATGACGATGCGCGGAACGGGAAAAAAGGCGGGATCAGCGGGGCGAAACGCGCGCGACGGGCATGGCGCGCATCGCGCTCGCGCTTCATCGGGGCGCGACGTTGCATCGCGACCCGGTCACATCGCATTCCTTCACTTCGCTGCGCCGTTCCGGCAGAACTGCTCGTACCCCTGCGCCGAGTTCGCGAAACCATGCGCCTTCGCGAGTTCCCACGGGCGCTCGCATTGTCGGGTCGTTTCGCACCACGCATAGCCGGCCGCGCCGATGCAGCCATGCGCGTCGCGATCGCCGCCGACCATTGGCGGGGCGGCTTCGGTAGCCTGGGCGGTCTGCGTGCCTTGCGTGTCCTGCCCGGCGACATTGGGCGGAAGCGGGGCAGGCGGTTGCGTCGCGCACGCGCCCAATGCAAACGCGAGAGCGATCGCGGCGGCAAGCGGCGCGGAAGGAATGCAATGTTTCATGCGGTAGCGCTCCATGGGATGAAGGTCGACAGCGGATGCCCGTGCGCGGGCGCTTGATCGATCACGCGTCCGGCACCGGCACGCGCGACGAGAACTTGACCTCGCGCAGCGCGAGGCTCGACTGGATCGACGACACGCCGGCCTGCTTTCGCAGCACGCGTTCGACGAATTCCGCATACGTGTCGAGATCGGCGGCGACGACCTGCAGGATGTAGTCGGCCGCGCCGGTGATCTTGTGGCACGACGTCACTTCGTCGTGACGCCGCATCACGTCCTCGAAGTGATCCGAATCCTGGTCCGAATGCATGTTGAACGTGACCTGCACGAACGCGAACACGTTCATGCCGAGCGCGCGGCGGTCGAGGTTCGCCTGGTAGCCGGTGATCACGCCTTCGTCCTCGAGCCGCTTGCGCCGCCGCCAGCACGGCGTGACGCTCAGCGCCAACCGTTCGCCGAGCGTCGCGTTGGACAGCGCGCCGTCTTCCTGCAGCAGGCGGAGCATCGCGCGATCGACGCCGTCCAGCTCCACCGAAGCGCGATTTTTGCTCATTTCCGGGTCTCCGTAGACGGTTTTCTCAAAATTGTACGAAACGAAGAGTTGAAAAGCAAAGTTATTGCCGGCTGGCCTTAATAGACTGTTGCCACCCCTCACAGCCTTCACTGCAACGGTCAACCATGCTCACGGTCTACAGCAGCGATCACCATCTGCATCGCGGCGTCGAACTGAAGGACGGCGCGATCACCGATTCGTTCGAGAACCCCCTTCGCGCCGAAACGGTGCTCGCGCAGGTCCGCGCGGCCGGCCTCGGCGACGTGATCGCGCCGCGCGCGTTCGACCGCGCGAGCTATGCCGGCGCGCACAGCGCGCGCTATGTCGACTTTCTCGCCGGCGCATGGGACGAATGGGCTGCGACCGGCCGCACCTGCCAGGCGCTGCCGCTCGTGTGGCCGGTGCGCGCGATGCCGTCGGGGGCGACGCTGCCCGACTTCATCGACGGCAAGCTCGGCTTCTTCGCGATGGATGCCGGTGCGCCGATCAACGCCGGTACGTGGGACGCGGTGAGCGCGAGTGCGAACTCGGCGCTCACCGGCGCCGACCTGCTGTCGAACGGCGGCATGCGCGCGGCGTTCGCGCTGTGCCGTCCGCCCGGCCACCATGCGGGCCGCGAGTACATGGGCGGCTACTGCTATCTGAACAACGCGGCGATCGCCGCGCAGCACGGCATCGCGAGCGGTGCGGCGCGCGTCGCGGTGCTGGACGTCGACTTCCATCATGGCAACGGCACGCAGGACATCTTCTACGACCGCTCGGACGTGCTGTTCGCGTCGCTGCACGGCGAGCCGGCGGTGTCGTATCCGTACTTCTCCGGCTACGCGGACGAGCGCGGCACGGGCGCGGGCGAGGGCTTCAACCTGAACCTGCCGCTGCCGAAGGGCACGCAGTGGGATACCTACTCGGCGGCGCTCGGCCAGGCCACTGCCGCGATCGCGAAGCACGCGCCAGACCTGCTCGTCGTGTCGCTCGGCGTCGACACGTTCGAGCACGATCCGATCAGCCATTTCAAGCTGCGCTCGCCCGACTACCTGCGGATCGGCGAAGCGCTCGCGCACCTGAACCTGCCGACGCTGTTCGTGATGGAAGGCGGCTACATGGTCGAGGAAATCGGTATCAACGCGGTGAACGTGCTGCTCGGCTTCGAAGGGCGCGCGTGAGCGCATCGCTTTGCCTGCAATCGACGATGGTATGGATCACGAACCAACAGCGACAATGAAGGAGACGAACATGAATCGGAATAGGCATCGGAACAAGACGGCATGCGCGG
Source organism: Burkholderia sp. BCC1998 (assembly GCF_905339875.1). Classification (NCBI taxonomy): domain Bacteria; kingdom Pseudomonadati; phylum Pseudomonadota; class Betaproteobacteria; order Burkholderiales; family Burkholderiaceae; genus Burkholderia; species Burkholderia sp. BCC1998. Next base: position 6,593 of record NZ_CAJPHE010000008.1, read on the forward strand.
TCGCGCTGGCGTGTGCACTATTCGCGCTGTCCGCGCACGCGGACGAGATCGTGCGCATCGGGCACGTCGCGCCGCTGACCGGCGCGATCGCGCATCTCGGCAAGGACAGCGAGAACGGCGCGCGGCTCGCGGTCGAGGAAATCAACGCGAAGGGGCTCGTGATCGGCGGCAGGAAGGTCACGCTGCAGCTCGACGCGCAGGACGACGCGGGCGACCCGCGCACCGCGACGCAGGTCGCGCAGCGTCTCGTCGACGACAAGGTGGTCGGCGTCGTCGGCCATCACAACTCGGGTACGTCGATTCCCGCATCGCGCGTCTATCGCGACGGCGGCGTCGTGCAGATCTCGCAGGCCGCGACCAACCCGACCTACACGCAGCAGGGCTTCAAGACGACCTATCGCGTCGTCGCGACCGATGCGCAGCAAGGGCCCGCGCTCGCGATGTACGCGGCGAAGAACCTGGGCATCAGGACGGTCGCCGTGGTCGACGATTCGACCGCGTACGGGCAGGGCCTCGCGACCGAATTCGAAAAGGCGGCGAAAGCGGCCGGGATGAAGATCGTCTCGCGCGATGCGACCAACGACAAGGCGATCGACTTCCGCGCGATCCTCACGAAGATCAAGGGCGAGAACCCCGACGCGATCATGTACGGCGGGATGGACGCGACGGGCGGTCCGCTCGCGAAGCAGGCGCGCCAGCTCGGCATGCGCGCGAAGATCCTCGCCGGCGACGGCGTGTGCTCGACCGACCTGCCGAAGCTCGCGGGCCCGGCATCGGACAACGTCGTGTGTTCGGAAGCCGGCATCGCGCTCGAGAAGATGCCGGGCGGCGCGGCGTTCGTGAAGCGTTACGAGGCGCGCTATCGCCAGCCGATGCAGGTGTATGCGCCGTTCTCGTACGACGCGGTGTACATCATCGTCGACGCGATGAAGCGCGCGAACTCGACGGAGCCGGCGAAGGTGCTGGCCGCGATGCCGGCGACCGACTATCGCGGCGTGATCGGCGAAACGAGCTTCACGCCGCAGGGCGACCTGAAGCACGGTGCGATCTCGGTATTCACTTACAAGAGCGGCAAGAAGGCGCTGCTCGATATCGTCAGGATGTGACGCGAGCGGGACGCACGGCGCAGTGCGCCATGCGCGCTCGTGCGCCCCGACGTCTTACGACGCCTGTACGCGGCGCGGGTCGGCCCGGCGCTGCTGTTCGGCGTCGTGCACGATGTGCAGTTCGCGCGTGCGGATCGGCAACGCGCAGTCTGCGTCGGCGAGCGTCTTGCGCACCTGGCGCGCGAGGCGCCAGCGCATCGCCCAGAACTTGTCGGTGTGCGTCCACACGCGCATGTTCGCGATCGCCGTGCTGTCGTCGAAGCGCATCACCATCACGTCCGGTGCCGGTTCCGTCAGCACGTCGGGATCGGCTTCGGCCAGCGCGCGCAGCGCGTCGAGCGCGCGATCGATGTCGTCGTGCACCGACACTTCCACCTCGAGATCGAGACGGCGCGTCGGATTGCGCGTGTAATTGCGGATCGCGCTGCCCCACAGCGCGCTGTTCGGCACGTATTCGCAGATGCCGTCCGGCTTCGTCAGCCGCGTCATGAAGAGGCCGACTTCGTCCACCGTCCCCGCGACGCTCGAGCCGCCGTCGATGTAGTCGCCCACCTTGAACGGCCGCAGCAGCAACAGCATGATGCCGGCCGCGATGTTCTGCATCGTGCCCTGCAGTGCGAGCCCGATCGCGAGGCCGGCCGCGCCGAGCACCGCGACGATGCTCGCGGTTTCGATGCCCAGCTGCGACAGCGCGCCGACGATCGCGACGATGCGGATGCCCCACACGGCGACGTCGCAGAGGATCGGCCGCAGCGTGTCGTCGACGCGCTCCTTGTTCGCGAGCAGCCGGCTCAGCCAGTTGCCGATGCGTTTCGACAGCCACCAGCCCGCGACGAGCAGCGCGAGGGCGGCGCAGAGCCTGAGCGACAGCGTGGACAACGCGTTCCACAGGAACGTCCAGCGTTCCGGATGAAGATGATCGAGAAACATGACGGGATTCCGGGTTGAGGACAGAAGGCGCGACGGGCGGCGCACCCGCCGTGGCCGGGCGGGCATGCGTGCGTGCGCGGGCAACCCTCGACTGTACAGCCATGCGCGGTGTCACTCGACCGAAGGGGCGCATCCCGCGCATTTTTTGCGGCGACTTTTATCTTTCGTTCATGTACTAAGACAACATCTGACCAAATCGGATCGGTCCTATTCAGCGGTGTTGGTCGCGCCAGTACACTCGCCTCCAGGCTACCGGATCGCGACGCTCTTTCCTCCGCGATACCCGGTTCATTTCCAGTTTTCATAGATAGCGAGTGACGACGCGATGCGGTTCGACCTGTGTTTACGTCTCGCACGCGAACGAGGTCGATCCGCGCAACGCGGCGCCATCCGCTTTCCCGTTCGCCGCGCGCTGGTGCGCGGTGTCGTTGCGGCGGCGTGGCTTGCCGGCACGCACGGCGCGATGGCGCTGGCATCCACCGATGCCGAGCCGTCCGCGCCCGTGGCGGCGCAAGCGGCCGACCTTGTCGACGTGCCTTTCTTCAATTCCGCCCGCACCGTCTGGGGCGGCTTGCTTGCGTCGACCGTGGTTCCGCGCATCGTGGCGGATTCGCAGGCGGTGCGTGTGCGTGCGGAGGCCTATCCCGGCAGGTTCGTCGTGCGTGCCGGCGCCTGTGCGCCGTACGTTGTCCTTTGCGATGCGGCGCGGGGTGCGATCGAGCGCGGTTACGCAGGGCGTTTCGATTATGGGTTTGCATCGCATCTGCACGCGATCGGCGCGCCTTCGGCATTCGCATCGCGTCGGGTCGATCTGGCGTCCGCGCAACCGTTCGTGCTCGCGGAGCAGGAGAGCGGCACGCGGGCCGGGGCGATCACCGGCAGCCTGCGTGCGTCGCTGGCGCGTGCCGAATTGCCCGACGGTGTCGTGGCGCAGCTGACGCGCATGTTGGCCGGTCGTATCGACCCGAAGCTGCACGGCGCGACCGGCGACACCTTCCGTGTCGCATTCGAATCCGATGACGATGCGGCACTGCCGGGCGGCGTGCGCGTGACGGCGCTCGACGTCCGCTTTCGCGGCCAGCGCGTCGCGGCCGTGTGGTTCGCCCCCGGAGCGGGGGTGCCGGGCGCCTATTACGATCTCGACGGCATGCCGTTCGACGGCACCCGGTTCGCGATGCCGGTCCGGTCGACACGCACCAGTTCGCGCTTCGGCGCGCGCGTGCATCCGGTGACCGGCGCGCGCCACGTGCATTCGGGCGTCGATCTCGCCGCGCCGACAGGGCGCGCCGTCCATGCCTCCGAGCGCGGCGTCGTGACGTTCATCGGCACCGAGCCGCGCGGTTACGGCAAGTATGTGGTGATCCGTCATGACGGTGGCTATGCGTCGTACTACGCGCACTTGTCGGCGTTCGAGCCCACGCTGCGAACCGGTACGCGGGTCGCCCGCGGTCAACGGGTGGGCGCGGTCGGCAGTACCGGGACCGCGACCGGCCCGCATCTGCACTTCGAGGTCCGGCGACATGGTCGTCTTGTCGATCCGATCGGCCTCGTGCAGGCGTCGAAGGCAGCGAAACTGAAGGGTGAGCAGCGTGTCGCGTTCAACCGCGTGGCCTACGCCGCGCGCACGCAGTTGGCCGCGGCCAGCTTGACGGCGCCGCTCGCGATGTCACAACGTGGCGCCCGGCGTGACGGCTGATGTCGCGACGTCGCGCGTGCTTGCCCGGCGTACCGTGTGCAGGCGCGACGACGTGATGTTTCAGGCTATCCATCCGGTGCTCATCACGCGCGTGCACGGTATTCCCGGCGGGCATCGGAAGCAATAAAGGCAAGCGCCGGGCGAATCGGCGCCCAGCGCTTGCCTTCCGTTTAACGGTCAGCCCGTCAACCCAGCGGCCAGTTCAGGATCGCGATGCCGTCGTTGTAGTCGCCGTCCGTACCGTCTTCAGAGCCGACCAGCCCGAAATAGGTCTTCTTGAAGATGTCGACCTGGCGCGAACCGATCTTCGACGGCTTGCCGTTCGCCGTCACGACCACGCGCACCTTCCCCTTGCCCGAGTTCACGATCTGCGTGTTCAGGTTCGCGTCCTGCGTGCCGGCGCCCTGGAACGTTGCGACCGGTTTCGGGTTGTCGTCGACGAAGACTTCGATCGTCTGCTGCGCGGACGAATTGACGAGCGCCGTCACGCCGAATGCAATGTTCGGCGGCAGGTTGAAGATGCCGTCGCGTTCGCCGCCGCCGGTCGTCGTGGTGCCCGGCTGCGTGGGTTGCGGTTGCGGCGTCGCCTTCGAGAAGTAATTGACCACCGCACCAACACCGAACTTCGCTGCCGCGCCGGGCAGCACGCCGGGCGCGCCGGCCCACGTCACCGTGCAGGCGATCACCTGCGCGGCCGCATCGGCCTTCACCTTGTTCTGCCAGCTGCCGACATCGAAGCTGTACGGGATCGTTGCAATGTCGACGAACACATCGTATTGCGGCAGCTTTTCCACGAGCTGCGCGGTCATGAACTGACGCATCCGGTCGAGCACGGCCTGATCGCCGTTCGATTGCACGGCGGTTGCATCGTTGCCGGCAAGTTGCAGCAGGGCGTACAGATCGTCATGGGTAAACGGTTGTGACATGTCTTCCTCGTCTTGATGGAATGTCTCGCATCGCGCGGCCGGTGAGCGGATCTCGCCGTCGTCGCGCGCGGAGCGCGGCGTGGGACTGCAAATGACTGCTCGAATGAATCGCTTCACAACGGGTGGCCGCGGCGGTTGGCCCCGTCGCCATTGCGGCTTCGACGGCGGCGCGCACGCGTTGCCGCGCCGCGCATCGCCGGGTTCAGCCCAACGGCCAGTTCAGGAACACGATGCCGTCGTTGTAGTCGTCGTCGGTGCCGTCTTCCGAGCCGACGATTCCGAAGTACGACTTCTTGAAGAGATCGATTTGCCGCGAGCCGATGCGCGACGGCTTGCCGTTCGCCGTCACGATCACGCGTACGCGCCCCTTGCCGGAGTCGAGCACCTTCGTGCCGAGGTTCTGGTCCTGCACGCCCGCGCCCTTGAACGTGGCGGCCGGTTTCGGGTTGTCGTCGATGTAGATGTCGATCGTCTGGTCGTTTGCCGCGTTGGTGAGTGCGGTCACGCCGAACTTGATGTTCGGCGGCAGGTTGAACGTGCCGTCGCGTTCGCCGCCGCCGCCGATGTTGCCGGCACCGCCGCCGGTTTCGGTGCCCTGATTCCCGCCGCCTTGCGACGACGATTGCGCGGCCGTGTCGCCGATCGCGGAAATGCTCGCGTACGAATCGATATGCATCGCGCTGCCGCGCACGCTTTTCCACTGCCCTTTCACGAACGTGACGCCGCTGCCGACGTCGATCGTCGCGACGAGCGTGAACGGCATGCGCCCGGTGCTTTCGGGCACCTTCGACGAATAGGTGAAGCAGCCGTCCGCGACGACGCCCTTGTCGGTCGCGATCGCGAAATAGATGCCGGGGAAATTGTTGCCGGTCGCGTACGGCGTCGGCACGTTGAGGATGACCTGCAGTTTCCCGTCGCGAATCTCTGCGTTGGCGATGTCGATATGCAGGCCGGGGATGTCGACGTACGTCTCGGACGTGACGACGGGTGCGCTGTTGATCGAAGCCGAAAGAAGCGGCATGGAAGTCTCCTGTGATAACGCTGTTTTGGATTGGGGTGCTGCGTGAGGCCCGCTTGATGAGCGCGAACCGCTGGCCGGCCAGGCGACGGCGGGCCGGCACGGCCCGGCCGCCGATCGTGCGTCAGGTCAGCCGATCGGCCATTGCAGCACGACGATGCCGTCGTTGTAGTCGCTGTCGTGACCGTCTTCCGACACGACGATCCCGAAGTTGACGGTGAACGGCGAACCGTCCGATTTCTTGCCGCTGATCGGCGCGAGGCGCGCATCGGTGGCCGACGTCTTGCCGTTTACCGTCACTTCGAAGCGCAGCTTGCCGTTGCCCGAATTCAGCGTGGCTTCGCGCGGGCCGTCGCGCGTGGTCAGCTTGTGATAAGCGGCCGGTTCCTTGCTGTCGCCGATGAAGAGCTTGATGTGCTGCTGCTCGGCAGCATTCGCGAAGAAAATCGCGCGGAAGTCGGTGTTCGGCGGAATCGAAAACTCGCCGGCGCGATTCGAAGACGTTTGAGATTCGGCCATGCTTTCCTCCTGGAGGTCGATGGATAAGGCACTTCACCGTGTCTCGCAAACGCTTGCAGTTTCAAACACGGTTCAGTCAGCATGGCGAAAAATAAATGAAAAAATATTCGACCGGGAATGGGAATTGTTCAGAAAATCGGAAACCGAAACAGTTCGATTTAATGGTGAATATTCAATGGAGCGTCGTTCGATATATCTCGGAAATTATATCGATGCGTGTCACGCTTTTTTGAATAATGGCGGGGTGTGCAGGCGGGAATGACGGGAAGATGCGGTTTCTACGCAGACGCTCGGCGTTCGCTCAGGGCAGCGTGCTGTTTCGACATCGTCTTTCCCTGTCGTGGCCGCGCCCACGGCCACCTTCGGGCGCCCGCGTCGAAGCCGGCTCGCAACGAAGCGGGGTGCGGCGCCGACGAAGCTCAATGACCGGCTTACTCCGAACTTGAACAGGGCATTTCACCGGCACCGCACCCGACGAAGCATATCGGCCTGCTGTCGCGACGCCTATCGGACGCGGCTGATTTTTGCGCGCGACATTGCCAAGCGCTGCCTGATATACCTGACAGGCGATCAATTCCGAGATTGGCGGTATCGTGCAAGACGCGCGTGCGCTCGCTATTCGGCGGATTTATTCATTCAATTGGCCCTTTACCGGGCCCTCACGAGGACAGTGCGATGACGAAACCCGATAGTCTGAAAGGCGAGATCAAGGGACAGGCACAGGACGCAGACCGTCACAACCTGGCGCGGCCCGCCGTGAACGGCGCGTTGTGGGCGCGCGGCCTGACGACGCAGCGCGTGGCCGACCTGTTCAGGACCCTGCCCGGCCTCCCGGGGCACTGGATGCAGCTGCAGAACGAGGTCAACGCAGGGAACCGCTATTTCTATGGTGTCCAGAACGGTCACCAGACGACCGACGAAGGAAAGGAACTGATTCGCTGGATCGCCGATGCGGTGGTCAGCGCCGCGCAGAAGGCGGGATTCGATTTCCCGTTGCAGCAGCTCAGGTTTACCGCCGACACGGGGTGGCTGAAGCTTCAGCGCGTGTCGGGGCGGGTGATGGTGTTGTCGAGGCCGTAAGCGTAGCCGATGGCGGTCGAAGTGCCGGCGTGTCGGCGGTCGAGTCGGTCGCGGCTGCGGGAACGCGCGCTGCCATCGGCGATCGATCGTGGCGTCGAGCAGGCGGCCGACGGCATCACTGACCGAAACGCTGCGCCACCGCATCCTTCAATCGCGCGGCGGTGAGTTCGCCCATGTGCGATTCGACGAGCTCGCCTTTCGCATTGAAGAACAGCGTCGTGGGCAGCCCGCGCGATCCGTACGCATGCATCGCATGCAACGACGGATCGAGCAGCACGTTGTCGAAGCGCAGCCCCTGCTGTTCGAGGAACGCGCGCACGGCCCGCGCGTTTTCCCCCTGGTTGAGCATCAGCACCGTGATGCCCGGATGATCGCGTTGCGCCTGTTCGAGGAGCGGCATCTCGCGCCGGCACGGTGCGCACCACGTCGCCCACAGGTTCACCACGACCGGCTTGCCTGCGAAGCGTTGCGGCAGGACGGGCGTCGCATCGAGCGTTTCGAGCTGCAGCGCGGCGAACGGCGGCGCGGTGCGCTGCAGTGTCGCCAGCGTGCCTTGCGCGATGCCCCACGCGGCGAGGCCCGCGACGATGCCGGCCGCCACGGGTTTGCGCAGCGCGGGCAGGCGACGCAGCCGCCAGACGGCGAACGCGAGCGCGGCAGCGATGCCGATGCGCCAGTCGAAGCCGCCGTCACCGAGCGCGACGATGGCGCGCGGCGTCGTCGCGTAGTCGCGCCACCATTGCGCGACATAGCCGATACGCGCGGCGACCAGCCCGAGCAGCAGCACGTCGAGGATCAGGCTCGACGCGCTCTTGTGATGTCCATCGGGCGGGCGGCGCTGGATGAAGCGGGCAACGAGCCACGCCAGCAGCGCGGCGGCGGCTACCGCGACGACGCGGATCGAGAAGGGACCGATGCTCAACATGGGGAGAAAAGGGTGCGGGGATCGTGGATCGACCGGCGATCGCAATGCCGTCGACGGTCATGTGACGTTTCGACCCTACGGGACGCACCCGGGTTCCCTTGGTGACCGAGCGCATGCACCGCCCGACGCGTGCGAATCGCATGCCGGGCGCCGGCATTCAGGACGACGTCGTTTTCGTCGAAGTCTCGCGACGCATCAGGCCGACCGACGATCGCGCAGGCCCGGTAATTACTGCCTACTTCCGCTCGAGCCGGAAGGCGCACCGCCAAGCCGGTACGCGGTAAAGAATTCGTACCACGGCGAACCCTGTCCGGCCGGCACGCCGAGTGCCGACGTCCGCTGCTTCAAGGCCGTGAACACATCGTTGATGCGCGCGGCCTGTTCGGCATCACTGAACGGACGCGGCTTCGCCCTGCCGGCCGCGAAGGCGCCGTAGGCGATCGCGAGCAAGCGCGCGCCGTCGTCGATCGAGGCGACGGACCCGTTGATCGCCTCGACGAAGCGCGGCCGGTCCGCTTCTCGCGATGCGGCGATGCACTGAAACACGATCGCCGACACTTCGTGCAGGTCGCTCGCGCGCAGCAATGCCGGCAGGCGCGCGGCGATCCGGTCGGCCGGTTCCTCATGCAGCGCGGCGGCGAAGTCGAGCACGGCGGCCATTGGATTGCTGTCCTGCTGCACGCGATCGAGCGCCGATGCGGACGCCGCCGCCGCCTGCGCGACGTCGCCGGGCGCGCCGCGCAGCACGTCCGCGACCTGCTGCTGCCACGCCGGAAAGATCATCCGCACGTTGCCGAACTGCTCGCCGCCTTGCGCGTCCGGATTCCACCGATAGACGATCGTGCCGCCGCGAATGAACGGCGAATACAGATGCTCGGGCGTTTGTGGCAGCGGCCGTCCGTTGATCGGCAGCCATGCGAGCGTGAGCCAGTCGTAGCGGCCGGTGGCGGGCACCGCCGGGCTGGAACTCGCGATAACCTGCCAGGTGCCGCGGTTCGCGTAACGCCGACGCGCGTCGGGCACTGCGACGGTTTGCCGTTTCGCGGTATCGAAGTAGGTATTGCCGGTCACGTTTTTGCCGCTGTCCGGCGCCGGCGTGAGGGCGGCGATGACCCACGATGCACCGTCGGCCGAACGGTAGTCCGACGGCTGCAGCGTGGCGACGTCGTGCACCATGCGCGTTTCGGCGGCGACGGGGCTCGGCGGCAGATCGGCGGGGCCGGCGACGATACTCGGCATGGACGTTCCTCGGAATCGGGGGTGTATCGGCACGCGCGCCGAACGCGAACGATGTGTGGCGGCGCATGTCGTCCGTCGTAAGAACTGTAGAACGCCGCCGCCGGAAACGGAAACCGGCCGCGGCGGCCTCGTGCCGCGCGACGCGCTCACGCGCACCGCCGCTTCGGCTTACCATGCGCATCCTGAACCAGCAGGACGAACACCGATCGGGGAGCGAACATGACCGACAGCAAAGCCATCACCGAACACTGGACGCACGTCGCCGACCAATGGATCGACTGGGCCGGCAGGCCGGGCCACGATGCATTCTGGAAGTATCGCGAGGGGTTGGCGGCCTACCTCGGCCGCGGCACCGGCCGCGCACTGGAGATCGGCTGCGGCGAGGGCCGCGTGAGCCGCGAGCTGAAGGCGCTCGGCTACGACGTGACCGCGAGCGACGCGGTGCCCGCGATGCTCGACGCCGCGCGTCGCGCGGCATCGGCGCACCGCTACGCGCTCGCCGATGCCGCCTCGCTGCCGTTCGATCCGGCCAGCTTCGACATCGTGATGGCATACAACGTGCTGATGGACCTCGACGACATGGCGGCCGCGTTGCGCGAGGCACGTCGCGTGCTGAAGCCGGGCGGGCTGCTGTTCGTGTCGCTCGTGCATCCATTCCGCGATCGCGGCCGTTTCGCGGGGCCGCAGCCCGACGCGCCGTTCGTGCTCGAAGGCACGTATTTCGGCAGCGAGCATTTCGAGGGCGTGGAAACGCGCGACGGGCTGTCGATGCACTTCGCGGGCTGGTCGCTGCCGCTCCAGGCCTACATGGATGCGCTGGAGGCGGCCGGCTTCGCGATCGTGTCGCTGCGCGAGCCGCCGCCCGATCGCGCCGACACGGACACGCTGAAGCAGTGGTCGCGCGTGCCGCTGTTCCTGTGGATCAAGGCGCGGCCGCTGGATTGAAACCGCCGCGGCCGCGCGGCGTGCGGCCTGCGGCACGCCGCATGATCAGCGCGGCAAGACCTTCCGGTAGATCACGAATCCGGTTTTCTCCGCGACGGTGTCGTAGAGCCGCATCGCCGTGCGATTCGTCTCGTGCGTTTGCCAGTACACGCGTTCGGCGCGCTGCGCCTGCGCGGCGTCGTACACGGCTTCGATCAACGCGCGGCCCACGCCCTTGCCGCGTTCGCGCTCGAGCGTGAAGAGATCCTGCAGATAGCAGGTCGGCCCGGCCAGCGTCGTGCTGCGGTGATACAGGAAGTGCACGAGCCCGACGAGCCGGCCGTCGCGTTCCGCGACACGCGCATGCACGGGCTCGTAGCCGTCGAAGAAGCGCGACCACGTGAGCCGCGTGATCTCGCGCGGCAGCGCGGTATCGCCGAAGCGGCCGTAGAAGCGGTTATAGCCGTCCCACAGCGGCAGCCAGTTGTCGAAATCGTCTTCGCGCACGGGGCGTACGGTCAGGCCGGTGTCGGTAGCGTTCATGGTCGCGAACCTTTCGAGGATGGATGGAGTGAAGCGTTGCCGGCACGACCGGAAACGCGCGCAGACCTCTACGATAGAAAGTTCGTGGCACCATGTGTAGACCCATGACATCCACACAATCTGGAGCCACGATGGATTACGCGTTGCTGCTGTCGACCTTCGAGCGCGAAGCGGGGCCGCACGCGGCCACGCGGATGTCGCAGCAGCAGCGGCTGTACGCGTGCCTGCGCGACGCGATCCTGAGCGGCCGGATCGCCGAGGGCACGCGGCTTGCCGCATCGCGCACGCTGGCCGACGAGCTCGGCATCGCGCGCAACTCGGTGCTGTACGCGTACGAGCGGCTCGCATCGGAAGGGTTCGTGACCGGCACGCGGCAGGGCACGGTGGTCGCCCGGATGGGGTTGCGCGGGTCGCAGGTCGCCGCCGCGGCGCCCGCCGGCGCCACGGCGGTGCTGTCGCGGCGCGTCGCGCAGGCCGAGCGCGCGACGAGCGGCCTCGACGAATCGCTGCCGTTCATGCCGGGCGTGCCGGCCGTCGACGCGTTCCCGCTCGCGCAGTGGCGGCGTTGCGTCGAGCGCGCATGGCGCTCGGCGGGGCCGGCGCAGCTCGGCTATCAGTCCGCGGAAGGTGACGCGGTGCTGCGCGATGCGATCGCCGGCTATCTGCGCGCGTCGCGCGGTGTGCGCTGCGACGCCGCGCAGGTGATCGTCACCGACGGCACGCAGGGCGCGCTCGACCTGTGCGCCCGCGCGCTGGCCGACGCGGGCGATGTCGCATGGATCGAGAATCCCGGCTACCACGGCGCGCGCAACGCGTTTCTCGCGGCCGACCTGCGCGTCGAGCCGATCGGCGTCGATGCGCAGGGGCTCGCGCCGCATCCGGACGACTGGCGCGCTCGTCCGCCGAAGCTCGTCTACATCACGCCGTCGCACCAATATCCGCTCGGCGCGGTGATGAGCCTCGAACGGCGGCTCGCGCTCGTCGCGCAGGCGCGCGCGGCCGGCGCATGGATCGTCGAGGACGACTACGACAGCGAGTTCCGCCACCACGGCACGCCGCACGCGGCCGTGCAGGGGCTCGCCGACGACGCGCCGGTGATCTACCTCGGTACTTTCAGCAAGGTGATGTTTCCGGCGTTGCGGCTCGGCTTCATGGTCGTGCCGGCCGCGCTTGCGCAGCCGCTGCGCGACGCGGCGGGCGCGCTGATGCTGCAGGGCCGCGCCGTCGAGCAGCGCGCGCTCGCGGATTTCATCGACGCCGGGCATTTCACGCGGCATCTGCGGCGCATGCGCCGCGTGTATGCCGAGCGGCGCGACGCGCTGCACGACGCGCTGGCGCGGCGGCTGCATACGCGGCTGACGGTGTCGGGCGGCGCGGGCGGCATGCATCTGTCCGCGCGGCTCGACGTGCCGGTGGCCGACACGGAACTGAGCCGCGTCGCGCAGGCGCACGGGCTGATCCTGCGGCCGCTGTCGTCGTTCTGCCTGCCGGGCACCGCGGCGGGTTACAACGGGCTCGTGCTCGGCTACGGCGGCGTGCCGGCCGAGCGGATGGACGGGCTCGCGCGGCGGATCGGTGAGATGATCGACCGCGTGCTGGCCGCGCGGTGACGGTCGTTGTGCCGTGTCGTCGCTACGTTGCTACGTTGTTACGTCGTTACGACGCTACGCCGTTATGCCGTTATGCCGTTATGCCGTTATGCCGTTATGCCGTTACGCCGCTATGTCGCTATGTCGCTAGGCCGTTACGCCGTTACGACGCTACGTCGCTACGTAGCTACGTCGTCGCGTCGTCGCGTCGTCGCGTCACTGCATCGGAGCGCGACGGTCCGCTGCTCCGCCTACCCACGCATCGGCGGATTGAGCCGCGCGAACGCGTCCTGCCGGCGATACGGGAAGTGCGGATAGGGCGCTTCGATCGCACTCGCCGCATCGAGTTTCGCGACCTGCGCATCGGTCAGCGACCAGCCGAGCGCACCGAGGTTCTGGCGCAACTGTTCCTCGTTGCGCGCGCCGATGATCACCGACGATACGGTCGGGCGCTGCAGCAGCCAGTTCAACGCGATCTGCGGCACGGTCCTGCCGGTTTCCTCGGCGATCGCGTCGAGCGCGTCGACCACGTCGTACAGCCGTTCGTCGTCGACCGGCGGCCCGAAGCCGGCCGTGTCGTGCAGGCGGCTGCGTTCGGGCAGCGGCGCGTGGCGGCGGATCTTGCCGGTGAGCCGGCCCCAGCCGAGCGGGCTCCACACCAGCGCGCCGAGGCCCTGGTCCGCGCCGAGCGGCATCAGGTCCCACTCGTAGTCGCGGCCGACGAGCGAGTAGTAGACCTGATTCGCGACGTAGCGCGACCAGCCGTGCCGGTCGGCAACCGCGAGCGATTTCATGATCTGCCAGCCCGCGAAATTCGACACGCCGATGTAGCGCAGCTTGCCCGCGCGCACGAGATCGTCCAGCGTCGACATCACTTCCTCGACCGGCGTGGCCGCGTCGAACGCATGGAGCTGCAGCAGATCGATGTAGTCGGTATCGAGGCGGCGCAGCGCGTCGTCGACCGCGCGGATCAGCCGTGCGCGCGACGTGCCGGCGTCGTTCGGGCCATCGCCGGTCGGCAGGCCCGTCTTGGTCGAGATCAGCACCTGGTCGCGCCGGCCGTGGATCGCGGCGCCGAGCACGCGCTCGGATGCGCCGTCCGAGTACACGTCGGCGGTGTCGAACAGATTGACGCCGGCCTCGAGGCAGATGTCGACCAGCCGGCGCGCTTCGTCGACGCCCGTGTTGCCCCAGGCGCCGAACAACGGGCCGGTGCCGCCGAACGTGCCTGCGCCGAAGCTCAGCGCGGGAACCTTGAGGCCGGAGCGGCCGAGCGTGCGGTATTCCATGGCGGGTGTCCTCTCGTCGTCGAGGCCGGCGCGAACGGGCGTCGGCAAGGTGAGCGTTCACTCTAGCGCTTGCGGTTCATCCGGATAATTGGGCAGACTTCGAAAATATCCTTCGGAGGAAGCGAAGAATGCTGCTCGACAACCTGGCGCTGTTCCTGCGCATCGTGGAGAAGGGCGGGCTGGCCGCGGCCGGCCGCGAGATCGGCCTGTCGCCGGCGACGGTTTCCGAACGGCTGACGGCGCTCGAGCGCCACTACGGCGCGGCGCTGCTCACGCGCACGACCCGCGCGATCAGCCTGACCGACGAGGGCCGCACGCTGGTCGCGGGCGCGCGGCGCCTGCTCGCCGAGGCCGACGAACTCGAAAGCCGCGTGCGGCTCGGCGCGCAGACGCTGTCGGGGCCCGTGCGGCTGAGCGCGCCGGCCGATCTCGGGCAGGCGCGCGTCGTGCCGGTGGTCGACGCGTTCCTGGCCGAGCACCCGGGCGTCACGGTCGACCTGCATCTCGGCGACGGCTACGTCGATCTCGTCGGGCAGGGGCTCGACTTCGCGATCCGTCGCGGCAAGCTCGCGGACAGCGCGCTGCGCAGCCGCTCGCTCGGCCGCTCGCGCCGCGTGGTGTGCGCCGCGCCTGCGTATCTCGCCGCCCACGGCACGCCGCGGCATCCGGCCGAGCTTGCCGCGCACGACTGCATCGTGATGCGCTTCGGCCAGGAACTGTATGCCGAGTGGCCGTTCCGTATCGACGACGAACCGAAGCGCGTGACGGTGCGCGGCCGGCGCGTCGCCAACGACGGCGCGCTCGTGCGCGCGTGGTGCGTCGCGGGGCACGGGATTGCGCTGAAGTCGCTGCTCGACGTCGAGCAGGATCTGGCGTCCGGCGCGCTGGTCGAGATCCTTCGCGAGTTCTCGCCGGGCGAAGTCGACCTGCAGATCGTCTATCCGGGCGGTGCGGTGCAGCCGCGGCGCGTGCGGGCGCTGATCGAACGGCTGGCGCAGGCGTTGGCGGCGGGGTGAGCGCAACTGGATCGCGCCGCGGCCGATGCGTTTGCGCGTCAGCGTCCGACGCGATGACGCCAAATGCGACGCGGTAGCGGAACGGGGCCGCTTCCCCCGCGCCAGCGAACGCAAGATCGCCCGCGAAGCGGGTTGTCCACGTTTCGTCATTTAGCTAATATTCAAAACGTCAAACGAGACCGGAACCATGGACGACGTCACCCGCATCAGCGCACTGGCCAACGAAAGCCGTCTGGCCGTGATGCGCTGGCTCAAGCAGCCGCGCAAGCATTTCCCGCCGCAGCCGCACGGCGACTTCGACGAGCTCGGCGTGTGCTGCACGTACATCACCGAGAAGCTCGGCATCGCGCCGGCGACGACCACGCGCCACATGCGGATCCTCGCGGATGCCGGGCTCGTGCGGGCGACGCGCGTCGGCAAGTTCACGTACTACAAGCGGATCGACGATGCGCTGCATCGGTTGGGCCGCGACCTCCTGCAACTCTGATCTTCACAGAGGCAATCGACATGGATGAACTCGCCCTGCTGGCCGATGCCGACCGGCGCGCGCAAGCGTATCTCGCCGCGACCGACGAACGGCGCGCCTATCCCGACGCCGCGGCGCTCGCGGGTCTTGCGGCCTTCGACGAGCCACTGCCCGATGCGGGCCGCCCGGCCGACGACGTGCTGCGCCTGCTCGACGACAAGGGCACGCCCGCGACCGTCGCATCGAACGGCCCGAACTACTTCGGCTTCGTGATCGGCGCGACGCTGCCGGCCGCCGCCGCCGCCGAGCGGCTGATGCTCGCGTGGGACCAGTGCGCGTCGTCGTTCGCGAATTCGCCGGTGGCCGCGACGATCGAGCGGCAGGCCGCGCGCTGGGTCGTCGACGTGCTCGGGCTGCCGGAAGGCAGCGCGGTCGGCTTCGGCACGAGCGCGACGGCCTGCACGCTGGTCGCGCTGGTGGCCGCGCGGCGTGCGCTGCTCGCGCGCAAGGGCTGGGACGTCGACGCGGACGGCCTGATCGGCGCACCCGAGGTGAAGGTCGTGCTCTCGGAGCTCGCGCACATCACGGTGAAGAAGGCGCTGCGCGTGCTCGGCTTCGGGATGAAGCGCCTGATCGTCGCGCCGGTCGACGCGCACGGCCGCATCGACCCCGCGCAATTGCCGCCGCTCGACGACATGACGATCCTCTGCGTGCAGGCCGGCGAAGTGAACACCGGCGAATTCGATCCGTTCGCGGCGCTGATTCCGCGCGCGAAGGCCGCCGGCGCGTGGGTGCACGTGGACGGCGCGTTCGGGCTGTGGGCGCGCGCGTCGTCGAAGCGCGCGCTGACCGACGGCATCGACGGCGCGGACAGCTGGACCACCGACGGCCACAAGTGGCTCAACACGCCGTACGACGGCGCGATGGTGATCTGCCGCGACGCGGCCGCGCTCGCGACCGCGATGAACAGCGATGCCGTCTACCTGAGCGGCGCGCAGGATGCGCAGAAGAACCTGAACCTCGAATTCTCGCGGCGTGCGCGCGGCATTCCGGTGTGGGCCGCGCTGCGTGCGCTCGGCCGCGCCGGCGTGGCGACGATGGTCGAGCGGCATTGCGCACAGGCCCAGCGCGTCGCGGACGGCCTGCGCGCGGCGGGCTACGACGTGCTGAACCGTGTCGTGCTGAACCAGGTGCTCGTGCGCGCCGGCACCGACGACGAGACGATCGCGATCCTTCAGGCCGCGCAGGACTCGGGCGACGTATGGTTCGGCCAGACCGTATGGCAGGGGCGGCCGGCGTTCCGGATCAGCGTGTCGTCGTGGCGCACGGAGGACGAGCACGTCGACCGTCTCGTCGCATTGCTGACGACGCTGCGCGGCGTGCACGTCGGTTGAGCGGCGGCGGCGAATGCGTCGCGCGCGTGCCGCCGCCGCCGGCTATCCGTATCTGGAGATGTGCGGCTCGTCTGCGTGAAAATGTCGGACAATAATGCGGCATGCGCGCCGTGCCCGCCCGGGCGGCGCGCCCAACCGCAGCATTCACGCCGACGAGATCCCCATGTCCACGACACCTCCCCGGGAGCTGCTGAAAGCCGCCGACATCGCGAAGATGGAACCGACGCGCGCGGTGCATTCGCTCAATCCCAATGCCGTTCGCCTCAAACGACAGCTCAGCGACCTGACCGGCCTCACGCAGATCGGCGCGCACCTGCTCACGCTGATGCCCGGGCACGAATCGGCCGAGTATCACCGCCACCTGTACGAGGAAGAATGCGTGTACGTGCTGTCCGGCACCGGCTCGGTCACGATCGGCGAACGCACGTGCGAAATCGGGCCGGGCGATTTCCTCGGTTTTCCGCGCGGCGGCGACGCACACACGTTGCAGAACACCGGCGAGGTGCCGCTGGAACTGTTCATCCTCGGCCAGCGCCTCGAACACGACGTCTGCGAATACCCGAGAATCGGCAAGCGGCTTTACATCGCCGGCGAGCTCGAGGATTTCGTCGACCTGCCGGAACGGCCGTAGACGGCACGCATCCGCATCGGCCGTCGTCATGCTTATGATGCGGGAACGCCACTGACAGGATTCCACGCCATGGACGCGCCGCATCCGCCGATGAATGCCCCGATTTCCGAAACGGAACCTGAAACCGAAACCGTCGCCGAGCCGCGCGCGTCGCGCGTGCATCGGCCTGTCGCGCTCGTCACCGGATCGACGTCGGGAATCGGCGCGGCCATCGCGCGACGCCTGGCGGCGGACGGCTACGCGGTGATCCTGCATTCGCGCAGTTCCGCCGACACCGGTCGCGCGATGGCGCGCGAACTCGGCGCGACCTACGTGCAGGCCGATCTCGCCGACGACGCGCAACGCGTGCGGTTGATTCGCGACGCGCTGGCGGTGCACGGCCGCCTCGACGTGCTGGTCAACAATGCGGGCGTCAGCCGCGTGATTCCGCACGACGATCTCGCCGCCGCGACGCCCGACGTGTGGCGCGAGATGCACGAGATCAACGTGATCGCGCCGTTCCGGCTCGTCGCCGAAGCGCAGCCCGCGCTGCTCGAAGCGGCGTCGGGCGGGCGTGCCGGGTGCGTCGTCAACGTCAGCTCGCACGCCGGCGTGCGGCCGAAGGGGGCGTCGATTCCCTATGCGGCGGCGAAGGCCGCGCTCAATCACACGACGCGCTTGCTGGCGCGTACGCTCGCGCCGGCGATTCGCGTCAATGCGGTGGCGCCGGGGCTCGTCGACACGCCGCTGACCGCGGACTGGACCGACGCGCAGCAGCTCTGGCGCGAGCGCGCGCCGATGCGCCGTGCGGCGACGCCGGACGACGTCGCGCAGACGGTTGCGATGCTCGTTGCGTCCGATTATGTGACGGGCGAGATCGTGATGCTCGACGGGGGAATGAACCTGACGTGACCGGTAAACGCTCTCGAGGTCAGCCGAGGTTCGACCGCAGCCGCGCGAGCGCCTGGTCGTGCGTGCGTTCGAACTTCAGCGGCGTGACGGCGATATAGCCTTCGCCGAGCGCGACCGTTTCGGAACCCGCATCGTCGTCGCGCGGTGCGCGCGCCAGTTTCAGCCAGTGGTATCCGATGTCGCGCGGATCGCGCCCCGACACGATGTCGACGCCTTGCAGCGTGCCGGCGCCCTGGTTCGTCACCTTCAGGCCGCGCACGTCGTCGGCCGGCCGCGCCGGGAAATTCACGTTGAGGCACGCGTCGCTGTCCCAGCCGGCCGCGACGAGCCGGCGAATCACGTCCGGCGCGTGCGTGAGCGCCGTATGCCACGGCACTGCGTTGCGGTCGACGAACGCCTGGCTCAGCGCGATCGCCGGCACGCCGACCAGCATGCTCGTCATCGCGGCGCCGACCGTGCCGGAGAACACCGTTTCGGTGCCGAGGTTCGCGCCGCGATTGACGCCGGACAGCACGAAGTCGGGCCGCGCGTCCTTCATCAGGTGGCTGACCGCAATCGCGACGCAATCGCCCGGCGTGCCGCGCACGGCAAAACGGCGCTCGCCCTTGCGATGCACGCGCAGCGGTTCGTGCAGGCTCAGCGAATGCGACGTGCCGCTCTGGTCCTCCGCCGGCGCGACGATCCAGACTTCGCGCGCCAGTTGCGTGGCGACCTGTTCGAGCACTTCAAGGCCGGGGGCGTCGAATCCGTCGTCGTTGGTGAGCAGGACGCGGTCGAACAGCGGGCGGGTTTCTTGCATCGGGACGATCCTCGCAGGTAGGCAATGAGAGGGGAAAGGCATCGCAGGTACACCCGCAAGGCTAGCATCCCGTCGCGGCGCATGTTGTGTCGTGTCATGCCGCATCTCACTGCACCTCACCTTAGCGCACCTCACCTCAGCCACCTCAGCCACCTCAGCGCACCGTACCGCACCGTACCGTACCGTACCGCACCGCACCGTACCGTACCGTACCGTACCGCGCCGCGCCGCGCCGCGCCGCGCCCGGCGCCCGGCGCCCGCCGCGCTGCGCGTGGATACGCGGATACGAAAACAGGCGCATGGCGCGCCCGTTTTTTCCGGTTCGATGTGCCGCCCGGGCGGCGGGTGGGGCCCGCGTTACCCGATTACCCGAGCAGATGCCGCAGCAGGCCGGCCGACGCGACGCCGACGATCACGGTCGGCAGGATCGACAGGCGCGTCGCCGCGATCAGCGTGACGGCGAGCGCGAGCAGGTCGGCCGGGCGCGTCGACACGAACGCCGGCGCGATCACCGAGATCAGCACGCAGCCGGGCACGTTCTCCATCACCGACGCCATCCGCGGGCTCAGCGTGCGGTTGCGCAGCAGCACGTAGCCGAGCACGCGCGACAGGTAGGTCGTCGACGCCATCAGCACGATGGTCGCCGCCGTCGCGAAATCAGGCAGCATCGCGCTGCTCCCACAGCAGCGCGGCGATCAGCCCCGCGCATGCGCCGGCCGCGACGTACCACGCGCCGGGCACGGCGAGGTGCGTGGCGGCCGCGACGACGAGGCTGACGAACCACGGACGGCTCGCGCGCATGCCTTTCCACATGCCGCGCAGCAGCACCAGAAACACGGCGGTGAACGCCATGTCGAAGCCGTATTGCTCGACGTCGCCGATCGTCGGGCCGAGTGCCGCGCCGAGCGTCGTCATCGAGATCCACGTCAGGTAGAGCCCGGAACACACGCCCGCGTAATAGGGGACGCTGATGTGCGTGGCCGAGCGCGAGCGTGCGTCGGCAAGCGACATCGCCCAGCTTTCGTCGCACATGAAGAACAGCGCGGCGAACGCGCGGCGGCGCGGCAGGCGCCGGATGTACGGCGCGAACGCCGCCCCCATCAGGATGTGGCGCGAATTCACGAGGAACGACATCGCGACGATCAGCGCGATGTGCGGCGGCGACGTCCATAGATGGATCGCCGCGAATTCCGAGCCGCCGCCGAAGTTCAGGCCCGTCATCATCGGCACCTCGAACAGGCTCAGCCCTTTTTGCGCGGCCTGCGCGCCGAGCACCAGCGCGAACGGCACGAAACCCAGCATGACGGGCAGCGCCGCGCGCAAGCCGCGACCCATCTCGGCGACATAGGCGGGCTTGTCGCGAAGCCCGGTCGACGTTGAAACGCTACTGCTCATTACTCCTCCTTCGGGGGAGGAGGATTGTCTGCTTTTTTGACTCGAATCGGGTTGCGTTGCGGACCAATTTTTATGAGAATTTGGCATCCAACGAGTGATTTGCGATTTTTTTGGAATTCGATGCCAATGAAGCTTGACGCGATCGACCGCCGGATCCTGAGCGCGCTGCAGCGCGACGGCCGCATGCAGAACGTGGAACTCGCGCACGAGGTCGGGCTGTCGCCGTCACCGTGCCTGCGGCGCGTGCGGCTGCTCGAGGAAGCGGGCGTGATCGAAAAATACGTGGCCGTGCTGAACCCGGCGAAGGTCGGCAAGGGGCTGACGATCTTCACGCGCGTGTGGCTGAAGGGGCAGGACGCGGAATCGGTGAACCGCTTCGCCGAGGCCGTCCAGCAGATGCCGGAAGTCGTCGAATGCCACCTGATGGCCGGCGACTGCGATTTCCTGCTGCGCGTCGTCGCGGCCGATATCGACGACTATCGGCGTTTCCAGATGGAATACCTCACGCGCATTCCCGGCGTGCTCAGCGTGAAGACCGACATTCCGATGCAGAAGGTCAAGCTCACGTCGGCACTGCCGACGTAACGTGCCGCGAGCGCGCGACGGCGATTCCGCGAATCGTCACCAGCCGGTGACGATCGGCCGATACACTGTCGGGACAAGCCGCTTCGCCGCGCACTGGCTGCATCGCAGTGCGACTTCGATGCGCAAGCAACTAACGGTCAGCCGCGACGCGATCGACGAACACGCGCGCCGCGCGCGACGTGACCGGCCGATCGATGCGTTTTTCTTGTCGAGCCATTCATGCAGCCATTCAACGATCCGTGGAATTCGCTGGAAATCGTCAAGCTCGTGCTCGGTGTGCTGACGCCGTTGTCGGTCGCGTGCCTGGGCTGGCTCGTCGCGCGCCGGCTGAAGCGGCTCGAGCTCGTGCAGTGGACCAACCAGCGGCTGATCGAGAAGCGGCTCACGCTGTACGACACGGTCGCGCCGCAACTCAATGCGCTGCTGTGCTTCTACACGTGGATCGGCTACTGGAAGGACATCTCGCCGGACGACGTGATCCGCGCGAAGCGCGAACTCGACCGCACGTTTCACATCTACCGCTACCTGTTCGACGACGACGTGTACGACGCGTATCACACGTTCATCCACGCGTTGTTCGAGATGCACACGGGGCCGGGTCGCGATGCGCGGATCCGTTCGCTGATCCTGTCGCCGGACGGCGACCGCAGCGTGCACGGCACGTATGAATGGAAGGCGGCGTGGTCCGAGCGGTTCTCGACCTCGAACGTGACGGACAAGGCCGACGTGGTGCAGTACTACACGCGGCTGATGGAGCGGCTGCGCGTGGCGCTGGGCGCGAATCGCTGACGATTGCGCACGCGTGCTGCACGCCGGTACCGGAATTCGCTACCCGGCGGCGCGGATTGATTCCCTCACGCATGGCGCGGATGCGCGACGCGGCCGCGGCTGACATGCTCGCGCCATGTCCATTCGCGTGGGGTTCGCATGCACATCGACACGGGTTCCCGGCCGCTCATGGCTCGTCGGCCGGGTGCGTACGCTCGGCGACGTCGAGACGTTCGACAAGTTGCTGAGTCGGAATCCCGATCATCCGCTCGGGTTCTGGAAGATCTGGTATTTCGGCCGGATTCCGTGGCAGCGCCGCACGGTGACGCCGGCGAGCGTGTTCGAGAGCCGTGAGTTGCGTGTGGTGGTGGATACGCGTGGACGCGATCCCGGGGCGCGGGAACTGCGTGGCTCGGAAGAGGCGGAAACCGGTGGCGCATCTGATTGCTGATGCGGCATCGTCCGGGGTTTGAACAACCGTGGCGACGCGCCGGCCGCTCGACCGGCCGGTGGTCGGGAACGAGGAATCAAGCGAACGAGATCACGAGTTTCTTGCCACAAGCTGCCGCGTACTTGCGCAGCGTATCGATGGACGGTGAATGCTGGCCCGTTGCGAGTGCGCGCTCGAGTCGCGTCACTGCCGGTGCTTTGGTGCCCATGCGCTGGGCTACATCGGCTTGCGACAGGCCGGCGTCTCGCCGAGCAGCCAGCATCACGTCGAGCAGTGCGAGTTCTTCGCGGTTCAGTCGTTCGTATTCGGCGCGCACCTCGGGGTCGGACAGTGCCCGCGCGCGCAGTTCCTTATACGTTGCCATCTTGAACCTCCTTGAGTCGGTAGCGCGCGATCTCCAGTTCTTTCCGGGGCGTCTTTTGCGTCTTCTTCACGAAACAATGAAGCATGACGATACGCCGATCGACGATCGCGCAATAGAACACTCTGGCGATACCTTCGGCGCCCTTCAGTCGCATTTCGTACAGCCCGTTTCCCATTGACTGGGTATGCGGCTCGCCAAGATTCGGGCCGTACTGCTCCATGCGATCAGCGAGCGCAAAGAAACGGGCAAGCAGCGTCGTCGGTAACGTGACGACCCCCGTCTCTACGCGCGCATTGAAGAATTGAATTTCGTACGCGTTAGCTGGCATGATAACAAATATGTTATGTTCGTGCAAGTGCGGAGTTCGCCCGCGACTGTGTACGCGGGCGGGCGTTCGGTGCGTTCGAAGCGTCGTTACGTCGCTCGGGGATTGCTGTCAGGAAGGGGGTGTTCGACGAGACTCGGATGGCCTGAATCGGGCGAGGTGTGCGATTCGGTATCGGCGCGGGTGGCGCACGTTGGAAGCTGCGGCGTGGAGAGGTCGATCATGGAAGTCCCTTTATGCCGGACACGCGTGAACGCGCGTGAAAGGGAGGTCAGTTTGGGAGCGAGCGTGGAGCGGGTCAATTGACCGGACGGCCGATGATTCGATGCGCCGGTACAGTCGATCGCCAATGGATTCGCTGCTTTTCGGTGCGACGACGAACGCATGTCATGCGATCACGCGCGAATCACGCGCACGCCACCGCGCCGATCACTGCTTCCGGCAAGCCACCTGATAATCGATCACGGTATTCGCCGACGGCGTGTCCGGCTCGCCGCCGGCCGTCGTCACGCCGAGCACGCCGGACGCGCTCCGATACCGCAGCGCGCAATAGCCCATGCCGGTGCCCGAGCACGCTTCGGCTTCGATGATCCCGTGCTTCGCGAGCGTCGCCGCGCCGTCCATCGGGTCCGGCTTCTCGTGCGGACGCAGCGGCTGCCATCCACGCGAGATCAGAATCTTGCGCGCCACGTCGAGCGGCTTGCCGTACACGTTGGGCACGACCGCACGGCCGCGACAGTACGTGCGTTGCGCCGCGACCGCGGTCAGGCGCAAGCCGCCATTTTCTTCGCGCAGCTCGGCGACGGGCGCCGACGGGCCGTCGCCGCCCCAGACCAGCAGCGCGCCGCTTTCCAGCTGCTCGACCGAGCCGAGCTGCCAGCCGGCCGAGCGTGCCGTATAGCCGAGCGCGACGAGCGTCGTGCCGTCGAAGACGCCGATGTTCGCGTTGCGCGCAAAACAGATCGCGCTCGTCCCCGGCTTGAACCCGCTCGCGAACGTGACGACGGTGTAGCGGCCGAGCGGCGCTTCAGAAGTCACGATCCAGCCGAGCTTCGCGACGTCGCGGCCAGCCGCGGTGGCGGTCTTCGCGCGATATTGCGCGCAGAACGCGTCGAGCGTGCCGTGTTCCGGCGAGCGCGGCAGCGCGCCGAGCGGAACCAGGGACGCGCCGGCGATATCGGAGGCCGCACGCAGCGTCTCGGCCGACGCTGCACCGCCGGGTGCGACGCACGCGAGTACCGCGATCGATGCGATGCGGCGGGCAAACAGCGGGACAGTCATGCGATGCACGTGGATGGTCTCCGGGAAAGAACGGGGAGTCGCGATGGTCGCGGTTTTCCGCGCAGGTGTCACGACGGCAAGCGGTGCACGAGACGGCGGCGTCAGTGCGCCGCTCCGTCCTGATGCAGCACCTTCTCGAACAGCGCTTGTGCGCGTTCGGCGGACATCCCGTTGTGGAATACGCTCGGCTCGCCTTCGTGCCATTCGTCGCATTGCGCGCATGGAAACCGGAATGTGGCCATGCGTGACCTCGTCGGAACCGTGAGGTGTGGCAGTGACGGACGCGCGGTGAAGCGCGCGACGGGCGCGAGCCGCTGCGGCGCGTCGACCCGCAGCGTACCCGCCCGTCGCCCGGCGCTCAGGCCTTCGCGACCACGTCGATCCGCAGCGCTTCGCCGCCGTCGACGATCGCGAGCAGACGGTCGACGTTCGGGTGCGCGCCCGGGCGGTTGCGCGCGTCGGCGGTGTGCTCCGCGAACACGGCGAGGCCGTGCTCGGCGGCCTTCGCGTCAAGCGCACCGAACGCCTGCTTCAGGTAGTTGTACACCGCGAGCGAGCCCTGCTTGCCCGGCTGGTTCTCGATGCTCGCGACCACGTCGCCGTTCGCGCCGACGAGATCGATGCGCGCGACGCCGTCGATGGCCGGCAGTTGCGCGATGTTGTCCTTGAATACTGGGGTCGGTTGAATCACTGAAAACACTCCGTCGGTTCGATAAGGGGCGACGCGGCCCGTATCTTAGCCGATCGGGCGTTGCGTTTCGCGCGGCCCGTGCGCGAGACGATGCAGGGCGCGCGCGGTGGGTGCGGTGGGTGCGGCCGTGCGGGACGAAGCATGACCTGGAGAGGCGGTCATCGGTGTTCTCCAGGTTATCCGCCGCACCGACGCGCGGCGGCAATGAAGCGGATTCAGGGAAGTGCGGCACGCAGTGACGAGCGATCTCGACGCGGTTCGCGTCACGCAGGCCGCCGCGCGTTATCGCCGGGCAACGTCCATCGACATGCCGGCCTCACGCGAGCGCTCGATGTCCGGGCTGCGATACGCGCGCTCGGGAATCTCGGCGAGCCGCGACGTATGCACCTGATGCGGCGCCAGGCCGTAGAACTTCTGGAAGCTCATGATCAGCGGCGACCATTTGTCGGGATCGATGTGGTCCGGATGGCCGTCAGCCAGCAGATCCGGATGCACGTGCACACGCTGGATGCGCAGCTCGAATACGGTGATCTTTCCGCGCAGGTCGGGCGTGTCGTCGCCGATCCCGTGCGAGGCCGCGACGACGGCCTCCATGTGCACCGGGCATTCGAGCGCGCGCGGCGGCGCGACGGTCTGCGACGCCGCCTCGGTGAGCCCGGCCGTGCCGAACTTGTCGGGTTCGAACACGTAACCTTTTGCCCGCTTCCCGTCGGGCACCGGATACGTGCCCGTCGTGCGCGCGATCCGGTCGACCGCGTGCGCCTGCGCCGACGACGGCAGGTTCAGCACGCATTCGCCCGCGCGCAGCAGGTTGCGCGTGGTCTGCGAACTGGCGGCGATGCCGATCACGCCGCGCCAGCCGAGCCAGAACGCGGACGAGATCGGTGCGAGATTGGCCGTGCCGTTTTCGTTCAGCGTGCTGACCAGCACGACGGGCGTGCCGAAATAGAGGATGTTCGGTTCGGTGACGCGATGCGGAGCATTCATGGTCGGCGCCTTCGTTGATGGATCGGTCCTCATGCTGATCCTGTCGCGGCGGCGCGGCGCTCCGGATCTTGTCATGTCATTCCGCCGCCGCGCGCAGGTGGTGTACGCGTCTGCCGGAGCCCGCCGACATCGCGCGCGCTTTTCCGCTACAGTAGGAAATCGCAGGCCGAGCCCGCCGCATCACGCAGGCGCGCGCGGCCATGTTCCGCCAACGCTCACGAGGGCCTGATGGATACCGAGCAACGCTACACCGCCAATGCGCCGACGCGCGCGGAAGTCGACGCACTGGGCGGCGCAACCGTCATCGAATTCGGTGCGAACTGGTGCGGGATCTGCGCGAGTGCGCAGCCCGCGATCGTCGCGTCGTTTTCCGCGCATCCCGCCGTGCGTCACCTGAAGATCGAGGATGGCCCGGGCCGCCCGCTCGGCCGCTCGTTCGGCGTGAAGCTGTGGCCGACGCTGGTGTTCCTGCGCGACGGTGTCGAGGTCGCGCGCGTCGTGCGCCCGTCCGACGCTAAGCAGATCGAAGCCGACGGCTTCGCCGCATTCGCCTGAGGTCGACATCATGCAACAGGCCATCACGCACATCGGCGTCGACGCGCGCGGGAGCGGCCTCGTCGAGTTCACGCCGCAGGTGCGCGCATTCGTCGACCAGCAGGCGATCCGCACCGGGCTGCTGACCGTGTTCTGCCGCCATACGTCCGCGTCGCTGCTGATCCAGGAGAACGCGGATCCGTCGGTGCAGCGCGATCTCGAACGCTATTTCGCGACGCTCGCGCCCGAGGACGACACGCGCTACGAGCACGACACCGAAGGGCCCGACGACATGCCCGCGCATCTGCGTACGGCGCTGACGCAGGTGCAGCTGTCGATTCCGGTCGAGCACGGGCGCATGGTGCTCGGCACGTGGCAGGGCATCTACCTGTTCGAGCATCGCCGTGCCGCACACCGGCGCGACATCGTGCTGCATCTGATCGGCGAATGAGTATCGACGGGTGACGCGGCGCAGCGCGCGATGCGATGCCGTGCGCAGGCGCACACGCTATCGCGGGCTTACGCGAGCAGCTTTTCGACGAGCGCGCCGAGTTCGCGCAGGTGGACAGGCTTCGGCAGGAATTCGTCGAATACCTGCTTGTTTTCGCGCAGCGCCGCCGACTCATACGCGCTGACACCGAGGATCGCCGGATGGCGGCCGTCGTCGTCGGGTTGCGCCACCGCCCGAATGCGCCGCGCGACTTCGAAGCCGCTCAGGTCCGGCAGTTCGAGATCGAGCACGACGATGTCGTAGCGGCCGGTGCCGAAGCGCGCGACGCCTTCCTGTCCGGTGCCGCACAGATCGGCCTCGATGCCGAGCGCCGACAGCATCGCGCCGAGCGTTTCGCGTGCGTTGTCGTTGTCGTCGACCACCAGCGCGCGCCGGTCCCGGTGCTCGGTCGCGGGCGGCAGTGCGGAGGCATCCCCGGCCGCATGGCCGGCCGTGTCGATGCCCGGCACTTCGGCCGGCAGCGTCACGACGAACTCGCTGCCTTCGCCCACCGTGCTGCGCACGTCCACATGCCCGCGCAGCGTCGTCACGATCTCGCGCACGACGGCGAGCCCCATGCCGATTCCGTCCACGTGCAGCCCGACCGCGTCGTTCGCGCGATAGAACGGCTCGAAGATCTTCGACAGGTGTTGTTTCGCGATGCCGGCGCCCGTGTCGCGCACGGCGATTTTCAATTGCTGGCCGGCCGGCGCGTCGGCGAGCGTGATCGACACGTCGATCGATCCGCCGGCCGTGTACTTGACCGAATTCTCGATCAGGTTCGACAGCACCTGACGCAACAGCTTGCGATCGGAGCGGATCGCGAGATTGCCAGGCTCGACCTGCTGCGCGACCGCGATCCGTTTGGCCGCGATCTTCGCGCGCAGCGGATCGAGCACTTCGGCGAGCAGCGATGCGATGCCGACCGTTTCGGTTTCGGCGAGGCGCTTGGTCGAGCGCAGCTTGATGTAATCGGTCAGGTCCTTGACCAGCGCCTCGAGCGACGATGCGGAATTCTGCAGCCGCCGGATCGTCTTCAGGTTCGCGTCCGATTGCGGCCGTGCGAGCAGGATCTCGATCGATCCGCAGATCGCCTGCAGCGGCGTGCGCAGTTCATGGCTGACCATCCCGAGGAACGCGTTCTTCGCCTCGATCATCTCGAACGCGCGATCGGATGCCTTGCGCTCCGCATCGAGCGCCGCGTTCTGTCGTTCGAGCAGATCGTCGCGCGTGCGCATCGTATAGAACAGCAGCAGGAACAGTGCGCACAGGATCACGCCGAGGATGATGCCGAGCGACACGATCGCCTGCTGCTTTTCTCTCAGCTGATGGAACGTGAAGTCGCGCTGCGCCATCTCGATCGCACGGAAGTCGTTCGCGAGGCCGTTGACCTTCGGCCAGTACGTACTGACCTCGTCGATCACGCGCTGTGCGCCGCCCGGCGCGCTGCGCAGCAACGGCACTTCCTGCCTCAGGCGCGTCATGAATTCGCCGAGCGCCGCGATCTGGGCGCGGGCACGCGGGATGCGCAGCCAGTATTCGGACACCTCGGACGGCCGCTGCAGGAACCCGAACGACACCGACAGGCTGTCGAGCTGCATCTGCACGTGGTCGAAGTCGTCGTCCACGTGCGTCGCGTAGAGGATCAGCTGGCGGTCGAAGCGCGTGTAGACGTTGCGGTATTGCGCGGCGGTCCAGAACACGCCTTCACGCGGTCCTTCGAGCACGCCCTCGTTGACCGACGTCGCGAGCAGGTCCCACAGCAGGAACGCCCATGCGGCGAATCCCAGGATCCACAGCGATCCCAGGACCAGGATGATTTTTCTGTTCTTCCACCGCCCGCGCTTCATGTCGCGCGCTTACTTCACGGTCAGGCCGATGATCTGCCACGCGAACTTGGCTTCGCCGAGCGGCGTCTTGAGCTCGTCCGGATACTGGTCGCGCGGATACATGATCCACAGCGGGCCGTAGTTGTCGTTGCCGAGCACCTTGCCGTTCATCGTGCGCGCGAGGATCACGCCGTACTTGTCGGCATCCGACACGGGGATCGTGAACGTGTATTCGTCGATGCAGCGGAACTCGATCTGCGTGCCGTGCGCGTCGACGGCCTTCAGCACGTCGGACAGGCGCGGGCCGGTGAAGGTCGCCTTCGGCGTCCAGCTCGTCGACGTGACGATCGTGTACTGCGGCAGCGCCATCAGCGCCTGCTCGGTAAAGACGAACATGGTCTTGCCGGGCTGGTTGCTGCGGCCGATCTTGCCGTCGACGGTGAACGTGAACGACGCGGCCCAGCTCGCGGCAGCGATGCCGAGCAGGCCGGCCGTGACCAGGCTTTTGATCCAGATGGTCGAAACGCGCATGTCTTTCCTTCGGTCGTGTGCGTGTGGTGGTGGGTTTTCGCCGTGGTCTCAGCTCGCGGCGGCGGCCGTGGCGGACGGCAGCGTGATCTTCAGTTCGCGCGCGACTTCGGCGAACAGGATCGGCAGGCGCACCGGCTTTTCCTCGCAGCGTGCGTTGTAATGCGACACGATGTGCGCGATTTCGTCCTCGCTCGCCTCGCCGGTGGAGATCTTGCCGGTCAGCAGGAAGATCGGCGCGTCGCCGTTCTCGCTCGAGCGGATGCCGCGCACGAGCTCGGCGGCCGTCTGGTCGCCCAGCATCCAGTCGAGGATGTAGCCGTCGAAATCCTCGACTTCCAGCGCCTTGCGGAACGATGCGCCGTCGTAGTAAGGAATCGCGTTCACGCCTTTTTCGATGAAATATTCGCACACGGTTTCGGCGACGTCCTGCGAATCGTCGACCACCGCGATCCGCGCCGCGTAGACGGTCGGCTGGCTCGAGCGCAGTTCGATCACGTCGACCGGATAGAGGCGGCCTTCGCGTGCGTGCTGGCGTTCGGTGACGATCCATTCGCCCTGCCACTGCAGCGCGACGAAATCCGTTTCGATCTGGCTGCTGGCCTTCGCCGAGATCGCCGCGCGGCAGCGAAAGCGGCGCGACTCGATCACGAGCGTCGCGTCGATCATCTCGGCGGCGGCCGGCTGCGTGCCCTTGTCGTCGAGCAGGATCGCGGGCGGCACGCCGAAGTGCGTCGCGATGTCCTGCAACTGCGACAGGTTCCACGGGATCAGGCCTTTCATCTTGCGCGTGACGACCGAGAAACTGAGGCCCAGCACGTTCGCGATCGTGGTGTTGTGGCTGCGCGGCGGAATGCCGTTGCGCGTCAGCAGATCGTGCACCTTGGTGGCGGTGATGAGATCGACGTTGGCCTGCTCGCTATTGGGCATCTCGATGGGGTCTCCTGAGGTTGAGCGACGAAGAGCATATTCAAAAGTGACGCAATACGCAAACTTTGAAAATGCGAATCACCTTGACATGCCATTTTTCTCCATTATTATTGCTCACCACGTCACTATTGTTTGTCGCGTCATGTTTGGAGGCCGGTGTCGACACATTCGGCCCGGCGAAAAGCGGCAGCCAGCGCGTGACTGAACGATTCGAAGAGAGCCAAAGAGAGCCTGAGAGAGCCTTGGACTGCGTGTCGGCGTGGGTGAATTGTATTCGCCTCGCCGCGCGCAAGCCGGGTACGCGCTCGCGGGGGCGGGATCGTGCGAAGCAATACGGCGCGAATAAGACGTGGGGAAAAAAGCGCGAAATGGTTCGCCGGTTACTCGCACCGGAGTTGCTGTTGCTATTGACCGCGTGTGCGCGGGATCCGTCCGTCACCGGCAATACCGTGCGGATCTGCGATGACATAGGGTGTTTGGATCGCCCTGAAGTTTAGGTTTCCTATCAAAAGAAGGGCGATCCGGATGACCGCGAGGATCCGCTCATCGTGTCGCTGAAGCAGGCCGCGAAGACTCAGCCGAAGCCTGCCTATGACCTCGAGTGATTTCCGCGGCGACGGCGTGTGCCAGGCCGCCGCGCGTCGGGTGTGTCGGCACGCGGCCGGGACGCACCCCGCCGCGGCCTTTCGCGGCTTCGAATCTAGGTCAAGTTCTAAATGACGCTTCAATCGTAATTGACAAGTACGAAACGGTTCGGCCGGGGTGGACGCTCCCGCACGCGTTTGGCATTGTCGGAACTCATTTCACGTTTCCACTGGTGAGTTCCCGCAACATCGTGCGATCCGGATCGGCATCGTTCGGCGCCGCGGTGCTCGTCGCTCGTCATGCCGCAGAGTCCGCTCCAATCCCTGCGCCGCTATCTGAGCATTTCGGTGTTCGGTGGCGGCATCGTCGTTACGATCCTGGTCCTGATTGCATGCGGTCTCGGGATGGTGGCGATCATCTCGGGCCATGTCGAGGGCGAACGGCGCAATTACCTGAACGGGCTGGAGCAGACGCTCAACGAGATCCAGGTGAGCGAGACGTCGTTCCGCAACGGCGTCGCGAACGCGCAGCTGATCTGGCGCGAAGCCGATAGCGCGCCCGCGTCGGACGTCGACGCGTTCTTTCGCGACGGCCAGCGCGTCGCGATCCGGCCGCATCCGTCGCTCGTGCTCGGCGTGCCCGGGCGAACCGGCGATCGCGCCGAGGTGGCGCGCTACCTGTCGCTGTCGGTGCTGCTGTCGCGCATCTGCGCGGCGAGTTCGATCAATCGCGGGCGCACGCTGGAGGGTTACCACTACAGCACGCGCACGGGCATGTTCGGGCTGGTGCCGAACCGGAATCCCGACGATCCCGCGCTGGCATCGCCCGACGCGCGCGCCCGCGTGCTCGATGCGCTGCACATCGATTTCGCGCGCGCGTATCCGCCGATCGTCGATGCCCGGCCGCACGTGCGCTGGCTGCCGCCGTTCACCGATCCCGTGTCCGGGCAGCCGCGCATCCGGATCGCGGCCGAAGCGCGCGACAACGGCAGGACGTTCGCCGTGCTCGTGACCGAATATTCCCCCGATTACCTGCTGTCGTGGCTGGCCGATTACCGCCCCGGCGGCGCGTTCTACATCACGACGGCCGATGGCCGGCTCGTCGCGATGGATCCCGCCGCGGGCGATGCGGGCAGCACCGCGCGCCTGCTGGAACTGGCGCCGTGGCGCGGTCGCGCGTCGTCGGGGGCGCCCGTGTTCCGCGACGGCTTCCTGCTGTTTCACGGCCGGCTCGAATCGACCGGCTGGACGTTCGCGTATGCGCTGTCGTGGGCCGACGTCGCGGCCGGCGTCGCGCGTTCGGCCGGCACGCTGCTGGCGGCAACGCTGCTGACGCTCACCGTCATGTGGGGATTGCTGCTGCGTTTTCACCGACGCGAGTTCGCGCCGCTCTATGCGCGTTCGCAGCGCGTGTTCGACAGCGAGGCGCTGTGCCGCAGCGTGATCGAGATGGCGCCGATCGGGCTCGGGCTGATCGCGCGCGACGACGGACATTTCCTGCTCGCGAGCCCCGCGCTGAGGGAGATGGTCGCGCGGTTCGGCGGCGACTTTCACGCGCTGTCGAACCAGGTGGCCGCCGCGTGGCAGGCGCACGTCGCGAGCGGCGGCGACGGCGTGCTGCACGACGATCTCGTGCTGGGCGGCGGCGAGGACGCGCATCTGCACCTCGAATTCATCGCATGCGGCGCGCGCTATCAGGGGACGGACGTGCTGATTGCCGCAGTCGCGGACACGACCGCGAAGCATCAACTGATGCAGAAGCTCGAGGAGGCCGTGCGCGCGGCCGACTCGGCGAACGCCGCGAAATCGTCGTTTCTCGCGGCGACGAGTCATGAAATCCGCACGCCGCTGAACGTGATCCTCGGCAACCTCGAACTGCTCGAGCGCTCGGCGCTCGACGCGGTACAACATGGCCGGGTCGGCACGCTGCGCACGTCGGCGACGAGCCTGCTCGCGCTCGTCAACGACATTCTCGATTTTTCGAAGATCGAGGCCGGTGCGATGCAGGTCGAGTCGATCGAATTCGATGCGATCGCGGCGGTCGCGCGCGAGTTGAGCGCGTTCGCGCCGATCGCGAAGGCGAAGGGGCTGCAACTGTTCTGCGAAGTCGACGCAGCCGACACGCAACCGATGCGCGGCGATCCGACGCGGTTCGCGCAGGTACTCGGCAACCTGCTGAACAATGCGATCAAGTTCACGAGCGCGGGCCGCGTGACCGTGCGCGTGGCGGTCGTCGAGGAAGGCAAAGGCGCGCCGGGGTTGTCGGTCGCGATCGAGGACACGGGAATCGGCATCGCGGCCGAGCATCGGCACAAGCTGTTCAGCGCGTTCTCGCAGGTCGATTCGTCGATCACGCGGCGCTATGGCGGCACGGGGCTCGGGCTCGCGCTGTGCCAACGGCTCGTCGCGGCGATGGGCGGCCGCATCGAGGTGGCGAGCGAGCCGGGCGTCGGCAGTTGCTTCACGGTTCTTCTGCCGCTCGGCGTGGATGTCGCCGCGTCCGGCAGGCCGGCTCGCGCGCGTGCGCTGACGTTCGTCGCCGCCGATCCCGAGTGGCGTGCGTTCGCGTTGCCGCATCTGCGTGCATGGGGATTCGACATCGACGTGTACGACAGTCCGTCGAGCCTGCCGGCCGGCGTGGCCGGGCCGGTCGTGCTGTTCGGCGATCCCGATGCCTGGTCGCATGCGGAACTGGATCGCTTGCGCGACTGCGCGCCGCTGATTCTTGCGACACGCGACGGCCCGCTCGAACCGTACCGGACGGGCGGCACGGTGCGCGTGTCGAGCTATTCGCTCGGCGGTCTGCGTGCGGCGCTGGCCGATGACGAGTCGTCGGGCGACGCTTCGCCGGGTGATGCTTCGTCGGGCGACGCTTCGCCGCCGAACGACCACGCGATGCCGCGCGGCGGCGGCCGTGCATTGCGCGTGCTGGTCGCCGACGACGTCGCCGTCAACGGCTCGATTTTCCGCGAGCAGCTGCAGGCGCTCGGCTGCGCGGCGGCCGAGGTCGAGTCGGGGCGTGCCGCGCTCGAATCGCTGGCCGGCGGCGGCTGGGACGTGCTGCTGATCGGTGCAGACCTGCCCGACATGTGCGCCCACGTGCTCGCCGAGGCTGCGCGCAGCGCGGCAGGTTGCGACGTGCTGGTCGTGACGTCGCACCTGACGCCGGACGGCATGCGCCGCTGCGCGGCGGCCGGCGTGCGGCGCGTCCTGACGAAGCCCGTGACGCTCGCGCATCTGCGCGCCGCGCTCGCGCAGCACGACAGCGGCATGCCGTGGCTTAGGCGGCCTGCCGAGCGCGCGACGGCGCTGCGTGACGAGTAAGCGGTTGTCGAGCGATCGACCGCCGTGAATGCAGCGAATGCAGCAAATGCAGCACATGCAGCAAATGCACCAAACGCAGCAAACGCGGCAAACGCGGCAAACGCGGCAAACGCAGCAAATGCGGCAAACGCGGCAAATGCGGCAAACGCGCGAAGCGCTTTGTCGCGGCCCGAAATGAAACAGGCAGGATGCCGGCGGACGCCGCACGGCACATTTCACATCAACCTGGGAGGGGAACGCCGTGCGTCACGCATGGAAGATATTCGCACTGCTGCTCGAGTTCGCCGCGCTTTCCGAGAAGGGCCGCCGGGAATTCCTGACGCTGATGAACGAGTTTCTACTGATGTCGCCGGCGCAGAAACGACGCGCGATCAACGAATGGAAGAGCAGGACGGATGGCGACTCGCCCGATCTGCCGGGCGATTCGGGCCGGCCGTAGCGCGTCCTCCTGCGGGCTGCGCGCCGTGACCTTGCCGCCGCGTCGCGCGCAACGGACCGACGTGCGTTCGACCCGGACGGAAGCGCTTCGGGAATTATCTTAAAATCGAGTCACTTTTTATCCGGCGAGCCGATCACGGCCAATCGTCGACGCGATGGTGCGAGCATGCTTGCCGTCGCGGCGGGAAACCGGATGCATGACTGCAAGCCTCGGGATACAAGAACATGGACGAATTCTTTGTGCGCGTGATGGTGGCCGACGATCATCCGGCGTCCGCGCTCGGCATGTCGCAGGCGCTTCAGGGCAACAGCACGATCCGGCTCGTCGGCACCGTATCGAATTCGACGGATCTGGTCGCCGCGCTCGACGCGCAGCAGAGCGACGTGCTGGTGCTGGATTACGTGATGCCGGGCGGCAAGTACGGCGACGGCCTCGGGCTGCTGTCGTTCCTGCAGCGCCGCTTTCCCGCGCTGCATATCGTGACGATCACGATGATCGACAATCCGAGCGTGCTGTATGCGATTCACCGGCAGGGCGTGAGCTGCATCCTCAGCAAGTCCGACGCGATCTCGCACCTGATCGGCGCCGTGCATGCGGCCTATGTCGGCGCGAACTACATGTCGCCGCACGTCAAGCAGCTGCTGCAGGACATCGATACGACGCCGATCGCCCGTGCGCTGACGACGCGCGAGATCGAGGTCGTGCGGTTGTTCTGCGCCGGCTACACGGTCGGCGAGATCGCCGCGCAGCTCCATCGCAGCAAGCAGACCATCAGCTCGCAGAAGTCGAGTGCGATGAAGAAGCTCGGCATCGTCCGCGATGCCGATCTGATTCGCTATGCCGACGAGGGGAAGCTCCCCGACGCGTCGGCGTCGCCCGCGCCGGGCACACCGGGCGCACCCGAATAGCGTGGCCGGCCGGTCGCGCCGGCCATGCGCGGCACGCCCGCCATCCTCATCACCCGAACGCATGCCAGACAAACTCAAACGGCACGCCGCGATGGGCGGCAAACCCTTCGACCCCGGCCGCGTCCGGCGCCAGCAACAGGCGCTGCTGTACGGCGGCGGCGCCGCGATTACCGCATTCATCCTGTTGTGCGCACTGCTCGTGATGCGGCTCGACGTCCACGATTATCTGGCGCGATCGCGTTCGGCTTTCCTCGGGCGCAAGGCCGAACTCCAGGCCGAGCTGCAGGTGACCAAGGTCCTGCTGAACCGCTACGTCGACAACATGGAGCTGCTGTGGCGGCGCGGCGATTACGCGTCGCCCGACGTGCTCGCGCGCTTCGCGGCCGACGGCGGCAAGCTGGTGTACCGCGGGCGCGGCGGGCAGCCGACGTTCGTCGCGCTCGCGAACGTGACGCGGGCCCATCCGGCCGAGAGTTATGCCGCGTATCTGGCGATCATATTGCGGCAGGCCGAAGTGACGATCCTGCCGACCGCGCAAACCGTGCATTCGGGCTTGAGCGGCTACGTGATCGGGCTGGATGGCGAGTTTCTCGGCGTGGTGGGTCGCGAACTCGCCCAGCGCGCGCTCGCGCTGCCGCCCGGCGTCGATCTCGCGACGTTGCGGCATGAGTTGATGCCGCGCGAGGACAGCGCGCTGCCGCAGGCGCGCACGGGCGACAGCGGCACGCTCGTGGACGCACGCTTCGATCCGCTGCTCGGGCGTACGGTGCTGCGCGTCGCGCAGCCGTTTCGCGACGCGGCCGGCCGGCCGGTCGGCTGGTTCATGTTCAATGCCCGTTCACAGACGGAGGATTTGCTCGCGTCGCACGAGATCGACCGCAGCTACGCGCTCGTCGATGGGGACGGCGACGTCCTCGGCGGCCAGTCGTCCGATCGCAGGATGATCGCGTACGCGCTCGAAGAGGCAAAGCACTCGCACGGCGAGCGCGCGGCCGCGCGCCGCATCGGCGGCCGCTTCGTGATCGGCGACGCGCTGCCCGACACCGATCTGGTGCTGGTGACGACGTTCTCGTGGCGCAGCGTGCTGGCGGCAGTCGCCGCATCCGCGAGCCTGACGGTCGGCGGCGCGTTGCTGGCGATTACCGTGCTGTGGTTCGCGATCGTCACGTTCGACCGGCGCGCGCTGCGCGTCGCGAACCGGCGCGCGATCCGCCTGATCGAGAGCGAGGCGCTCAACCGGACGCTGATCCGCACGGCGCCGGCCGGGCTCGTGCTGCTGTCGCTGGCCGACGGCGAAGCGATCGTGCGCAACGACGCGATGCTCGCGTACGACCGGGAGGGGGCGGGCGAGCCGCTCGGTAAACGCCTGTGGCGCGCGTACCGCGACGGCGCACGCGACGGCGGCACCCGCGCGCTCGTCACGCACGAGCTGCCCGTCGAGCGCCGCGGGCGCGAT
This sequence comes from Burkholderia sp. BCC1998, assembly GCF_905339875.1. NCBI lineage: Bacteria > Pseudomonadati > Pseudomonadota > Betaproteobacteria > Burkholderiales > Burkholderiaceae > Burkholderia > Burkholderia sp. BCC1998. The sequence continues at coordinate 43,443 of NZ_CAJPHE010000008.1, forward strand.
ACCGTGTACCTGGACGCGCACATCGTGCGCACCAAGTATCGCGGGATCGACGTGCTGCTGTGCACGCTGCTCGACATCACGGCCCGCAAGCAGGCGGAGGCGTCGCTGAGCGAAGCGCGCGAAGCCGCCGAGCAGGCGAACCGCGCGAAATCGACGTTTCTCGCGACGATGAGCCACGAGATCCGCACGCCGCTCAACGCGATCATCGGCAATCTGGAGCTGATGGAGCGCGGGGCGATGCCGACGCCGCTGCGGCGCCGGCTGGCGACGATCATGTCGTCGTCCGATGCGCTGCTGCGCGTGATCAACGACGTGCTCGACCTGTCGAAGGCCGAGTCGAACCAGATGGCGCTCGAGCATATTCCGTTCGATCTGCGCGGCGTGCTGCGCGACGTCGCCGCGATTTTCAGGCCGCTTGCCGAAGCGAAGCGCCTGACGCTCGCGTGCCGGCTGGCGCCCGAGCTCGCCGACGGCTACGTCGGCGATCCGGTGCGGCTGCAGCAGCTCGTGGCGAATCTCGTCAGCAACGCGATCAAGTTCACGACGCACGGCGACGTGACGATCGAGGCGCGCATCGCGCCGGCCGGCGCGGGCGGGCGCGCGGTCGAGATTGCCGTGAGCGATACGGGCGTCGGCATTCCCGAGGGCAGCATGGCGACGCTGTTCGACGTGTATATCCAGGCCGACGCGTCGATCTATCGGCGCTTCGGCGGCACGGGGCTCGGATTGCCGCTGTGCCAGCGCATCGCGAAGCTGATGGGCGGTGAGTTGAGCGTCGCCAGCCGGCTCGGCGAAGGCACGACCTTCGTCGCCGCGCTGCCGTTGCCTGCGGCGCCGGCCGGCTGGTGCGCGGCGCTGCCGGCGCCGGTCGCGGGTCACGGAGACGACGGTCGCGACGATGGCGACGATGGCGACGCGCCGCCGCCGCACGAAGACGGCGAGCCGCTGCGCGTGCTGGTCGCCGAGGATCATCCGGCGAGTCGCGCGCTGTTGCAGGATCAGTTCGACGTGCTCGGTCACGACGCGACGATCGTGACGAACGGTGCCGAAGCGATGCGTGCGTACTTCGCCCATCCGTTCGACATCGTGCTGACCGATCTGGGCATGCCCGAACTCGACGGCTTTGCGCTGGCGAGGCTGCTTCACGAGCAGGGTTCGACGGTGCCGGTGATCGCGATGACCGCGCATGCGACTGACGACGATTACCGTCGGTGCGTCGCGGCCGGCGTGGCGGAGGTCGTGCTCAAGCCGCTGTCGATTCAGGCGCTTGATGCAGTGCTGCGCCGGCAGGCGGCCCGCCATCTTGCGGCCGTCACCGTTGCCGACGAGGCAGGCGGTCCGACCCACGTGTCGATCGAGATTCGCAACACCCTGAATGACGCAACCCTGAAGTCGCTGGCGGGGATCGGCGATGCGCTCGCGACCGGCGATCTCGAGCGGGTCAAGGTCGAACTGCATTCGATGCGCGGCGGTTTCGCACTGATAGGCGACGTCGCAGCCAGCGACGCATGTGCCCGGATGGAGCGCGCGGCGAACGAAGGCGATATCGGTGCGGTCGAGCGCTGCTGGTCCGGGTTCCGGCAAGAGATCGACGCCGCGCTCGAACGTCTGTTGCCCGATAGCGGGGAGCGGAGCGCTTAGGGTTGCGGCGCGCCGCGGCGGCGCGCGCCCGCCGCGCGCGCCGGTTCGTCATCCGTTGCGAAAGATCTCCGCATACGCACTCAACGCCGGCACGCCGCCGAGATGCGCATACAGCACCTTCGACCCCGGTTCGAATTCGCCGAGGCGCACCTTGTCGATCATCCCGTGCATCGATTTTCCTTCGTAGACGGGATCGGTCAGCATGCCTTCCAGTCGCGCGCACAGACGAATCGCCTCGAGCGTGCCGTCGCTCGGCAAACCGTATTCGGGCCCGCCGTAACGCGTGTCGAGCACGACGTCCCGTTCGCCGATGTCGCGCCCCAGGCCGACCAGTTCGGCCGTATGCCGTGCGATGCGCGTGATCTGTTCGCGCGTCTGCTCCGGCTTCGCCGACGCATCGATGCCGATCACGCGATCCGCGCGCCCGTCGGCCGCGAAGCCGACGACCATCCCCGCCTGCGTGCTGCCCGTGACCGAGCAGACCACGACGTAATCGAACTTGAATCCGAGCTGCGCTTCCTGCTCGCGCACTTCTTCCGCGAAGCCGACGAAGCCGAGCCCGCCGAGCGGATGCTCGGAACAGCCGGCCGGAATCGGATACGGCTTGCCGCCGGCCTTCCGCACGCTCTCCATCGCTTCTTCCCAGCTGCGGCGAATGCCGATGTCGAAGCCGTCGGCGACGAGCCGCACGTCGGCGCCCATCATCCGGGACAGCTGGATGTTGCCGACGCGGTCGTACACGGGATCCTCGTAGTTCACCCAATGTTCCTGCACGAGCACGCATTTCATCCCGAGATGCGCGGCGACGGCCGCGACCTGGCGCGTCTGGTTCGACTGCACGCCGCCGATCGACACGAGCGTGTCGGCACCTTGCGCGAGCGCGTCGGGCACGAGGTATTCGAGCTTGCGCGTCTTGTTGCCGCCGAACGCGAGGCCGCTGTTGCAGTCCTCGCGCTTCGCGTACAGCTCGACCTTGCCGCCGAGATGCGCGCTCAGGCGCTTGAGCGGCTGGATCGGCGTCGGGCCGAACGTGAGCGGATAACGGGGGAAACGTTGCAGGTTCATCGACAGTCTCCGAAAGACGGTGGGCAGGAAATCGGATCGGTCGCGTGCGGCCGGTGCGCCGTGTCCCGATACAAAGATGATAGGCAGGACGCCGGGAAATGAGCTTGCGAAATAAATGTCGAACGCCTACGTTATCGATGTAGAAAAGCAGAAGCAGATAATTTTGGTTCGCAGAATTCATCGGAGACGCAATGAAATTAGATCGCAGCAGCGCCACCCCCGCCGATGCCGCGCCGGCGCTCGATCGCATCGACCGCGCGATCCTGCGGCAGTTGCAGCAGGACGCGTCGATCTCGAACGTGAGCCTCGCCGCGAAGGTGAAGCTGAGCGCGCCGGCGTGCCTGCGGCGCGTCGAGCGGCTGAAGGAGATGGGGCTGATCCGCGGCATCGTCGCGTTGCTCGATCCGAAGCCGCTCGGTGCCGGGATGCTGGTCGTGATCGGCTTCGTGCTCGATCGTTCGACGCCGGAGGCGTTCGCCGAATTCGAGAAGGCTGCGCAGAAGGTGTCAGGGTGCGTCGAGTGCCACGTGGTGACCGGCGAATTCGACTACTTCATGCTGGTCCGCACGCGCGACAACGAGAGCTTCAACCGTTTGCATGCCGAACAGTTGCTGTACCTGCCCGGCGTGCGGCAGGTGCGCTCGTTCATGGTGCTCAAGGAGATTCTGTCGACGCATGCGCTGCCGGTTTAGTGCAGCGGGATGTGGATGGCCGCGCATGCTGCGTTAGCGGCAAGCGGGAGAAACGATGTGGGTACGACCGGCGCGCGGAGTTCACCGGTGACGCCGCATAACCAAGGGCCAATCTTCACGTGATCAAACACGAGGGGCAGGCATAGCCTTGCTTGCCGGCGTAACGAATCGACTCCTATCGCCTGCGCTGTCTGGGATCGATGCCGTTTTGCTCGAGTAGCTTTCGCAGTCGTGCGTTATCGCCCCACAACGTTGCGAACGCGATCACCAACATCAGGGTGGGAAACCATTCGCCGGTCGCGGCGATGATGGTCCATCCTACGGCGGCGCAAACCAGCGCCGTGACGATGAGGAGCAAGTGATCCACAATCCATTTCATCGTGCACTCCGGATTGCAGTGTTTGCCTTCAACCCGAGATAGCTATGCGGACCGGGGGCGAGAACTTCGGGATGCCGCAGGATCTGCGCCATGATCAACGGATGAACCGCAAGGTGATAGCGCGCGCCCCATTGCGCAACCGCCAAGGACAGGTTGGTTCCCTGTTTGCCGATGCCGCATGCCGTCGCAGCATCTGTCGCGACCATCAGGCTACCAATGACCGCGCCTAGATAGACGCTGCCGAGGATCGCCCCAACGACGGTTGCTACTTCGAGTTTCGTGGTCGCGCCAAACAATTCCGCGACCGTCGCATCCGGACCTAGTGTCTTGAGCGCGCCCATCATCGTGCTGACACTCGCCACCGCTGTTTCCAGGGTCGCAAACAGCGTTGTGGGAACGGGCATATGAAGCGCGGTCATGTTTGCTTGAAACGCTTCCGAAAAGCTCGAACATCTCGGTGTCGACACGGGCAATTCTCCTGACGAATGGACTTATTCTACCTATTCGTCTTCGCCTGCCATCTCGAAAATGGGCGCAACGTGGTGCGCTCAGCGTTGCCACGGCGCCGCGCCCGGCTGCCGCCGCACCGTCTTGCCGAGCCGTTCGCGCGCAGTATCCAGCACCGCCGCATCGAGTTCCCCGTCATCAGCCAGCGCCTTCAGCGCGGCGAGCACGATGCTCGCGCGATCGACTTCGAAGAACGCGCGCAGCGCGTCGCGCGTGTCGCTGCGGCCGAACCCGTCGGTGCCGAGCGTCATGTAGCGGCGCGGCACGTACGCGCGGATCAGTTCGGGCACCGCACGCACGTAATCGGTCGCGGCGATTACGGGGCCATGCGTTCCATCAAGCATCCGCGTGACATACGACGATGCCGATCCGTCGCCGAGCCGAGACAGCCGTTCGGCTTCCATCCCGTCGCGCTGCAACTCGCTGAAACTCGTGACGCTCCACACGGCCGCATCGATCCCCCAGTCGTCCTGCAGCATCCGCTGCGCGGCGAGCACCTCGCCGAGAATCGCGCCCGCGCCGAACAACTGCACGCGCGCGGTCGCGTTCACTGCGGCCGGCAGCCGATGCATGCCCTTCAGGATGCCTTCGCGTCGGGCGGCCGGATCGTCGTCGGGCATCGACGGCTGCGCATAGTTCTCGTTCATCACGGTCACGTAATAGAACACGTCGCGCTGCTGTTCGACCATCTCGCGCATGCCGGCATCGACGATCGTCGCGACTTCGTACGCGAACGCCGGGTCGTAAGCGCGGCAGTTCGGAATCGTCGACGCCGTGAGATGGCTGCTGCCGTCCTGGTGCTGCAGGCCCTCGCCGCCGAGCGTCGTGCGGCCCGACGTCGCGCCGACGAGGAAGCCGCGCGAACGCTGGTCGGCAGCGGCCCAGATCAGGTCGCCGATCCGCTGGAAGCCGAACATCGAGTAGTAGATGTAGAACGGCAGCATCGGCAGGTCGTGCACGCTGTACGCGGTCGCGGCGGCGATCCACGACGACACCGCGCCGGCTTCCGAAATCCCTTCCTCGAGAATCTGGCCGCGCGTGTCCTCGCGGTAGTAGAGCATCGAGCCGAGATCCTCGGGTTCGTAGCGCTGGCCGAGCGGCGAGTAGATGCCGACCTGCCGGAACAGGCTCGCCATGCCGAACGTGCGCGCTTCGTCGGCGACGATCGGCACCACGCGCGGGCCGAGTTCGGGGTCCTTCAGCAGCGCGGCGAGCATGCGCACGAGCGCCATCGTCGTCGACATCTCGCGGCCGGCCGCCTCCAGCGCAAACGCACCCCAGGCCGGCACCGAAGGGACGGTCAGCCCCTTCGATGCCGCCATCCGCCTTCTGGGCAGATAGCCTCCCAGGGCAGCCCGGCGGGCATGCAGGTAACGCATTTCCGGGCTGTCTTCCGCTGGTTTGTAAAACTTCAACTGCTCGACGTCGTGGTCCGACAGCGGCAACCGGAAACGGTCGCGGAACGCCTTCAGGTCGTCGACGTCGAGCTTCTTCTGCTGGTGAGTGGTCATCCGCCCCTGGCCGGCCGTGCCCATTCCATAACCCTTCATCGTCTTCGCGAGGATCACGGTCGGCTGGCCGCGATGGGCGAGCGCGCGCGCATACGCGGCGTGCAGCTTGCGCGCGTCGTGGCCGCCGCGGCGCAGGCGGTCGATTTCCGCATCGGTGAGCTGGGCGGCCAGCGCTTCGAGCGCCGGGTCGCCGCTGAAGAAGCGCGCGCGGTTGTACGCGCCGTCGTTCGCGGAGAAGGTCTGGAACTGGCCGTCGACGGTGTCGGCGAACGCGCGCGCGAGGGCGCCCGCGTGATCGCGCGCGAACAGCGGATCCCAGTCGGAGCCCCACAGCACCTTGATCGTGTTCCAGCCGGCGCCGGCGAACAGCGCTTCGAGCTCGTCGATCACGCGGCCGTTGCCGCGCACCGGGCCGTCGAGCCGCTGCAGGTTGCAGTTGATCACGAACACCAGGTTGTCGAGCCCTTCGCGCGCGGCGAGCGACAGCGCGCCGAGCGATTCGGGCTCGTCCATCTCGCCGTCGCCGAAGAAGCCCCACACGGTGCGGCCGGCGGTGTTCGCGAGCCCGCGATGCTGCAGGTAGCGCATGAAGCGCGCCTGGTAGATCGCGTTGATCGGGCCGATGCCCATCGAGCCGGTCGGGAACTGCCAGAAATCCGGCATCAGCCACGGATGTGGATACGAACACAGCCCGGGCCCGGCGATTTCACGACGGTAGTGCTTCAGGTGATCTTCGGTGAGGAAGCCTTCGAGATACGCACGCGCATACACGCCCGGCGACGAATGCGGCTGGAAGTACACGAGGTCGCCGCCCGGGCCGCTTTCATCGCCTGCGTCGGCCGGCGCCGCACGGAAGAAATGGTTGAAGCCGACTTCGAACAGGTCCGACGCCGACGCGTAGCTCGCGATGTGGCCGCCGAGTTCGCCGTATGCACGATTGGCACGCACGACCATCGCGAGCGCGTTCCAGCGCAGCGCGGCGGACAGCCGTTCCTCGAGCTCGGCGTCGCCGGGGTAGGGCGGCTGTTCGTGCGCGGCGATCGTGTTCAGGTACGGCGTGACGGGGCCGCGCGGCGCCGCGAGCCCGCGGGTGTGCGCATGCGCGGCGAGCCGGCCGAGCAGGTACTGCGCGCGTTCCTTGCCGACGTGCGCGACGACGGCGTCGAGCGCTTCCAGCCATTCGGCGGTTTCTTCCGGGTCGGCGTCGGCGTGAGCCGCGCCCGCCGTGTGGCGTCGATTCCGTTCGACAGGTCCGTCATCGCAGGTCTCCCCGCGCGCCGGTTCGGAGCGGCGCGCAATCAGTGGCAATCGGTCGGATCATGCTACCCGCCGATCCGCAAAATATGCGTCTGATTTCATTGGGATTTCGCTCGCGGATAGTGTAAATATTCTGGCTGTGGCCACTCTTCCGGAATATTTCGACCATGAGCGCAAACCCGCGTCGGCTCGACCGCATCGACATCGGCATCCTGAACCAGCTGCAGCAGAACGCGCGCATCACGAACGCGGAACTCGCGCGCGCGGTGAACCTGTCCGCCACGCCGTGCTTCAACCGCGTACGCGCGCTGGAGAAGCTCGGGCTGTTCCGCCAGCAAGTCACGCTGCTCGATCCCGAGCCGCTCGGGCTGCGGATCAACGTGTTCATCCAGGTCAGCCTCGAGAAGCAGGTCGAGGATGCGCTGCAGCGTTTCGAGGAGGCGATCTCGCAGCGGCCCGAGGTGATGGAGTGTTACCTGATGTCGGGCGACGCCGATTATCTGCTGCGCGTCGTGATGCCCGACATGCGCACGCTCGAGCGCTTCATCATCGAGCGGCTGACGACGATTCCCGGCGTGTCGAACATCCGGTCGAGCTTCGCGCTGAAGCAGGTGCGCTACAAGACCGCGCTGCCACTGCCGGCGGCCGGGCTGACGCTCGTCGATCCGGACGAGTCGGCGTCCGACTGGGGCTGAGCGCGGGGCGCCGGCGCCCCGTCCGGTTTCAGGTTTCAGACGAAACGGCGACAACGCGCCGACGATTGCCCGACGCCGTCGAAAGGGGCGGACTGCCGCGGTCCGGCCGCTGCGCGTCGCTGCGCGTTGCCGCGCGGGGCGCCCGCGTCTTCACGACGCCGCGCGGCACGATCGCGTATGCTCGTTCGGTCAGCGGCGAAGGCGGCTGCCGGAGCCGATTCAATCGTGTGACGACCGATCAACGAGCGAGGGCATGATGGCTAGACAGACGATGGCGGAATACCTGGCGAAGACGCTGGCGGCAGCGGGCGTCGAGCGCATCTGGGGCGTGACGGGAGACAGCCTGAACGGCCTGTCGTTCAGCCTGAGCCAGATCGGCTCGATCCGCTGGATGCATACGCGGCACGAGGAAAGCGCGGCGTTCGCCGCGGGCGCGGATGCCGCGTCGACCGGGCGGCTCGCGGTGTGCGCGGGCAGCTGCGGCCCCGGCAACCTGCATCTGATCAACGGGCTCTACGACTGCCACCGCAATCACCAGCCGGTGCTCGCGATCGCCGCGCACATTCCGTCGACCGAGATCGGCCTCGGCTACTTCCAGGAAACCCATCCGCAGGACCTGTTCCGCGAATGCAGCCATTTCGCGGAACTCGTGACGAACGCGTCGCAGTTCCCGCGCGTGCTCGCGCGCGCGATGCGCACCGCGATCGAGGAGCGCGGCGTCGCGGTGATCGTGCTGCCGGGCGACATCGCGCTCGGCGACGGCCCGGAGGAAGCGCCCGCGTGGAGCGACTCGGCGCCGCCGTCGATCCTGCCGGCGGACGCCGATCTCGACCGGCTCGCGGCGCTGCTCAATGGGTCGGACGCGGTCACGCTGCTGTGCGGCAGCGGCACGCAGGGCGCGCACGACGAAGTGGTCGCGCTGGCCGACACGCTCGGCGCGCCGGTCGTGCATGCGCTGCGCGGCAAGCCGTTCGTCGAATGGGACAACCCGTTCGACGTCGGGATGACGGGGCTGATCGGCTTCAGCTCCGGCTATCACGCGATGGAATCGTGCGACACGCTGCTGATGCTCGGCACGGACTTCCCGTACCGGCCGTTCTATCCGACGAATGCGAAGGTCGCGCAGATCGACTGGAAGGGCTCGCAGCTCGGCCATCGCGCGCCGCTCGCGCTCGGGCTCGTCGGCACCGTGAAGGAAACGATCGCCGCGCTGCTGCCGCGCCTCACGCGCAAGACGCAGCGGCACTTCCTCGAGAACGCATTGAAGCATTACGCGGCCGCGCGCAAGGGCCTCGACGATCTCGCGGTGGCCGAACCGCCGGGCCGCGCGATCCATCCGCAATACCTGACGAAGATCGTCGACGAAGTCGCGGCCGACGACGCGATCTTCACGGCCGACGTCGGCACGCCGACGCTGTGGGCCGCGCGTTACCTGACGATGAACGGCAAGCGCCAACTGCATGGTTCGTTCAATCACGGCTCGATGGCGAACGCGATGCCGCAGGCGCTCGGCGCGCAGGGCGCGCATCCTGGGCGGCAGGTCGTGTCGCTGTCGGGCGACGGCGGGCTGTCGATGCTGCTCGGCGATCTGCTGACCGCGCGCCAGCTCGACCTGCCGATCAAGATCGTCGTCTACAACAACAGCCTGCTCGGCTTCGTGTCGATGGAGCTGAAGGCGGCCGGCTATCTCGACACGAACGTCGACCTGAGCCCGACCGACTTCGCGGCGATCGCGAAGGGCGCGGGGATCTTCAGCGTGCGCGTCGAGCATTCGGAGAACGTCGAGCACGCGGTGCGCACCGCATTCGCGCACGACGGGCCGGCGGTCGTCGACGTCGTGACGTCGAAGTACGAACTGGCGATGCCGCCGAAGATCGAGTTCGCGCATGCGAAGGGCTTCAGCCTGTTCATGCTGCGCGCGATCCTCAGCGGGCGCGGCGACGAGATCGTCGAGCTGGCGCGGACCAATCTGCGGTGAGGCGGCGGGGCGGCGCGATCCGTCGAGCGGCGAACCGTCGGCAATCGGGACGGCCCTGCGGCAGGTCACGATCGTCGGCGCGCGGTATCCCGCGCAGCTTCGGCGGCGCGTCGACCGCCGAGCGGGAAGCCGTCGATTGCACGGCCGGCAGTGGCGGCGCAATCAGGGACAATCTTCACGTCGCCTTAAGTTTGCATTTCCTAGAATCGATGGAGCGCCGCGCGTGCGTGGCGGACGGATTTGTTCAGGAGGATGCACGTGAAAGAGCCCCGTGGCGTCGTAGCCCTGTTACAGGCAGTCATTGGCACGCCGAAGCTGATGGCGCAACCGCGCAAGGTTGGCCGATGATCTGGCCGAATGCGTTGCGTGTCTCGGCACTGTTCGTGCGAGAGTGGGTCGGCCGCCCGGCCGCGGTGGGCGCGTTGTGCCCGAGTTCGCGGCATCTGGCGCGCGAGATGGCCGATGCGGTGCCGGACGGCAACGGGCTCGTCGTCGAGCTCGGCGGCGGCACCGGTGCGATCACCGCCGCGTTGCTCGAACGCGGCGTCGCGCCGGGGCGCCTCGTCGTGGTCGAGCGGGCGCCGGCGTTCGTGCAGCACCTGCGGCGGCGCTTTCCCGGGATTTCGATCGTATCGGGCGACGCGCGGCAGCTCGAGCGGCTGCTGCCGCCCGATGCGCGTGTCGACGCGATCGTGTCCTGCCTGCCGCTGCGCACGTTGCCGCGCGAGGACGTGACGGCGATCGTCGGGCAGTGCGAGCGTGTGCTGTCGGTCGATGGCGTGATGATCCAGTTCACCTACGACCTGCGCGTGCCCGAGCGTCACCCGCTGCGCGATCCGGCATTCGTTGCCGATGTCAGCCGGATCGTGTGGGCAAATATTCCGCCCGCGCGCATCGTCACGATGCGCAGGGCCGCCATCGGACAGGTGGCGTGATGCCCGCATCCTGACACGCTTCCTTTCATCGACCCTGCGGAGGCCGTCGGTCGCGGCTCATGTTGCGGCGTCCGGTGCGCGCGCCGCAGGCCGCGACGCGGCCTGCCTGATGAAGCGGTCGAGCGGCGTCGCGTAGCCGTTTCATCACGCACGATCTCGACGACGCATCGCGGATCGGCGACCGGATCGCGATCCTGCGCGACGGCACGCCGGACGACATCCTGTCGCGTCCGGCGGACGATGATGTGCGGCGGTTCGTCGAGAAGCAGAGGAATGCGAACCGATCTGGCGGGAGCGGCCAGTGAAGCACGGGGGCGTTTCGCCTGTGTTTTGAGCGGCAGCCTGCCGGTACCCGCACGCGGTTGCACCGCAGGCAGCCCGTGGGTCACGTGCGGCGCACCTCGGCGGGATTTGCGTCGCCATTCCACGGCGCTTGCCGTCAGGAATCCTCGTTCCGGCCGATAACCGGACTCGCGCGCGCCCGCGCTCGCCGCGGACAGGATCCGAGGAAAAAGCGCCGAATCATAGTCGAAACATTTCTAAATGGCACTCCATGCGGGATTTTGATGCCTCATCGGAATGAATTCGGCGGGCGTCCTTGCCGGGCCTGCGTTTGCGATTGGGATTGGATATCCGGTGCGACGGGCATACCCGTATGGGCCGGCCGCGGCCGTTCAAAAGTGAAACATTCCGCGCTTGCAGGGACCTTCTTCGGAAGATCGGACAAGCGTTTGAATACATAGAGAAATCCATCCGCGGGTCGAGAGTGTCCCGGCCCCGTGCCGATCGACACGTTTCAGGCCTGAAACATAAATCGCATGCCGTAATCGGGCGAGGCGGGTTATGTCACGCAAAGCATCCAACCGGCTCCCTGTCGTCAGGCAACTGGCGGGATTGGCATCGCCGATGCGTGTTGTCCTCCGGATTGGTGCAGTTGGCCAAGCCGTTCCTCGTTACTTCAGGAGGATTTCATGCGCAAAACTCTATTGGCGTCTGCTGCGCTTCTCGCCTTGGGATGCAGCGGCTACGCAATGGCGAATCCATGCAGCAGCGATACCAGTTCGACATGCAGTCAGAAAGCCGATGACGGATCGAACACTCTCAGCAACGCAGTCAGCTCAACCCAGACCAGCTCCACCGGGTCCAATGCGAATGAAGTTTCGCCTGGCGCGAGTGTCTACCAGGATTCGTACAACAGCACCAAGATCGTCGCGATCAGCAAACTCGACGGGTACGTGAGCAATGTCCAGGTCTGGGGCATCGGCAACAACGCGACCAACTCGGGCAGCGCGGCCGGCGGGAGCGGCGGCAAGGGCGGCAACGGGTATGGCTACGGCGGCATCGGCGGTAATGGCGGAAGCGGCGGTGCAGGCGGCGCCGGCGGCAAAGGCGGCAGCGCGCATAACGGCAGCGCCACGGCGGGCAACGCCAGCAATGGCAGCGCGACGGCCGGCACGGGCAACGGCGGCGGCGGCGGAGCCGGCGGCTCACCTGACGCCAGCGGCGGGGGCGGCGGCAATGCCACTGCGAGCGGCGGCTCCGGCTCCGGCACGGGCGGCGGCGCGATCGCGGCCTCGGTCGGCGTAGGCGGTTCCGGCAAGGGCAGCGGCACAGGCTGGGGCGGCGGCACCGGCACAGCCAATCCCGGCTCCGCGTGGGCCAGGAATCATGGCAGCGGAAGCGCGTCGGCATCGGCCGGCAGCGGCACCGGCACCGGCACGGGTACCGGCACCGGCTCGGGCAGTGGCTCAGGCGGCGCAGGGTCGGCGGGTACGTCGACCGCTTCGGGCGGATCGGGCGCAGGCATCGGCGGCGCGGGTGCGGCCGCGGGCGGCACCGGCGGCGCGGCGGCGGCCACGGCGGGCAACGGCGGTGCCGGCGGCGCGGGCACGGGCGGCGGCGCGACGAACGGCGGCGCGACGACGACGGCCAGCAACGGCGGCGCAACCGCGGGTAGCGGCGCGGTGGGCGCGATGGGCGGCGCGGGCGGCGCAGGCGGCACCGGCAACGGCGGCGTCGGTAACGGCGCGGTCGGCGGCGCGGGTGGCGCAGGCGGAGCCAATGCGGTCAACGCGGGGACGTTCAACATGTCCAACGCGATGGCGAGTGTCGGCCAGACCGCCGCGGGCATCATGGTCGCCAACCAGAACAGCGGCATGGCGTCGTTCGTTCAGCAGGCTGTGACCGTCCAGGCGAACCTGTCCGTAGGACGTTAGCCGGCCGGCCGGTCCTGGTGAGCCGGATGCATTGACGCGGGCGCAGGCGAGCCCGCGACTTGCGTTCCATCGCCGATGGACAGGACCGCCGGCGAGGGCGGGATGGCCGAACGGCCGTCTCGCTCTCGTTGGCGCAGGCCGGGCTGATTTCCGTCGATCGACGGTCACGCGGATTCCGCTCCCTGTGCGCCGGTTTCGAGCCGGCTCGCGCAGGGACCAAGGAGACAGCCATGCGAATCCGAACGGCACTTTTGCTGGTGATATTGCCTGCGGCGCTGCTGCCGGGCCTGACGGCCCATGCCACGGCTGACGGGTCGCGAACCGTTGCGGCGGAGGCCACCGCCGATGTTGCGCCGGCAGCGGCACCTTCCCTACCCGCAGCGCGCGCGGATCACGCCGATCCGGCCGCGGCCGTCGCGCCCCCTGCGGCAGCCATACCCGCTGCGACCGGCACCGCGACCGCTCAAGCGGGCGGCTTCGGTGTCGCGATGACGCCTGACCAGCTCGACGAGCATCGGGGCGGCGATGCGCTGATCGGCCAAAACTATCTGACCGGCGCGGTGACCGATAACGTGGCGAACCGCGTGTCGACCGGCTCGAATTCGATCGCCGACGGCTCGTTCGCCAATGCGAGCGGCCTGCCCACGGTCATCCAGAATACCGGCGCCAACGTGCTGATTCAGAACGCGACGGTGCTCAACGTGCGCTTCGGGAACTGAGCGATGAGACAGGTTGCCGCAGCATGCATCGCGGCGCTCGCTTACGCGCTGTCCGTCCCGGTTGCATGGGCGGACGAGATGACGGTCGTCGATCCGGCGGGCGCCGGCTATGCGATGCACGTCACGAGTCTCAAGGAGGCCCGCTTCAAGCGCACCGTCAAGCAGCAATTCGATTTCAGTTGCGGGTCGGCTGCCGTCGCGACGCTGCTGACTTATCAGTATGACTATCCGATGACCGAGCAGACCGCCTTCGCCCAGATGTGGGAGAACGGCAATCAGGAGAAGATTCGCCAGCAGGGCTTCTCGCTGCTCGACATCCGGCGGTTTCTCGACGCGCACGGCTTCGTCGCGGACGGCTTCGAGCTGCCGTTGCAGACGCTCGCCAGGACGCACACGCCGGCGATCGTGTTGATCACCGAGCACGGCTATCACCATTTCGTGGTCGTGAAGGGGCTGCGTGACGGGCGTGTGCTCGTCGGCGATCCTGCCACCGGCACGCGCCCGATGTCGCTGGCGAGCTTCGAGCAGAAGTGGGAAGACCATGTGATTTTCGTGATTCACAATCGGCCCGAGCTGGCGGTGTTCAACGACCCGCGTGACTGGCGCGTCGCGCCCAGCGCGCCGCTCTACACCGGTATCGCGCGCGACGGCCTGTACAACGTCGTGATGCCGAAGCACGGCCCGAACGACTTTTGAGGACCGTCATGAGATCCCAGACCAGGAACATCGCCGGCATCGCCGTGATGGTGTGCGGCGGGGTGACGTCCGTGAGTGCGGCGGCGATGCAGGACGACGCGCTGGCCGCGACCGACGTGCCGGTCGCGCAGACGAGCGGCGTCGTCGAGGCATCCGCCGCGAATGCGGGTGCGGATGCGGCGCCTGCGGAGTCGCGGGCCGGCGAGGTGCCGATCCTGCGTGCCGCGCCGCTCGCGATGGCGGAGTGCGCGGCAGGGCCGCCGGCCGCGGAGCCGGGCGGCGCGCAGGAACGGAACTGGCCGGCAGCCGGCGCGATCGCGCTCAGCGACGCGCGCCTCGATGCGATGCGCGGCGGCTTCGATATGCCGAGCGGTCTGAAGGTTTCGTTCGGCGTGTCGCGTGTCGCGTTCGTGAACGGCAATCTGGTCACGACGACCAGCTTCAACATCCCGGACATCAGTCATATCACCGCGCAACAGGCGCAGGCGCTGGCGGCCGCGAACGCGGGCGCGCTGATCCAGGTCGGCGCCGGCAACGCCGCGCAGCCCGCCGCGCTGCCGGCGCTGACCGGCGCGGTAATCCAGAACACGTTGAACAACCAGCAGATCCAGGCGGTGACGACGATCAACACGACCGTCAACACACTGTCGACGTTCAAGAACCTGAACGTGATGTCGACGCTGAACAATGCGTTGATCGGCGTGTTGCCGGGGCGATGAAGGCTCGGTGAGCGACCGATGAATGGCAGGCGAGCGCGCACTGGCGCGCCGGGGCCCGCGTGCGGCGCGCGGCCCGCCGCACGCGCACGCTGGCGATCAGAATGCGATCGGCACGCGCAGCGTCATGACCACGTCCGGCGTGTCGCGTGTGAGGCCGGCGCCGATCGAGAGATTCAGCGTGGTCTTCGGCGACAACCGGTACGAGTAACCGAGGAGCAGTGAGCCGAGGATCACGCGCACCGAACTGGGCACCGTCTGGCCGTTCTGTTTCGTCGGCAGTACGATGCTCTGGTCGTAGCCGAGGCTCACCGACGCTTTCTCGTTCAGCGCGAGGCCCATGCCGATATTGAAACCCCAGATGTCGCCGGGCTGCACCTTGCCGATGAAGTCCTTCTGTCCATCGCGAATCGTGAGGCTGAGATTGTCGCGGCTGAAGCTGTGCAGATAGCTCAGGTTGCCGAAGAACACCACCGGGTCGGACGGAAAGAGCCACGTGAGGCCAGGCTGGATCGCGTAGAAGCCGGAGCCCGTCGGCTGCTCGAGCGGCAGGCCGGTGCCGGTGGCATTGCCGACGCAGCGCGTGACGCAGTCGGTGACGACGTCGAACGGGCTCTTGCCGGTGGCGCTCTTGAAGCGCAGCCAGCCGATGTAATAGAACTTGTCGGGGCCGCCGGTATTGAACTGGTAGCGCAGCGTCATTTCGACGTCGCCGAGGCCCTTGCCGTGGCTGTTGAACGCGTTGTCCTGGGCGGTGCCGGTGAAGATCTCGCGGCTGATCGTGTCGTTCGTCGAGTACACATAGGGGACGCGGACTTCGACTTCCATCCGGTTGGTGATCCCGTAGCGCACCGCGACCGCGCCCGTCAGCGTGGTCGTCTTGACTTCCCGTACGTCGACCAGGCCGATCAGCAGCGCCGGGATGATCGTGTAGCCGACGAGTGCGACGCGGTTCGACGACGAATAGCTGAACTGGAAGGACGGCTCGACGACGAACTTGTTCTTCGGCGTCAGCACGCCGGGCTGATCGAAGATCGGCGCGACAGGCGGCGGTGCGGTTTCCGCCACCGGCGCCTGGCCGACCGGCCGGCTCGGCGGCGCGGCGGACCCGGCCGACGATTGCACGTTGCCGGGGGCGTTGCCGGCCGCGCCGGGCGCGCCGCCCGGGGAGCCGGTATCGGCCTGCGTCGCCGCGTCGCCGGAGCCGCCGGCATCGCCGGTGCCCGCGCCACGCCGGGCCGCGAGTTCGCGGTTGTCCAGCGCCCGGCTCAGGCGCGAGAGATTGGCTTCCTCGTCGGCCAGTTTGCGCTTGAGCGCACTCAGTTCCTGCAGATGGCGATCGACTTCCTGGCGCAGCGCGGAAATGTTCTCCTGCGTCGACTGGGCGTCGAGCGACTGCGCTTGCGCCTGGGCCTGAAAGAGCAGCACGCTTGCATAGCTGATGGCATGGATGCAGCGAAATGGCATGCGCTTCACGGTGCGTCTCCACGATCGGGCCTGCGGTTCCCCGGTGCACACCGACGGCTGGCCGGCGCGCGTGTTGCCCCGGATCTCCTCGCGTCACATCGCACGCGAGCCAGAGGATGTTTCTCCGGCGGCAACGACATGCGTGATCGAACGCAATGAAACGTCGGCAGCGAGGCCGCGCGCCGACACTCGATTGTCGATGTGCACGACGTCATGTCCCGCCGGCCGAACGACGCGGGGGCAGACCTCACGAGGCTAGTGCAGGCGGGCATCGAAAGCCAACCAGACAAACCCTTGCCCGCGTACGGTGGACAACGGACGTCACGGTTCTCCCTGTTTCACGGGGGCTTGCGTCAAAACCGAATGCACGTTTCGAGCCCGTGCGCGCAGGCTGCGCGGCGGGTTCATGGCAGTGTTTTCCCGTGTGCCGGCGGGCGTTGTTCCGATCAGGCGATGCAGGGGGGCGACCGCCGTTGCCGGAGAGGCGATCGCGCGGAAATCGCGCGTTCCCTTCCATCCGTGAGGCGCGTCGGTTGCGCGGGAAACGATTCGACGCGAGCGCGATCGTGCCGCGGCTCGTCGGCCGGCACGGGTTGAACGCGATCAGGTATCGGGAATACGGCTCGGGCTTGATGGCCGCGCGATACGTCGCGCTCGTCGTGCGGCATGGGAATGCCTGACGTCGAGGTGGCACGCAGCGTACCGGCGAATCGTGGGCGGTTGTCCTGTCAGCGTTGACCGGGCGCACGCACGACCTGCGCCGAATCACGTTGCCTCGCGTCGTCGCGGCGCGAAACAAAAAACCCGCCGGCAGGCTGGCGCTTGCGGGCGGGCGAAGACACCTCGGGCCGAGCGGCGCGGGTGTCGCGTGAAGAACGGAGAACCGGGTTGCGTCAGAACTTGTGGCGCAGCGCGAGACGCACGGCCACCTGGTTCGACGTCGACGACGGCGCGTCGGTGCCGGGGATGAACGCGTTGTCGAGAATCGAGTTCGTCTTGTCGCCGGCGATGTGCTGGTACGCGGCCTGCACGTACACGTCGGTGCGCTTCGACAGGTTGTAGTCGGCCATCAATCCGACCGAGTGGATCTTCGGCTTCGCGTCGCCGGTCGATGCGTCGTACTTCTCGAGCGACAACACGTACTGCGCGCCGACCATGAACGCCGGCGTGATCTGGTACGAACCGTTCACCTCGAAGTTCTGGTACTTGATCGCGCTGACGGTCGCACCCGGTGCGATGATCGCGCCTGGCGTGCCGAGGTAGCCGTTGCCGGTCGGGTTCTTGTAGTTCGAGTTCGTGTATGCGAAGCCGACCGTCGCGGGTCCGAACGTGTAGTTGATGCCCGCGCCGAACACGCGCATGCGCTCGGCGATGTAGCTCGCGTCGTTCGCGGTGATCGCGCCGGCCGAGCCGTCGCCCGGCCGGTTCGCCTGCAGGTAGGCGGCGCCGATCAGCAGGCCGTTGTTCTGGTATTGCGCGCCGAAGCTGTACGCGCGGTTGTCCGAGAAGTTCGTGCTGTTGCTGAAGCTGTATGCACCGCCGAACTGGAAGCCGCCGAAGTTCGGGCTCGCGTACTTCACCGTGTTGTCGAGGCGGAACGAGTTGTCGGTGTTGTCGTTGTCGAACGGGTGCGCGAGCAGGTAGCCGCCCCAGTTGCCGTTGGCCGTGGTCGGCGCGAGATAGTCGACGACGGAGTCGTACTGGCGGCCGAACGTCAGCGTGCCGTACTGCGTCTGGCTCAGGCCGACGTATGCCTGGCGGCCGAACATGCGGCCGCCCTGGTTGAGCCGGCCGGTGTTCACGTCGAAGCCGTTCTCGAGCTGGAAGATCGCCTTCATGCCGCCGCCGAGATCCTCGCTGCCCTTCAGGCCCCAGCGGCTGCCTTGCGCGTAGCCGCTCGCCATCTCGTAGACGTGGCCGGTGCCGACGTTGTTCGTGTAGTTCAGGCCTTCGTCGATCACGCCGTACAGCGTGACGCTGCTTTGCGCGAACGCGGGGGCTGCGAAGGTTGCCGTTACGGCGAGCGCCGTCAGGGTCTTTTTCATTGAGAGATCTCCGGGATATCCAGCTTCTTGTATCGGTTGTCGTGAGCGCGTCCGGCGAGGCGCGCCCCGTCATCCGGGGCGACCCGGCGCAGCGCGCGCGGCGCCGGAAACGCGCGATGCGCGGCGGCGCGGCGACCGGCTGGGTCGGGTCGTGTCTCCTCCGATGACACCGCGCATTCTTCCCAAGCCGAAACGGATTCGAAAGCGAGTAATTTCGATGGATGGGATCGGGTTCGCCAATGGGGCGCGGCGGGTCGTTTCGACGGTCGAAACGGTGTGCGCGGCGCCGCGCTTCAATGTGGGTCGAGCTGTGCCCGAACAAGGCTCGACGCAGCCCGTTCCGGGCCGTGCGCGGGCCCGGTGAATCGGCTGAGGGGCCCGTCCGGCGGGCCTCGCGAGGCACCCGACGATCGATTGGCGCTGCCGATTGCAATGATCGGAATTACTCGTTTCCCTAAACATATTGGTGGCTCGACCATGCAGCCTGACCGGACGTGGCTGGCTTCGCGATTTGCCGGTCGCCGCGCATGCCGCGACGCACAAACAACAGATTCGATTTGGAGACGACCCACCATGCAGATTCGACGACTGAAAACGGTCCTTCTCGCCGCCGCGGCGATCCTGTCCGCGCCCGCGGCCCATGCGGCCGGCGGCGCGTGCGCCGACGGCAAGACGGTCCATTTCGCGGGCATCACGTGGGAGAGCGGATCGTTTGCGACCGAAGTGCTGCGGCAGATCATGGAGAAGGGCTACGGCTGCAAGACGGACGTCGTGCCGGGCAGCACGGCCGCCACCGAAACGGCGCTCGCGCGCAACGACCTGCAGATCTGGGCCGAGCAGTGGACGGGCCGCAGCGAGATCACCGCGAAGGCCGTTTCGTCGGGCGCCGTGAAGCTGATCGGCGACACGCTGCCGGGCGGCACGACCGAAGGCTGGTTCGTGCCCGACTACGTGGTGAAGGGCGATCCGGCGCGCAACATCAAGCCGGTCGCGCCCGGGCTCGTGTCGGTCGACGATCTGCCGAAGTTCAAGCAGGTGTTCGCCGACGAGGAGGAACCGGACAAGGGCCGCTTCCTGAACTGCCCGACGGGCTGGGACTGCGAGCGCGTGAACACGCGCCTGCTGAAGGTGCTGAAGCTCGACCAGTCGTACACGAACTTCCACCCGGGCACCGGTGCGGCGCTCGACGCGGCGATCGCGTCCGCGTACCAGCGCGGCGCGCCGATCGTGTTCTATTACTGGGGCCCGGCCGCGCTGATGGCGAAATACAAGTTCACCGCGCTGAAGATGCCGGCCTATAACGAAGCATGCTGGAAGACGTTGCGCGACGAGAGCAGCACGCACCAGTGCGCGTCGTCGTACATGGTGTCGCGGCTGACGGTCGGCGTGTCGAAGCCGTTCGCCGATGCGAATCCCGATCTCGTCGGCGTATTCGGCAAGGTGCGTTTCCCGATGGACTTCCTGAACCAGACGATCCTCGAGATGACGACGAGGAAGATCGACGGCGCGGCGATGGCCACGCAGTTCCTGAAGACCCGTCAGGACATGTGGAAGCAGTGGGTGCCGGCCGACGTCGCGCAGAAGATCGCCGGCAGCCTGAAGGGCGCGTAACCTGCGCGCGGCGACGGGCCCGCGCCCGTCGCCGCCGTCACGCGCCTTCGCGGCGCGACGGAGAATCAACATGAACGGCTTCTTTCTGCACCTGTCGATCGCCGACTGGGTGAACAGCGCGCTCGAGACGTTCGTCGCGCAATACGGCGACAGCTTCCATCACTTCAGCGCGCTCGTGTTGCGCTACCTGCTCGTGCCGCTCGAAGGCGCGCTGCGCGTCGCGCCGCCGTGGCTCGTGCTGCTGGTCGTCGGCGCGATCGCGTGGAACGCGACGCGCCGCATCGGCCTCGGCGCGCTCTTCATGCTGCTGCTCTACGCGATCGGCTGCTTCGGCCTGTGGGACAAGCTGATGCAGACGCTCGCGCTGATGCTCGTCGCGACGGTGCTGTCGGTTGCGATCGGCGTGCCGGCCGGCATCCTCGCGTCGCGCAGCGCATGGCTGCGCCGGATGCTGCTGCCCGTGCTCGACGTGATGCAGACGCTGCCGAGCTTCGTGTACCTGATCCCGGTGCTGATGCTGTTCGGCCTCGGCAAGGTGCCCGCGATCCTCGCGACGATCATCTACGCGCTGCCGCCGCTGATCCGCCTGACCGATCTCGGCATCCGCCAGGTCGATCCGGACGTGACGGAAGCCGCGCGTGCGTTCGGCACGACGCGCTGGCAATTGCTCGTCAACGTGCAGTTGCCGCTCGCGCGGCCGAGCATCATGGCCGGCATCAACCAGACGACGATGATGGCGCTGTCGATGGTCGTGATCGCGTCGATGATCGGCTCGCGCGGGCTCGGCGAGGACGTGCTCGCGGGCATCCAGACGCTCGACGTCGGCAAGGGCACGCAGGCCGGCCTCGCGATCGTGATCCTCGCGATCGTGATCGACCGGATCAGCCAGGGCTTCGGCCAGGAGCGGCGCGCGCGCCGCCGGCTCGCACAGCAGCGCCGACAGAAGGGCGCGTCGCGCGTGCCGTACCGGCTGCCGCGCAAGGCGGAGTCGGCGGGCGTCGATTCGAATCAGGCGACGCAATCGTCGCGCGCATAGGAACGGAGGCAGACATGGCGACCATCGACGTCAAACACGTGTACAAGCTGTTCGGGCCGCAGGCCGCGCATGCGCGCGTGCTCGACCTGCTGCGCTCGGGCAAGCGCAAGGCCGACGTGCTGGCCGAAACCGGCTGCAACGTCGGGCTCAACGACGTGAGCCTCGGCATCGAGTCGGGCGAGATCTTCGTGATCATGGGGCTGTCGGGTTCCGGGAAATCGACGCTCGTGCGGCACTTCAACCGGCTGATCGAGCCGACGGCCGGCGAGATCGTGATCGACGGCAGCGACGTGATCAAGCTCGACGCGCACGGGCTGCGCGAGCTGCGCCGTTTCAAGGTCAGCATGGTGTTCCAGAACTTCGGGCTGCTGCCGCACCAGACCGTGCTCGACAACGCCGCGTATGCGCTGCGCACGCGCGGCGAGAAGCGCCACGACGCGGCCGAGGCCGCGCGCAACTGGCTGACGAAGGTCGGGCTCGACGGCTACGGCGATCATTATCCGGACGAGTTGTCGGGCGGGATGCGGCAGCGTGTCGGGCTGGCGCGCGCGCTGGCGGCCGATACCGACGTGCTGCTGATGGACGAGGCGTTCTCCGCGCTCGATCCGCTGATCCGCACCGAGATGCAGGATCAACTGCTCGAACTGCAGGCGACGCTGTCGAAGACGATCGTGTTCATCACGCACGATCTCGACGAGGCGCTGCGCATCGGCGACCGGATCGCGATCCTGCGCGACGGCACGCTTGTGCAGGTCGGCACGCCGGACGACATCCTGTCGCGTCCGGCGGACGATTATGTGCGGCGGTTCGTCGAGAAGCGCACGAGCGTGAACTGACGCGTCGTGCCCGGTCAGGCCGCGCGGTGCGCGGCCGTCGTCAGCACGATCTTGCCGACGTGCACACCGGAGTCGATCAGCGCGTGCGCGCCGCGCGCGTCGTCGAGCGGGAAGGTGCGGAACACCTGCGGCCTGACCGTGCCGGCTGCGACGTGCGGCCACAGGTGCCGTTCGAGTTCGGCGATGAGCGCGCCCTTCTCCTCCGGCGTGCGCGAGCGCAGCGTCGAACCGATGTGCGTGAGGCGCTTGGTCATCATCGGCCACACGTCGAGTTCCTTCGCCGGCCCGTTCAGCGCGCTGACCTGCAGGATCCGCCCGTTCATCGCCGCGGCCCGGTAATTGCGCGCGACGTAGTCGCCCGCGATGATGTCGAGGATCACGTCCACGCCCTTGCCGGCGGTGATCCTGTCGACTTCGGCGACGAAATCTTCTTCCCGGTAATGCACCGCGTGATCCGCGCCGAGCCGCAGGCTCGCGGCGCGATGCGCTTCCGAGCCGACCGTCGTGATGACGGTCGACGCGCCCATCGCCTTCGCGATCATCGTCGCGGTGGTGCCGATGCCCGACGCGCCGCCGTGGATCAGCACCGATTCGCCCGCCTGCAGCCGCCCGCGCTGGATCAGGTTCAGCCAGACCGTCAGGAACGTTTCCGGCAGCGCCGCGGCTTCGATCATGTCGAGTCCGGGCGGCAGCTTCATCGTCGTGAGTTGATGGGCGACCGCGTATTCCGCATAACCACCGCCCGTCACCAGCGCGCTGACCCGGTCGCCCGGCGCGAAGCCGTGCACGGCTGCGCCGGTCGCGACGACTTCGCCCGCGATTTCCAGGCCCGGGATGTCGGATGCGCCGGGCGGCGGGTTGTAGAGTCCCTTGCGTTGCAGCACGTCCGGGCCGTTCACGCCGGCGGCGTGAACCCGGATCAGCACTTCGTCTGCCTTCGGCTGCGGCGCGGGGCGACGTGCGGTTGCAAGGACTTCGGGGCCGCCGGGGCGGGTGATTTCGACTGCCGCCATGTCGGCGGGAACGGGGGAGAGCGTATCGGACATGTTTGCCTCGAAAAGACTGGTGAGTGGTCGGTGAAAAAAGTATAGGCTTGGGCCTTGATGAATTCGCGCAGCGATTTGCACGACCACAGATGCAAATTTGCATCACACCGGAGAAGCCGCTTGAACTGGGACGACGCTCGGATCTTTCTCGCGATCCACCGCGAACGCAGCCTGCGCGGCGCCGCGCGGGCGGTCGGGCTCGACCAGGCGACGGTCGGCAGGCGGCTCGCGGCGCTCGAGCGCGCGCTCGGCGCGACGCTGTTCCTGCGCACGTCGGCCGGGTACGTGCCGACCGCGGTGGGCGAGGTCGCGCTGCGCAACGTGGAGAAGATGGAGCAATCGGCGATCGACCTGGTGCGGCAGACCCAGGGCGTCGACCGGCGTCTTGCCGGCGACGTGCGCGTGACGACGACCGATACGATCGGGCTCGAATTCGTGATGCGCGCGATGCGCGACCTGCACGACGAGCATCCGGACGTGCGCGTGCTGCTCAACACGTCGACGCAGGTGGAGAACCTGGCCAAGCGCGAGGCGGACATCGCGATCCGCACGATCAAGCCCGACAATCCCGATCTGCTCACGCGCCGGCTCGCCGCGTGGCCGACGGGGTTGTACGCGTCGGAGGAATACCTGGAGCGGCATGGCGAACCGGTGCCCGGCACCGGCTTCGAAGGACATGACCTCGTGTGCTTCCTGCCGCACCTGAATGCACGCGGCCCGCTCACGGTGGTCGGCGAGCCGGTGCGCGCGGGGCGGATCGTGTCGGGGTTGAATTCGAATCTGATGTTGCGCGCGGCGGCGCGCGCCGGGCTCGGGCTCGCCGAACTCCCGGTGCCGATCGCGGAGCGCGACGCGCTGGTGCGCGTGTGGCCGGCGCGTACGTCGGCGCGTCCTTACGAAGTCTGGATGGTGACGCACAAGGACTTGCGACATACCGCGCGGATGAGCGCGATGATCGATCATATCGTGCGGGTGTTCGACGAGGTGGAGGTGCGGAGCGGGGCGCGGGATTGGAGGTGAATTGAAGGACGAGATGCGGTTCGCTGCAGTGTGTCGACGATCTGCGGGATCGACCCGGGCGGGCGCGACCTGTTCGATGCGGGCGAACCGGCTCTCGGGGCGTGAAAAACGAACGGCGGTAGTGATTTTCCGATGAACGAGAGGGCTCGATGAACCGATTCAGCGTGGACGGAAAAACGCTTGGCGATTGGGCGAAGTTTCACGACTACTTCGCGAGCGAATTCGGATTTCCGGGTTACTACGGCCGGAACATGGATGCATGGAACGATTGCATGAGCGACTATTGCTACGAGCACGGCATCGTGTCGCTGCGGATCGACGATGCGGGAGCGTTGAAGGACCGCAATCCGGAGATATTCGCCGCACTCGTCGAGTGCAGCGCGTTCATCAACTGGCGAGCAACGAAGGAAGGGGGCGACCCGTTGATCGTGTTGTCCTATTGCGCGTAGTCGCGGCGTTGACGTTGCGTTGAGTTGAGTCGCATCGTGAAGCCGATCACCGGGCCGGCACGCAACCGCATGGCGCGCGCCTGCCCGCATCGTCGAGAACGCAGCCGCCTTAATGCGTGACCGTTTCCCGTTCGCTTGCTCTCACGGCAGCCGCGTCGCCACGCCCCGCATCCGCCAGAACCAGATCCGCGCCTTTCTCCGCGACCATCATCGTCGGCGCGTTGATGTTGCCCGACGTGATGTTCGGGAACACCGATGCATCGACGATCCGCAGCGCCTGCAGCCCGTGCACGCGCAACGACGCATCGACCACCGACGTCGCGGCGTCCGGCCCCATCGCGCACGAGCCGCACAGGTGGTAGATCGAACCCGACTGCTCGCGGAAATACTGCAGCATCGCTTCGTCGGAATCGACCTGCGGCCCCGGCGAGATTTCCTCGACGGTCATCGACTTCAGCGCCGGCGCGCGCATCAGCGCACGAATCACCTTGCTGCCCTGCACGGCCTCGTCGAGATCCTTCTGCGTGGTCAGCGCATTGATGTGGATCTTGGCGGCATCTTCCGCGCGGTTCGAGGCGATCTCGATCGTGCCGCGGCTCGTCGGCCGGCACGGGTTGAACGCGATCAGGAATCCGGAGTAAGGCTCGGGCTTGATGCTCGCGCGGTCGCTCTTCGGGATCCGGTACGACAGCGGGTTGAAGTAGAGCTGAATGTTCGGCTCGTGCGCATCGGCCGTGCCGCGGAAGAAGCCGCCCGCCTGATTCACGCTCATCGCGAGCGGGCCGCGCTTCGTCAGCAGATAGCGCAGGCCGATCTTCATCTTGCCGAGCAGGGTGCCCATCTCGTCGTTCAGCGTCGGCCGGTTCGCCTTGAAGTAGAAGCTCACGCACAGGTGGTCCTGCAGGTTGCGGCCGACGGCCGACAGCGCATGCACGAGCGGCACGCGCCGGCGCGCGAGCAGCGCCGGATCGCCGACGCCCGACAGTTGCAGCAGCTTCGGCGTATCGACTGCACCGGCCGCGAGGATCACCTCGCGCGCGGCGACGAGCGTTTCGTCGCCATGCCCGCCCGCGACGACCACGCCGGTCGCGCGCGTGCCGTCGAACGTCACGCGCCGCACGAGCACGCCCGAGCGGAGCGTGAGGTTCGCGCGGCCCAGCGCGGGACGCAGGTACGCGAAGCTGCTGGAGCAGCGTTCGCCGTGCTTCGTGTTCAGGTCGTAGATGCCCGCGCCCTCGAACTGCGCGCCGTTGAAATCGTCGGTGCGCGGCAGGTTCAGTTCGCCGCAGCCCTTCAGGAACTCATGGACGATCGGATGCACGTCGGCCTTCATCGACGTGATGTGGATCGGCCCCGTCGCGCCGTGATGCTGCGGATCGGTCGCGCCGGCCGCGTGGGTTTCGAGCTTGCGGAAGTACGGCAGCACGTCGTCATACGCCCAGCCCGGATTGCCGGCGGCCGCCCAGTCGTCGTAGTCGCTGCGCTGGCCGCGCACGTAGACCATCGCGTTGATCGAGCCCGACCCGCCGACCACCTTGCCGCGCGGGCAGTACAGCTTGCGATCGGCGAGCTGCGCCTCGGGCTCGCTGTAGTACATCCAGTTGTAGCGGCGGTTGTAGTAGGTCTTCGTGAAGCCGACGGGCACCTTGAACCAGAACGACGCGTCGCGTTCGCCCGCTTCGAGCAGCAGCACCGAGTGCCGGCCCGATTCGCTCAGGCGGTTCGCGAGGATGCAGCCGGCCGAGCCCGCGCCGACGATGATGTAGTCGTAGCTCATGTCTGTCCTTTGCGCTCAGCCCTTCGCGGGGGCGAGATCCTTCACGTCGACGGGCTTTTCGCCCATCTGCAGATGCAGCCGTTCGCCGGTGTACGGCGTGTGGCGCTTCACGACGTCCATGTCGAGTTCGATGCCGAGGCCCGGCTCGCTCGACGGGACGATGTAGCCGTCTTCCCAGCGGATCGGCGTCTTCACGACTTCGGCGTGGAAACCGCCCCACGTCATGATGCTTTCCTGGATCAGGAAATTCGGCGTGCAGGTCGCGAGCTGGATGCTCGCGGCCGCGCCCACCGGCCCGTTGTACAGGTGCGGTGCGATCTGCGCGTAGTGCACTTCGGCGAGCGTCGCGATCTTCTTCGCTTCGAGCAGGCCGCCCACACGCGCGACGTTCAACTGCAGGATCGATGCGCCGCCCGCCTGCAGCAACTTGTGGAATTCGTACTTGGTGGTCAGGCGCTCGCCGGTCGCGATCGGAATCGACGTGTGCTTCGCGACTTGCGCGATCGCCTCTTCCTGGCCGGGGGGCACCGGCTCCTCGAACCACAGCGGGTCGTATTTCTCGAGCCGCTTCGCGAGCCGGATCGCCGACGACGGTACCATCTGCCCGTGCGTGCCGAACAGCAGGTCGGCCTTGCTGCCGACGGCTTCGCGCACCTTGCGGCAGAACGTCTCGCAGCGGTCGAGCACTTCGAGCGACAGCTGGTGGCCCGAGTAGGCCGTGTACGGACCGGCCGGATCGAACTTGACGGCCGTGAAGCCGAGCTTCACGTTCTCGGCCGCGCATTCGGCCGCGAGGTCGGGATCGTCGTAGTCGTATTCGCCTTTCGCGTTCTTCGGGTACAGGTACGTGTACGAGCGCAGCCGCTCGTGGATCTTTCCGCCGAGCAGTTCGTACACGGGCTTGCCGGCGGCCTTGCCGATGATGTCCCAGCACGCCATTTCAAGGCCGCTGACCACGCCCATCATCGTGAGATCCGGTCGCTGCGTGAAGCCGCTCGAATAGGCCTGGCGGAACAGCCGTTCGACGTGATGCGGGTCGCGGTTCAGCAGGTGGCGTTCGAACACGTCGTCGATGATCGGCGCCATCGCCTTCGGGCCGAACGTCGCCGAGTAGATCTCGCCGACGCCTTCGATGCCGTCGTCGGTCTTCAGCTTCACGAAGATCCAGTACATCCCGCCGACATGCGGCGGCGGCACGGCGACGATATGGGTTTCGAGCGAAACGATCTTCATGCGGACTCCTGGATACGGTGAATGCGGGTGAGGCGGTATTTGAGGAACGCGGCGGCGCCCGCGCCGCAGAGCGCGATCGCAGCGATGTAGCCGAAATAGAGCTGGTAGCCGTGGGCGCCCGGCCAGGTCTGCGTCACGTAGCCGTTGATCAGCGGCACGAACACGTCGGGCGAATAGCCGAGCACCGAGATCAGGCCGATCGCGAGTCCGGCGCAATGGGTCGGCACCTTGCAGTCGTCGAGCAGCGACCAGTAGAGGCCGCGGATCGCATAGGTGAGGATGCCGATGAACAGCACGAGCACGACGAGCATCGCCTGCGGGCTGTGCGCGGGCGCGGCGATCAGCCCGACGAGCGACAGCGCGGTGAGCACCAGCGCCCAGAACAGCACCGACACCTTCGACACGCGGTCGCCGAGGAAGCCGCCGCCGATGCCGCCGACGGGACGCATCCACAGCTTGAGCGTCGTGATGAAGCCGGCCGCCGTCGCGCTGAGCCCGAAATTGCCTTCATGCAGATAGGCCGAGAAACTGTAGGTCGCCCAGAACACCTGGTAGCCGCAGAACACGATCGCGGCGACGAGCCACAGCTCGGGGATCGCCGCGAGCGTCTTCAGGTCGGTCAGCACGCTGCCTTTTCGGCGTTCCGTCACGGCCTTGCGATCGTCCGCGCCCGCCGGATCCTTCACCAGCGCGAGCAGCACGCCGAGCGCGATGCAGAAGAACGCGTACAGATGCACGACGAGCGTGAAGCCGGCTGCATCGGTGCCGCCACGCGCTTGCGTCATGTAGGCGAACAGCGTGATCGCGATCGTCGCGAGCAGCGCCTCGACGAGCCCGCGGCCGCCGTCGAGCAGCCCGAAGAAACGGCCCTGTTCGTCGGGGCCCGCGATCATGTTCACGCGCTTGATCACGGCGGCCCAGAACGTGAGGCCGGTGGTCAACCCCCAGCCGCCGAAGATCAGCACGAGCGTGTGGAACGACGGCCCGGTCGCGTAGACGAGCCCGAGCGCGCCCGTCGCGAGCAGCGAGAAGCAGATCAGCCAGCGCGGCGACAGGCGGTCGGCGAGCCAGCCGCTCGGCAGGTAGCTGACGAGGAAGATCGTGCCGAGCGACGAATACAGGTAACCGAGCTGCACGTCGTCGATATGGAAAAACTGCAGCATCGTCGGCTGGTACACCTGCCGCAGATACAGCATCGGGTAGATCGCGCCCGCGGCAATCACGAGCAGCAGCAGTTGCAGGTAGCGTTGCGCGCGGGAATGCTGCGACGCGTGAGCGTCGTCGTGCAGCGCGAGCGACGCGGCGGGCGTCGACGGTTGGGTCGGCATGATGTCTTCCTCCATCAGGCGTCCTTGAAGCGGACGCCTGCAGGTTTTTTATGTTCTGGTCGGGTCAGGGGCGGCGCGCGCGGCGTGGTGTCGTGGTGCGCGCGCCGGAAACGGTGCGTTGGTGCGGCGGTGTCAGTACTTCATGACGACGAGGCGCGTCTGCGTGAATTCGAGCATCCCGTGCTTGCCGTCGTCGCCGCCGAGGCCCGAGCGCTTCCAGCCGGCGTGGAAGCCCTGGTACGGATCGGCCGGCGTGCGGTTCACGTACAGCTCGCCGGCCTCGATCGCGTTCGCGACGGTCATCGCGGTGCGGTAGCGCTCGGTATAGAGCACCGACGACAGGCCGAACTGGTGGTCGTTGGCCTGCGCGATCGCTTCGTCGATCGTCGTGTAGCGCAGCACGGGCATGATCGGGCCGAAGGTTTCCTCCTGCACGATCTCCATGTCCTGCCGCACGCCGGTGAGCAGCGTGGCCGGGTAGAAGAAGCCGGGGCCGTCGGGAATCGCGCCACCGGTTTCGAGCGTCGCACCCGCCGCGATCGCACGTTCGACCATCCCGTGGATGTGCGCGCGCGCCGATGCGCTGACGAGCGGGCCCATCCGCGTGGCGTCCTGCGCACGGTCGCCGATGCGCACGGCGGCCATCTTCTCCTTCAGCAGCGCGACGAAACGGTCGTGCACGCTGTCGTGCACGTACACGCGCTCGATCGCCGTGCAGAGCTGGCCGCAATGGGTCGTCTTCGACGCGACGAGCGCGGCGGCAGCGCGTTCGAGGTCGGCGTCGGGCTCGATGATCGCGGGCGTCTTGCCGCCGAGTTCGAGCGACGGCTTCGCGATGTTCGCCTTGCAGTAATCGAGCACCTTGCGGCCCGCGTTCACGCTGCCGGTCAGTGTGATCATCCCGACTGCCGGGTGCGTGCACAGCGCTTCGGCCGTCGCGTGATCCATCGTCAGGATGTTGACGACGCCCGGCGGGAAGCCCGCTTCGTCGGCCGCCTTCGCGATCTCGAACGCGGACACCGGCGTGTGGTTGCTCGGCCGCACGACCACGGTATTGCCGGCGATCAGCGCGGGCGCGACCTTGCGCAGCAGCGTGTAGACGGGATAGTTGAACGGGATCAGGCATGCGACGACGCCGATCGGCTCGCGCTGCAGGAACAGGTTCTCGTCGGGCGTGTCGCTCGGGATGATCTCGCCCTCGATCCGGCGTGCCCATTCGGCGTGATAGCGCGTGATCTGGCCCGCGTAGACGGCTTCGTTCGACGCGTCCTCGATGCTCTTGCCGGATTCCTGCGCGAGCGCCGCGCCGATCTCCGGAGCACGCGCGGTCAGCGCGTCGGCTAAGCGGTGCAGGTACACGGCGCGCTCGGCGCTCGGCAGCTTGCGCCACGCCTTTTGCGCGGCGGCCGCGGCGTCGACGGCGGCGAGCGCGTCGGCCGGCGTCGCGGCCGGCACGCGCGCGAACGGCGCTTCGGTGGCGGGATTGTGGACCACGATGAACGCGTCGCTTTCCGGGGCGACGAAACGGCCGTTCACGTAGTTGCGTTCAGTGCGCATGAAGTGACTCCTCCGATGATTGCGGGCGGATCGCTTCGGGTGGCGACGCGCGCGGTACGGGACAGAGGCCATTCTCTTCATGCGTTTAGTGCACGACAAACGACTTATTTTCGCGTCGAGCATGAGAAAAATGCAAGTTACTCGACCGATCGGCCGGAATCGCGCGTCCGGCAAGGCTGCCGTGGTGCGGGCCGCGAGCGGGACGGGCGGCGGCGGGCCCGCATTTTTCGACTGATCCGGATGCGCGCGCGAGCGGGAGCCGGTAAGGTGTCGGCCGCGGTTGACGCTTCGGCGCGGCGCGGGGCGGTCGGCTACGCTTGGGGCACGGATCGTGTGTTAGGCCAGCGGCACTTGCGGCAGCGGCGACGACGGTTCGAGATGGCGCTTCGCGAGCCACACTTCCTGCTGCAGCCAGTCGCGGAACTGGACGATGTGCGGCAGGTTCGTCTGCTCGGGCCGCGTGACGAACCAGTACGACTGGTGGCCGTCGACGTGTACGTTGAGCACCTGCATCAGCTGCCCGGTCGCGAGTTCGCGCGCGACCATGTGGCGATCGGCGATCGTGATCCCGAGGCCGTCGATCGCCGCGCGGATCGCGTGGTCGAGCAGGTCGAATTCGTAGCCGCCGCGCGTGTCGACGTCGGCGATGCCGGCGGCCTTCAGCCAGTGCTGCCAGGTCAGGTAGCGCTGGTCGTCGGTGGCGAGCACGTGCAGCAGCGTGAAGCGGTTCAGGTCGATCGGCGCGCCGTCCTGCCGCAGCCGCGCATACAGCGCGGGCGCGCAGACGGCGATATGCTGCTCCTGCATCAGCAGTGCGTTGTCGAAGCCGTCCCATTCGCCGTCGCCGAAGCGGATCGCGCAGTCGAGCACGCGCGATTCGCCGAGACTGTCGTGGATGCGGGTCGTGAGGCTCAGCTCGAATTCGGGATGCGCGTCGCGCAGCCGGCCGAGCCGCGGCATCAGCCAGCGCGCGGCGAAGGTGGGCGGCACGTTCGCGCGCAGGCGGTTCAGGTGGGTTTTTTCCTGCAGGCTGCGTACGGTCAGCTCGATCTTGTCGAACGATTGCTGCAGCGCGCGCAGCAGCACGCGGCCGGCCGCCGTCAGTTCGAGCTGGTGATGGCGCCGCTCGAGCAGGGTTTCGCCGAGCTGGCCCTCGAGCTGGCGAACCTGGCGGCTGACCGCGCTCTGCGTCACGTTGAGCAGCTCGGCCGCGCGTGTGAAGCTGCCGGTGCGGCCGGCCATCTCGAAGGCTTTCAGCGCGTTCAGCGCCGGCATCTTGCGTCTCACGGGGCGGTGTCGTGTCTGGTGCGGGATGCTTATTGTAGGCGGGCGGCGCGGGCGCTGGGGGCGATGAATGGATGCGACGAAGGGGGCGGGCCCTCGGGGCTTTTTACGGCGCGGCGGTTGATGCACGTCGTTGCGATGAGACTGCCGGCGGGATGGACGGCGGCGCCGGCCCGCAACAGCACGAACGATACGAACGATACGAACGATACGAACGAAAGGGACACACATCATGCGACGCCTGCCATCGTTGATCGCGCTGCGATTTTTCGAGGAGACCGCGCGTCACCTGAGCTTCAACCGTGCGGCGGTTTCGCTGTGCGTGACGCAGGGGGCGGTGAGCCGGCAGATCCGGCTGCTCGAGGAGGCGCTCGGCGCGCGGCTGTTCGAGCGCGATCACAAGGGCGTGCGCCTGACCGATGCCGGCCAGCGGTTGCTGCCGTTCATCGGGCAGGCGTTCGATACGATCGAACGCGGCGTCGACGAAGTCGCCGCCACGCGGCCGGGTGCGAAGCGGCGCCTGACGGTGTCGCTGCCGCCGACCTTCGCGACGCAGTGGTTTTCGCCGCGGCTCGGCACGCTCGCGCAGGCGCTGCCCGACGTCGAGCTGTCGATCCGCACCGAGCCGGCCGACGACTGCCATTGCCACATCCGCTTCGGGCGCGCGGCGCGCGCGGGAATGCAGTCGGAGCTGCTGATGATGGAACGGCATGCGCTCGTCGGCGCGCCGCGTTATCGCGGCGATGCGCTCGACGTGCTGCTCGGCCGACTGCCGTCGCTGCATGTGCTGCACGAAGGCAAGCGCCTGACGCTATGGGCCGACTGGTGCGAGCAGGCCGGCGTGCCGGTGGCGCGGATCGCCGACGGCATCGAGTTTTCCACGCTCGAACAGGCGATCCGCGCGGCGCGCAAGGGCGCGGGGCTCGCGGTGGTCGACCTGAACATGATCGAGGAGGAGATCGCCGAGGGCAGTCTCGTGCGGCTGTCGCCGGTACAGCCGATCGGACCGTTCGGCTATTGGCTCGATGTCGAGCCGGAGAGTATCGCGGTCGAGCCCGTGGTTGCGTTTGCCGCGTGGTTGCGGGGGCAGGCGGGGCGGAAGGGTTAGGCGGCGATTGTGGGACGCGACTGATCGGAATGCGGGAAAAATCGGATCAGGCCGGGCACTGTCGGACAGTGCTTCCGGCATGGTGTCCGTTAAAGACCGTTACCAACGGGAGACGTAAACGGTCGTTGTCGAGCCGAACCGGACGGCTTTTTCCTGTCGTTGCCGGCTACGCGTCGGGGTCGTGTCCGAAGTGCATGAGTGTCTCCCGGCGGCCGCTGGCTTCGATTTCCGCGATCGATACGACCGGCAACTGGCATTTCGAGAGATCGATACGCCCGACGTTGAAGACGGTGCGTCGCGGCGGGGACGCCGGCATGTCGGCTGGCCGTGTGTCGTGCCCGACGGCGGACTTGCGCATGACGCGCGCCAGGCTTTGATGGAGTTCGTTTGCGACGAGCATGTCGAGGAGTTGCCTGGCTTCGGAGACGAGTGCGAGGCGATGCCGGTTCGCCGGCCGGCCCCGCTTCGCCGTGGCGCGCGCGATCCGGAATCCGGCAATCGGCGTGTGCTTTGCGTTCATTCGTAAATCCCCTTTTCGATCAGGTATCGGTGCAACGCGTGCACGGATGTGCCATGCGGTGCGACGTCGAATGTCATCCAGCGGTGCGATCCCGCCACGCGCCAGAAATCTCGCCCGAATCGCGTCGCATAGAGCGCACGCAGCGACCGGAGCGATCCGTCGGCAAGACCGATCGGGTGCCCCTGGAAATACTGGAACAACGCCGCTTCATCGCTGCACTTGTCGGGAATGGGCGCGTCGAAACCGAACCGTGGCCACGCGTAGTACCCGCATAGCTGGCGCCCGCCCGGTTTGGGCGCTGCTTTCCGGCCCCCCGCTGCAAATGCAATGATTCGGGTGATGCCCAACGTATCAGACGCCCTGACGATGCGCCACAGCATCGCCGCGCCGAGTCCCGCGATTGCGTTGTCGACGAGATCGATTGTCTTGAGTTCGAGTAGGGATGTGTCCGATTCTCGACGCACCGATACGCGGTTCTCGGATCGGATCCACGTGGTGTTCGTGACCGAGAAGGTCAACGAGCCTCTGCTGTCGAGATAGGCTTGAATCTCCGATCCCGTAGGCGCTCCGCACAACGAAACGAGCAGTTCGTCAGAGACGTCGCCGCTCACGCCGAGCAACGCGGAAATGTCGAGGTCGTTTCGATCGATCGCGAGACGATCGTCGAAGTACGTCGCCTCGTACGGCAGAACATGGCAGAGATCGACATGCTGGGCGGGCATGGTTGCGGCCGGAAGAATGGAAAACCCCAGCATATCGCCGCGAATCCGCCGCGCCGAGTCCGCCGAACGGCCAACCGCGAGACGGAACGCCCGCCGTCCCGCCGGCCTTACGACCAGTCGAACGTCAGCAGCGCCGCGCGGCTGACCGGCTCGTATGGCCTGTTGCCCGGTGTAATGCGTGTCCAGTTCCTTGCGAAAGCCTGCGTCGTACGTGTCGGGCGGGTTCTCCGGATAGAAGTAGCGCGGGTCGCCGAGCAACGTATAGCGGTTGTTTTCGTCGAGCCGGAACCCGATCCAGTTCGCGCGCAGATAGTCGTTGTGGCACGCGGCCGTGTCCTGCCCGACGAGCCCGTCATAAGGTTCGACCGGGCTGATCAGGTGGATCCAGCCCTCCCATTACGGATCGACCGCCGACAGGTCGATTGACACGAGCGGATGCAGATGGCGCGCGAGTGCTGCCTGGTGCGCGGCGAAGACGTCGGTGTCCGACGCATAGACCTTCAGGCCGGGTTGTGGCGTGACGATGTCTTCGATCATGATCGGTGTCCGCATGGTGAGCGTTCGGCAAGGCTTCACGCGTGAAGGCGAAAACCGGATGAATGCCGGCGCCGCAGCAGCCTGTCGGAATCAGGTTCCGTTCATCCGCCCGATCGGATGTGAAAGCATTCGCGCTGCCCCTCTGGAGATCGTCTTCCTGATAATAGTTGATAGCCGGGATACGCTTGATGGATCGAATTCAATCCGGTCGGGAGGTCGACATGATCAGTGCGGAACTGGGCCAGCAACTGGAGGCTTATGTCGCGATGCTGGTCGAATCGGGGCGTTACGGGTCCAAGAGCGAAGTGCTGCGCGAAGGCGTGCGCCTGATCCAGGATCGCGAGGCGCAACTGAACGCGCTGGACGCGGTGATCGCGCGCAGCCTGGCCGATGCGCAAGCAGGGCGCGGCGCCGAGGCGGCGGAAGTCTTCGATCGTCTCGAGGCGAAGTATCGGGCGCAGGCGGATCGGCAGGCCTGATCGTGCGCCTGTCCGATTTTGCGATTGCCGAACTCGAAGCGGTCGCCGATTACATTGCACGCGACAACCCGCAACGCGCCGTGACGTTCGTGCGGGAGATTCGCGACAAGTGCATGAGTCTGGCCGCGATGCCGCTGGCGTTTCCGCTGGTGCCGCGCTTCGAGCGTTACGGCGTGCGGCACCGCGTGTATGGCAACTACCAGATCTTCTATCGGGTCGTCGGCGATCCGCCGACGCGGATCGACATCCTTCACGTCCTGCACGGCGCGCGGGACTACGCGTCGATTCTGTTCTGAGCGAACGCGAGCATCTCATCGCGCCCGGAATGAGCGAGCCGCCCGCGACCGAGTCCGACAGAATCGCGCTCGGTGTCGCCGGCGCGCATCGGCGGCGAGTCGAGGCAAAAGCCCCGCGCGCGATGAAGCCGGCGGCCACGCGGCCCGCCACCCTCGTCAATGCCCCGACGCTTCCTCCAGCGTCAGATGCTTCGTCTCCGGCGCCCACGCGATGGACACGATCATCCCCATCAGCAGCACGCCCGCGAGCGCGAACATCGTCGCGTGAAAGCCGAACGTCGCGATGCCGGCCGGCAGCAGGAACGTGCCGATCGCCGAACCGAGCCGGCTGCACGCGATCGCGAGGCCCACGCCGCTCGCGCGCACTTCGGTCGGGAAGCACTCGGGCGGGAACACGCCGACGAGGTTGCTGAACGCCGACATTGTCAGCGTGAAGATCGCGAACGCGACGATCATCGCGACGGCCGCCGTCGACGGCAGCACCGCGAGCGCGACGAGCGACGCGCACGTCACCGCGAACGAGCCGATCAGGAAGCCGCGTCGCGACAGCCGGATCGTCAGCCAGATGCCGATCAGCGCGCCCAGCACGAGAAACGCGTTCAGCAGCAGGTCCGCACCGAAGCCTTCGGCGAGGCCGATCGTCTTCAGGATCGTCGGCAGGAACGTGTAGATCGCGAAATACGGAATCACGAGGCACACGAAGAACGCGCAGTTGAAAAGCGTGCGGCGGATCAGGTCATGCCGGAACAGTCGCGCGAAGCCGGCATTCGCCTGCGGTTCGGCCGAACCGTCGAGCATCACGTGCGGCCCGAAATGTTTCGCGACGATGGCGCGCGCTTCCTGCACGCGGCCCTTGCCGAGCAGCCAGCGCGGCGATTCGGGCGTGCCGATCCGCAGCACCAGCACGATCAGCGCGGGCAATGCAGCCGACGCGAGCAGCCAGCGCCATGCGTCGGGCGCGGCGTCGCCGTACGCGAGGCCGAGCACGTTCGCGGCGACATAGCCGATCGTCCAGATCACGCTGAACGAGCCGAGCAGCGCACCGCGATGCTTGCGCGGCGAGAATTCGGCGAGGATCGCGTGGCCGACGGTGAAGTCGCCGCCCATCCCGAAGCCGATCAGCACGCGCAGCACGCACAGTTCGAGCGGCGACGTGACGAAGAACTGCGCGAACGCGGCCGCCGTGATGATCACGAAGCTCGTCAGGAAGATCTTCTGCCGGCCCATCCGGTCGGACAGCCAGCCGAACACGAGGCTGCCGAAGAAGATGCCGATCAGCGCCGAGCTGCCGATCATCCCCATCCAGAACGCGTCGATCGGCATCTGCCCGCCGAGCGCGGCGAGCGCATAACCGATCGTGCCGAGCGTGTAGCCTTCGGTGAAATGCGCGCCGAACGTGAGGCCGGCGATCTTCACGTGAAAACGGTTGAGCGGCACGTCGTCGAGCGCGACGGGGCGGTGCGGCGCCTCGGCGCCACGCGACAGCGGCAACGCGCGCGCGGTGCCGGATTGAACGTTGGCTGGGGTCAAGCTGCCTCCTGGATTGTCATGCGCGATGCGGCGGCCTGCGCGGGCACGAATGCCCGCGAGCGCCGTGCAAGGCGCCGCGCGCCCGGGCGGCGCGCGGCGCGGATCGACCGCGGGGAGCGGTCAGCGGCCGAGGCCGGCCATCAGCGTGTACTTCAGTTCCACGTATTCGTCGAGGCCGTACTTCGAGCCTTCGCGGCCGAGCCCCGATTGCTTGACGCCGCCGAACGGCGCGACTTCGGTCGAGATGATCCCGTCGTTGACGCCGACCATCCCGCTCTCGAGCGCACCCGACACGCGCCACGCGCGGCCGAGGTCGCGCGTGTAGAAGTACGCGGACAGCCCGAACGGCGTGTCGTTGGCCGCGGCGACGGCCTCTTCCTCGGTCGTGAAGCGGAAGCAGCCGGCGACGGGGCCGAAGGTTTCCTCTTCGGCGATCAGCATGTCGGGCGTCATGCCGGTCAGCACGGTCGGCTCGTAGAACGTGCCGCCGAGCGCGTGGCGCTTGCCGCCGGTGAGCGCGTGCGCGCCCTTCGCGGTTGCATCGGCCACGTGCCGCTCGACCTTGCCGAGCGCCGCCTCGTTGATCAGCGGCCCCTGGTCGACTTCACCGGCGAGCGCGTTGCCGACGCGCAGCGTGCGCACGGCGTCCGCCAGCTTGCGCGTGAACGCGTCGTACACGCCGTCCTGCACGAGAAAGCGGTTCACGCATACGCAGGTCTGGCCCGTGTTGCGGAACTTCGACGCGATCGCGCCCGTGACCGCCGCATCGAGATCGGCATCGTCGAACACGATGAACGGCGCGTTGCCGCCGAGTTCGAGCGACAGCTTCTTCAGCGTGTCGGCCGACTGCTTCGCGAGCAGCTTGCCGACCCGCGTCGAGCCCGTGAACGACAGCTTGCGCACGACGGACGAACTCGTCAGCGTCTCGCCGATCGCGACCGCGTCGCCCGACACGACGTTGAACACGCCGGCCGGCACGCCCGCGCGCTCGGCCAGCACCGCGAGCGCGAACGCCGACAGCGGCGTTTCCTCGGACGGCTTCAGCACCATCGTGCAGCCGGCCGCGAGCGCGGGGCCGGCCTTGCGCGTGATCATCGCGAGCGGGAAGTTCCACGGCGTGATCGCCGCGACGACGCCGACCGGCTCGCGCGTGACGACGATCTGCGAATCCGGCTTCGGGCTCGGGATCACGTCGCCGTACATGCGCTTCGCTTCTTCCGCGAACCATTCGAGAAAGCTCGCCGCGTACGCGACTTCGCCGCGCGCTTCCGCGAGCGGCTTGCCTTGCTCGCGCGTCAGCAGCTCGGCGAGCGCATCGCGATGCTCGAGCATCAGCTCGCCCCAGCGCTTCACGCGTGCGCCACGCTCCTTCGCGGTCAGCGCGCGCCACGCGGGAAACGCGTGCGCGGCCGCGTCGATGGCGCGCTGCGTGTCGTCGGCGCCGCCTTTCGCGACTTTCGCGATCGTCTCGCCGGTCGCGGGGTTCAGCACCGGATAGGTCGCATCGCTCGCGCCATGCGATTCGTGCCATTCGCCGCCGATGTAATGGCCGGTCCTCAGAAATTCGTTCATTGTGTGTCGTTCCTTCAGTGCGTCGGAGCCGCAGCCCTTCAGTCCGTTGCGAAGCTGCCCTGCGCCGGACGCGACGCGCGCGCGATGCGCTTGCCGGCCGTGTAGTCGTTGATCAGGTCGCACGGCGTGTAGTTGCGCTCCAGTTCGTGCAGTTCTTCCTCGGTGAGCTGCGTTTCGAGCGCGCCGAGCGCGCTGTCGAACTGCGCGACGGAATCCGCGCCGACCAGCACGCTCGCGACGCCGGGGCGGCTCAGCACCCACGCCTGCGCGATCTGCGCGGGCGGCACGCCGCGGCGCTTCGCGACCTTCGCGACCGATTCCGCGATTGCGAGCGACGCAGCGTCGCCGTACATCTGCGCGGTGAAGAAGTCGGTCTGGTTGCGCGTGGATTGCGGCTCGCAGGTCAGCAGGCCGCGCGCGAGCGGGCTGAACACCGACACGCCGACGCCCTGGTCGATGCAGTACGGCACCATCTCGCGCTCTTCCTCGCGATACGCGAGGTTCAGCTGCAGCTGCATGTTGATCGGTTTGTCCCAGCCGTTTCGTTCGCAGGCCTGCATGATCTTCGCGAACTGCCACGTGTACATCGTCGATACGCCGATATAGCGCGCCTTGCCCGCGCGCACGATGTCGTGCAGCGCGCTCATGGTTTCCTCGACGGGCGTGTTCACGTCGAAGAAGTGCAGCATGAAGATGTCGACGTAATCCATCCCGAGCCGCGTCAGCGAACCGTCGACGCCGTCGAGCACGTGCTTGCGCGAATGGCCGCCCGCGTTCGGATAACTGCCCATGTCGTAGCCGACCTTGGTCGTCACGACGAGCTCCTCGCGGCGCGCGTTGCGCTTCAGGATGCGACCGACCACTTCCTCGCCGACGCCCGTCGAATAGAAGTCCGCGAGATCGATGAAGTTGACGCCGGCGTCGAGCGCGCGGCGCACGATCGGCTCGCTCTGCGCTTCGTCGAAGATCCAGGGCTTCCATTCCGGGGTGCCCATGTTCATCGTGCCGAGACACAGGCGGGACACCTTCAGGCCGGACTGGCCGAGGCGGACGTATTCCATGTTTCCTCCAGGTGCGGCCTTGTGTCGGCCGCTCGTCGTCGTCAGTTTTTCTTCGGGGTGTAGAACGGGTTCGACACGTCGCGCGCGGCGGCGAATACCGCATCGCGATGCGGCAGTCCTTCCATCGCGGCGACGATCGCGTTGCGGCACGCACGATAGTTGTTCTCGAACACGGCATCGAGGTCGTCGGTCTGCGGGTTCACCCAGTTCGCCGACACGACGACCCAGTCGTTTTCCGCCTCGGGCGGCAGCGTGCCGTTCTCGAGCGCTTCGGCCACCGCTTTCGCGATGCCGGCCTGCGACGCGCCCCACGTGGCGTTGCCGTGGAAATCGCCGGCGATCTGCGCCTTGTTGACGTACAGCGTGAGCGGCTTGGTCGGCACGCCCGGCTGCGCGATCACGACGAACGGCGCATGGCCGGCCGACGGCGTCGCGAGGGCCGTGGCGAACGCCTGGCCCGCCGGGCCGTTGCGCGGGCCGACCAGCACGTTGATGTGCGCGAGGTTGACGCCGGGGCCTTCGAAGCCTTCGCCGATGTAAAGCTGCCTGGGTTGAGATGCGGTCATTGCGGTGTCTCGTCGATGAGGTTGGGAGTGAGGCGATTGTGGTGGGCCGCGGCGCGGCCGGTGAATCGATGTTTTCTGATCGGGCTATGAGTTTTCGTCGTCTCCGGGAATGCCCTGAGCCCGGCGCGCGGACGCCCGCCGGGCGGGCCTCGGCCGGCGTCGTGACGGCGGGCGGGGCGGGATCGGCGGGTGGGCATTCGCGAACCGGCTCCGGGTTTGTCATACCCGGGCAGGGGTTGGAGGGCCGGGCGCTTCCGGACAACAATCGGCGTGCTCCGAGCCCTATCTTTCGTCTTCCCTTCTTTTTTCGAAAGCGAGTAATTCCGATGGCTGCCATTCAAAGGCCCGATTGGTCGAAGCTCAGTTCGCTCGATCCCGAGCTGATCCGCGCATTCGTCGCCGTCGTCGAGAGCGGCGGCTTCACCGCGGCGGCCCGGCAACTGCATCGCACGCAATCGACGATCAGCCTGCGCATCCGCACGCTCGAGGAGCGGCTCGACACGCACCTGTTCATGCGCAACAGCCGGCGGCTCGAACTGTCGCGCGACGGCGAGAATTTCCTGATCCATGCGCGCCGCATCATCCAGGTGCAGAACGACGCGATCCTCGCGCTGAAGCAGGCGAGCAGCGACCGCGGCGTCGTGCGCTTCGGGCTGCCCGAGGACTATGCGGAGCTGTGGCTGCCGGACCTGCTGAAGTCGTTCTATGCGATGCGGCCGGGCGCGCGCTTCCACGTGCATTGCCGCACGTCGCTCGAACTGCTCGAACGGCTGCAGGCCGGCGAGCTCGACGTCGCGCTCGTCGTGCGGCACGGGCCGAACGCGGGCGGGCGGCTGCTCGGCCGGCACGAGGTCGTGTGGGCCGCGCACCGCGATTTCGCGCTCGGCCCGCAGGCGTCGGTGCCGCTCGCGCTGTTTCCGGAGACGTGCTGCTACCGGCAGCGCGGGCTGCAGGCGCTCGCGACGGCCGAGCGGCCGTATCACGTCGTCTATACGAGCCAGAGCCCGACCGGCATCAAGATCGCGGTGAACCACGGCGCGGCCGTGACGATGATCGACCGCTGCACGCTGCCCGAGAACTGGCGCGTGCTCGACGAGACCGACGGGCTGCCGCCGCTGCCGGCGGCCGATCTCGAACTGCATCGCTCGCCGGGCATCTGCGATCCGCTGACCGACGATCTGGTGTCGCTGATCGAATCGATGGTCGACGAGCGGCGGCGCGCGTCGCTCGAAGCGTTCGCTTAGCGGGGCAGGGCGGCGCAAACGCGGGTGAGATTGACGCGAACCGCGGCGCGCGGCCGCAACGCGCGCATGACGATCGCGCGGCCCGCCGCAGATCGCTGTCGTGTTATGTCCCCCGTGCCGTTTTTTGCACGGGCGGCCCGTTTTTTTGCACGACGTTTATCCGGTCTCTTCTAAGCTGGGGACGTGTCGAACAGCCGGGACGGCCTCCGTCCGCTCCATGACCTTCATTCATCCCGTTCCCGCCTGCGATGTCGCCGGCCGCCAGTTGCGCGCCGGCGCACCCAGCAATGTCATTCCGTTCCCGCCGCCGCGCCCGCGCCTGCAGTTGCCCGTCACCATGACGGCCGATTCCGGCGAACGCGCGCACGCCCGGCTCGCGGCGCTGCTGCATTCCCCGCTCGGCGTGTATGTCGTCAGCGCGCGTGCCGTGCGCGACGTGGTCCACGTGCACTTCGACATCGCGCCGGAAGACCTGGATTTCACGCTGCACATGCTGATCGCGCAGCAGGCCGATGCTGTGATCGGGCCGGTCGCGCGCCGATTGCATGTCGGGCCGAACCCACGGTGAAGCTGGGAACGGTTGTTGCTCGTGGGTTGTCGTTCGTTCCTTGATGGCTTGTCCGATCCGCCGCCCGATCGCCGGTCGCCGTGTCGTCCGCCCGCAGGCGGCGAACCGGCGCGCGATGCTGCGTGCGCGGCGCCGATCACGAATACGGAGGAGTCATGGATCTATTGGAAGCCGTACCTGTCGCGCGGCCGGCGAGCGGCCGGTTACGGACGGCGTTGCTGCCGTCCGGCCAGCAACTCGCGCGTCAGCTCGTGACGACGGTGCGCGTGGCCGAAATGCTGCTGCATCAGGCGATCGTCGTGCCCGACCGGCACCAGTGGTCGGTGGACACCGAGCGGGTCGACGCGGCCGGCGGGCCGCTCGAGGCCTGGGAGAGCTTCGTGACCTGGCGGATCGGCAAGGTGTTCGCAGCGTCGGTGAGCCCCGCCGCGCGCGTCAACGATCGCGACCAGGTCGCGGTCGAGATCCGGCTTTGTCTGCCCGAGCAGGACTACGTGGCCGGGCGGCGCGTGAGCACCTTCGGCCGCCGCCACGGCAACCGCTTCGGCGCGACGCTGTCGGTCGTGTCGGGCGCGCAGTGGGGCTGGCAACGCGCGGAGCACGTCGCGCCGGAACACGCGCAGGTATGCGGCGATACGCTGGAAGCGCTCGTCGA
This sequence comes from Burkholderia sp. BCC1998, assembly GCF_905339875.1. Classification (NCBI taxonomy): domain Bacteria; kingdom Pseudomonadati; phylum Pseudomonadota; class Betaproteobacteria; order Burkholderiales; family Burkholderiaceae; genus Burkholderia; species Burkholderia sp. BCC1998. Next base: position 85,997 of record NZ_CAJPHE010000008.1, read on the forward strand.
CCGGGTGGCCGCGAACGTCAATGCGGCGCTGGGCGCGGCCGGGTTCGGCGCGACGCGCTGATCACGCGTCGCCGGTCTGCCCGGTCTGGCGCTGCAGGTCTTCCATCAGCTGTTCCGCGAGAAAGTCGCACGGCGGGCGCTTCGATTTCGTGCTGCGCGCGAGGATCAGTTCGAGCGGCGGCAAATCGGGCAGCCCGTGCGAGCGGCCGAGCATCGACAGTTGCGCGGGAATCGCGCAGCGCGCGAGCGGCGCGACCGCGAGGCCGGCCTCGACCATGCTGAGCAGACCGAGCAGGCTCGGGCTTTCATACGAAGTGCGGAACGGCAGCTTCGCGCGTTCGAGGCTGCGGATCGCGTTCTCGCGCGCGACGCTGCCCGGCATGAACACCGCGATCGGCAGCGGCCGTTCTTCCCATACGCGCGGCCCGTTCGTCATCGCGGCCCATGCCATCGGCTCGTGGCGGATGAAGTCGCCGGACAGCCCCTTGATGCGCGTGCCGCACACGAGATCGACCGTGCCGTCCTTCAGGAGCGGCGCGAGCGCGCTGCTCGGCAACCCGATCACCTGGATCTCGACCTTCGGATAGGTCGCCGAAAATTTCTTCAGCACCGACGGCAGCAGCGACGACGCATAGTCGTCCGGCACGCCGATGACCACCTTACCCGTCACTTCCGGCCGCACCACGGCCGCCCACGCCTCGTCGCGCAGCGCCAGCATTCGTCTGGCGAATCCGAGCAGCACCTCGCCTTCGCGCGTCAGCACGATGCTGCGCGGCTTGCGCACGAACAGCGGCCGGCCGATCGCGTCTTCCAGGCTCTTGATCTGCATGCTCACGGCCGATTGCGAGCGGTTCACCGCTTCGGCGGCACGGGTCATGTTGCCGGTTTCCGCGACGGCGACGACGGTGGCCAGCACGTCGTGATCGAGCATCTTCATCGGTATCAGGAAAACTGAACGTAACGATCAGCATTATGCGTTTTTATTGTCGCTGTGTGTCTGCCATAGTGGCATCGAGCCGGCCGCATCGTTCGATGCGGTGCGGCGATCACGCCGGCCTGCCCGGCACGCAGCGCCGAACAGGGAAGAGTGGTGTACCGATGATGGATCATCCATTGCGTGCCGCACTGGCCGCGGAATTGCATGCGCGGCCGTTCCTGCGGCTCGCCGAAGCCGTGTCGCTCACGCACTACGCGATCTACGCGGACGGCCAGCCCGACATCCACGAAACGCTGCTGCACGCGCTGTGCCGCGACACCGGCATTGCCGCGCCGCAGGACGGCGCGACCCACTACGCGGTGCAATCGCCGGGCGGCTGGTACCTGAAGTGGGAGCGCCACACCGAATTCTCGACCTTCACGTTCGTCGCGCCGCGCCGCGACACCGGCTATTTCGACGATCTCGCGATCGAAGGGATTCCGGCCGCCTGGTTCGCACGGCTCGCGGGCATCCGCTTCGTCGCGGTGCGCATGGAGTTGCTGTCTGGCGATGCCGCGCGGCTCGTGTGCGGCGACCTGCGCCGCTGGATCGACGGGCCCGCGCTCGTCGGCAGCAACGTGCTCGGCGGCGGCAAGGTGTACTGCGACTGGCACGTGCGCGACGACGGCTTCATGCGCTTTCTCGTCGTCGACGAGGATTTCCGCGAGGAGCAGGGCGGCCGCCTGCTGCAACGCCTCCATGAAATCGAGACGTACCGGATGATGGCGCTGCTCGCGTTGCCGGTCGCACGGCGGATGAGCCGCGAGCTCGACGAGATCCACGCGGCGCTGCATGCGCTGATGCAGCGGATGGACGCGGGCGGCGCCGACGGCGACGACGCGGCCTTGCTCGTGAAGCTCACGCATCTCGCGGTGCGGGTCGAAGCGCTGTCGGGGTCCGGCGGCCGCTTCAGCGCGTCGCGAGCTTACGAAAAGCTCGTGCTGGCGCGCATCCACGAGCTGCGCGAGGAGCGCATCGAAGGGATGCCGACGATCGCGGAGTTCATGGAGCGGCGCTTCGCGCCGGCGATGGAAACTTGCCGCAGCGTGTGGGCGCGTCACGAGCAGATCGCCGCGCGGATCGCGCGCGCGGTCGACCTGCTGCGCACGCGCGTGAATCTCGCGCAGGAAAAGGACGTCACGCGCCTGCTGGCGGGCATGGAGCGCACCGCGCGCAACCAGCTGCATCTGCAGCATGCGGTCGAAGGGCTGTCGGTGGCGGCCATTTCGTACTACGTGCTGTCGCTCGCGACCGCGGCGTTCAAGGCGCTGCACGTGATGAACCTGCCGGTCGATCCCGAACTCGCGGAAGGCCTGCTGATCGCGCCGGTCGTGTTCGCGGTGATTCACATCACGCGGCGCACGCGCGCGCAGCTCGCGCGGTCGGAGGCCGCGCATGGCGGCGCAGCCGTGCAAGCGGCGGCGTTGAAACAGGCAAATTGAATCAGAACATCGACGACATATCGAAAGGAGTGGAGATGACTTTTACGCAAACGCAAGCGGGTTTTTTCACTGGCTACGACGCATTCGACGAACCCGGTCGGGATGACGCCGGCGCGCCGGAAGAGGTGCGCGTGACGTCGTATCAGGCCGTGCTGCAGGAGCCGATGACGTCGCTCGTCGGCAGCACGATCGATCGGCCGGATGTCGCGGCCGTGGCGATTCTCGGGTACAACTGACGCCTGGTCGTTTCGCGTCGATTCACGACGTCCGCCGTGGACGCTGCAGGCCCGGCGGCCCCTTCACGTACACCTTCACGCCATGAACGCGCATCCCGCCGTTTCGCTTCAACTGACCGACATCGAGCAGCCGGCCGCACGCGACCTCATCAGCCGCAAGCTCGGCGAGTTCAACCACGCGATGACGGGCCGATCCGACACGGCGGCGCTCGACGTCTACGTGACCGATCCCGCGACCGGCGAGGTCGTGGGCGGCCTCACCGGCCGGACGTCGCTGGGCCTCTTCTTCATCGACCTCTTTTACCTGCCGGAATCGCTGCGTGGCGGCGGTTTCGGCAGCCGGCTGCTGCGCGAGGCCGAAGCGGAGGCGAAGCGGCGCGGGTGTGCGCGCGCCGTGCTGTACACGATTACGTTCCAGGCGCCGGACTTCTACCGGAAGCACGGTTACGAGGCGTTCGGCGAGGTGCCGTGCGAGCCGGAAGGGACGGCGCGCGTGTTCATGGTCAAGACGCTTTGAGCGAGGTAGCCTGACGTTACCGCGCCGGCGTCGCTACCGAAGACCGGCGGGATCGCAGCATGTGCTGCATCGACGGCGACGGGTAGCGCGACGCCGTCCACGCCGACCCGGAGGCATATCGTGACAACGCCACCCGAGCAATACGCCAGACAGTACGTGCGCTTCGAAGACGAACGCACGCGGCCTGTCCGCGACCTGCTGGCCGCCGTGCCGGACACGCCGATCCATACCGCGCTCGACATCGGCTGCGGGCCGGGCAATTCGACCGAAGCGCTGATCGCGCGCGCACCCGACGCGACGGTGCGCGGGATCGACGCGTCGCCGGACATGATCGCGGCCGCGCGCAAGCGCCTGCCCGCGCTGCGTTTCGATCTCGCGGATGTCTCCACGTGGGACGATCCGGGCGGCTACGACCTGATCCTGTCGAACGCGGTGCTGCAATGGGTGCCGGCGCACGACACGCTGTTTCCGTCGCTCGTCGGCCGGCTCGCGCCGGGCGGCCATCTCGCGGTGCAGATGCCCGACAACCTCGACGAACCCGCGCACCGGCTGATGCGCGCGGTCGCCGCGGGGGGGCCCTGGGCGGACAAGCTCAAAGGCGCGGCGCGCACCGAGCGGTTCGACGCGCGGTATTACTACGCGCTGCTGTCGCCGTCGTGTTCGCGGGTGGATGTCTGGCGCACGACCTACTACCATCCGCTGCGCGGCGGCGCCGACGCGGTCGTCGAATGGTTCAAGGGCAGCGCGCTGCGGCCGTTCCTCGCGGCACTCGATGAAGGCGAACGCGACGCGTTCGTCGCGCGCTATCGCGATGCGCTCGCCGGTCCGGATGGCTACCCGTCGCTCGACGACGGCACCGTGCTGCTGCCGTTCCCGCGCCTGTTCATCGTCGCGACGCGGAAGTAAGGCGCAAGCAAAGGCGCAAGCAGGACCGGAGCGGGCGGCGGGTCATCGGTCACGACAGCGGCCGCATCGATTCCGGATCGACCGTCCGGCTCTTCGCGCTTTGCCCGTCGCGCAGATCCTTGTACCAGAAGAGGGCGACTTCCCCGTCGTTCGCGCCGTCGGCGTACAGGAAGCGGTCGTGCCCGCCCACGACGAAGCCCGCCCGCGCGTACGTGCAGCAGGCCGCGACGTTGTTCGCCTGCGTTTCCAGCCGCATGAAGCCGAACCCGCGGCTGCGCGCCCACGCTTCCGCGGCCGCGAGCAGGAACTGGCCGATCCCTTGCCGCCGGCAGCTGCGGTCGACCGCGAGTTCCGCGATCTCGGCCATCCCGTTCCAGCTTTCGGTGATCGCGACGAATCCCGCGAGGCGCCCGCCCGCGCTCGCGCGGAACAGCGCGGTGCCGCCGGACGCCTCGCGCGCCCAGCCGGCCGGATCGAAGCCGTAGTCCTTGCGCTGCACGGGCAGCGCGCGCAAATCGAGCAGATCCTCGTACGGCGCATTCAGCTCCCACGCGATCTCGAACGAAAAGTCGCATCCGTTCAGTTCGTCGGCGGGCAGATCGACCGCCTGTTCGATGCTGATGTGCTCGGCTCGGTCCATGTGTCGGTGTCCTGTCTTCAGCGGGATTGCCTGGTCTTCCCCCGGGGCGGGCGCAGCCGCCTTGCGGCGAGAGCCGGATCGCACCCGTTCCTGTTTTGAATTGATGCGCTCGCACGATGTCTCTTCCCGCGGCGGCGCTCAACGCCCGATTATGCGGGATATCGGCGCGGGCTCATCCGCATCTCGTCTCGTGGCGGAGCGCCGATCCCGGCCATGCCGCGTATTCGTCGGCGAATTGCTTCATTTGGCAGGGCGATGCGATCACGCAACGGATTGCTCATACGGAATCCACACGGCCCGATTGCCGGAGACCCTCATGGGGGCCGCCTCGCGGTTCGACTATGCTGAATTGTCCGCGGCGAACCTGCGATGACGGGAGAGGGCGATGAGCGAACAAGACAACGTGCAACTCGTGCAGCAGGCATACGCGGCGTTCGGCCGCGCGGATATCGAGGGCATTCTGCAGACGCTTTCCGACAGCGTCGACTGGTTCATCCCGGGGCCGGCCGACGTCGTTCCGTTCGTCGGCAGACGACGTGGGCCGCAGGCGGTCGCGGCGTTCTTCGCGGCGCTTGCGTCGGCGCAGACCGCGGAACGCTTCGAGCCGCTCGAGTTCATCGCGAGCGGCAACCGGGTCGTCGTGCTCGGCACGCAACGCTGGCGTGTCCACTCGACCGGGCGCACTTACGAGGACGACTGGGTGCACCTGCTCACGATCGAAAGCGGGAAGATCGCGGCGTTCGTCGAGTATCACGATACGGAGGCCGAAGCGGCCGCGCATCGACGGTGACGGTGCCGAAGATGCGCCGGGCCGCTGTGCCCGGCGGCTTCGGCATCCGGCGCGGCCGGCATGGCCCGCGGTGCCGCGCCCGCCCGCCGGGGATGGTGCCGCCGGCGGCCTGAACGGCCGCGCAGGTCAATCGATCGCGCGCATCGCGTGGCGCAGTTCCTGGTAGCTGCGCAGGCCCGTCACGCCGAGTTCGCGGCCGATTCCGCTGAGCCCGAAGCCGCCCCAGCACACATGCGGGTAGATGAGTTGCGGCGCGTTGATCCACACGAGCCCGGCACGCAGGCGTGCCTGAAACTGCTTCGCGATTTCCGCGTCGCGCGTCACGACGGTCGCGACGAGCCCGTAGCGCGTGTCGTTCGCGAGCGCGATCGCCTCGTCGTCGGTACGGAACGACTTCACGCACGCGACCGGGCCGAACACCTCGTCGGTCCACAGCAGGTTGTCGGCGGCCGGCTCCGCGACCACGACGGGCGCCATGAAGAAGCCATTGCCGCCGGCTTCGGCGACGCGCCCGCTGAACGCGACGCGCGCGCCCGCCGCGATGCCTTGCGCGAGCATCGCCTCGACGCGCGTGCGCTGCGCGGCCGAGATCATCGGCCCCATCGCGACCTCCGCGGTGGCAGGCGGCGCGACGACGAGCGCACGCACGGCCGTCTCGAACGCGGCCATGAAGCTGCGATAGAGGCTGTCGTGCACGAGGATGCGCGCGGTGGCCGAGCACATCTGGCCCGCGTTCGTGAAGGCGCCGGCGACCGCGAGCGACACCGCGGCGTCGAGATCGGCGTCGTCGCGCACGATCAGCGACGACTTGCCGCCGAGTTCGAGCGTCACGCGCTTCATGTCCTCGGCCGCGGCCTGCATGACCTTGCGGCCGGCGGCCGTGCTGCCGGTAAACGAGATCTTGTCGATCAGCGGATGCGCGGTGAGCGCCGCGCCGACCTCGGCGCCGCCGTTCACGACGTTGACGACGCCGTCCGGCACGCCGGCTTCGGCGATCAGGTCGAGCAGCGCGTGCTCGGCCGGCGACGTCAGTTCGGACGGCTTCAGCACGACCGTGCAGCCGGCCGCGAGCGCGGGCGCGAGCTTCCACGCGGTCGTGACCATCGGGAAGTTCCACGGCACGACCAGCGCGGCGACGCCGACCGCGTCGTAGAAGCGCTCGGCCGCGACGGTGTCGCTCGGCAATGCGACGGGCTCGGCCTCGAACAGCGCCGGGTTCCCGCACAGCGTCGCGTAATACGCGAACGTCGCGGCGACGTCGCCGACGTCGGCGTCGGCCTCGAACGGCGGCTTGCCGCTCACCTGCATCTGCAGTGTCGCGAGCCGCTCGCGGTCGGCTTCGACGCGCTCGGCGAGCGTCGCGAGCAGGCGGCCGCGCTCGGCGGGCGGCGTCTCGCGCCAGCCGGCGAACGCGTCGCGCGCGGCGCGGACCGCGGCGTCGACGTGCGCGGCCGTCGCGAATTCCTGCCAGCCGATCGTCGCGCCGGTCGACGCATCGAAGATCGGCGCGCCGGCTTCATCGGAATGCGTGCGCACGGGCTGGCCGGCGATGCGCGCGGCGGGCAGCACGATGGCCGCGGCGGAAGGGGAAAGCTCGGCGGTGGACATGAACGTGTTCCTGTCGATCGGATTAGCGGTAGGCGACGCCCGGCATCACGCAGAGCATCTCGAATGCGAGGTTCGCGCCGACGAGCGCGGTGGTGCCGGTCGGATCGTACGGCGGCGACACTTCGACGAGATCCGCGCCGACGATGTTCAGCCCCTTCATCCCGCGAATGATCTCGAGACCCTGCTGCACCGACAGGCCGCCGATTTCCGGCGTGCCGGTGCCGGGCGCGAACGACGGATCGAGACCGTCGATGTCGAAGCTGAGATACACCGGCGTGTCGCCGACGCGTTCGCGCACCTGCGCCATCAGCGGCGCGAGCGACCGGTTCCAGCATTCCTCCGCCTGCACGACGGTGAAGCCCTGCTGGCGGCACCAGTCGAAATCGTCCGCGTGATAGCCGGTGCCGCGCAGGCCGATCTGCGTGACCTTGTCGCATTGCAGCAGGCCGTCTTCCACCGCGCGGCGGAACGGCGTGCCGTGCGCGATCTTCTCGCCGAACATCGTGTCGTTCACGTCCGCGTGCGCGTCGACGTGCACCACGGCGACCTTGCCGTATTTCCTGTGCAGCGCGCGCAGGATCGGCCACGCGATCGTGTGGTCGCCGCCGAGCGTGATCGGCCGGCAGCCGTTCGCGACGATCTCGTGATACGCGTGCTCGATGCGGCGCACCGAATCCTTCAGGTCATACGGGTTGGTCGCGACGTCGCCGATGTCGGCGACCTGCAGCGAATCGAACGGCGCCGCGCGCGTGGCCATGTTGTACGGGCGCAGCAGCACGGATTCGGTGCGGATCTGGCGCGGGCCGAAGCGCGAACCCGAGCGGTTCGACGTGCCGAGGTCGAGCGGCACGCCGACGAAGCACACGTCGAGGCCGTCGGTCGTGTCGGCCTGCGGCAGGCGCATCATCGTGGCGATGCCGCCAAAGCGCGGCATCTCGTTGCCGCCCATCGGCTGGTTCAGTTCGCGGTGCATGGGGCCGTCTCCTCTTTATGGTGAAAAGCGATCGGCCGATGGTAGAGGAGAACGCGGGCGCGAAGATCTTGAAGTCGCAACGTTTACATCGACGGGTCTCGATGCGAACGGCGCCGCCGCATCGACGCGGCGCGACCGGATCAGCCGGCGATCGCGGGCGGCGTGCCGGCGTCGTCGCCGTCGTCGCCTACGTGGTCACGCATTGCGGCCGCAGGAAACGCCGGCACGGCCGAGCCCCACGCAGCCAGCTCGCGCTTCGTGCGCACCCCGAGCTTCGCGAACGCACGCTTCACGTACGACTCGGCCGACGCGACGCGCACGCCGAGGATGTCGGCGGTTTCCGGCACGGTCTTGCCGGAGATCAGGTGCTTGCAGGTTTCGTATTCGCGCTTCGACAGCTTCACGCCGTCGGCCGCGATCCGCGCGTCGAACTGCGCGAGCGGATGCACGTCGGGCGTCGGGTGCGCGATGCGGCGCGCGGCGGTGGTCGACGCGTGCAGCTCGAGCAGCGGGAACAGCACGTCGCTGATGCTGCGAAAGCGGTTCATTTCGGCGAGCGTGAACGGCGGGCGGTCGCGGCCGCGTTCCAGCGCGATCGAATGCTGCGCATAGCGGGTGCCGCGCGCGAGCACGCATTCGTGGCCGATATGCACGTCGTCGAACAGCCGCTGGCGGAATTCGCCGGGCGGGATCGCCGCGATGTCGCGCACGACCAGCATCGTGCCCGTCTTGCCGCGCAGCCCCGCGAACAGCGGGTCGCTGTCGAGAAAGCGCTCGTAGTAGAGCGTCATCACGTCGGAGATCTCGGCGGTCGCGGTGCCGATGCCGCTGCTGCCGATCCATTCGCAGCGGTAGCCGGTGGGCATCGTGCCGTCGACGCGCGAGCGCTCGACGTGCGCGACGTCGAGCGGCACGACGTCGTTCAGCAGTTGCGTGAGACGCGGCACGAAGTGCGGCGTGCCGACCGTCTCGATCAGCTCGCCCAGCGCCTTGAACGACACGTTGAAGCGATCGGTGTCGCGGTGGAAGGGGTTCACGTTGAGCAGCATGCGGTTCCCCGGTGAAAAGCGGCGGCGATTCTAGCGTCCGAAGTCAAAAACGTCATTAGGGGGAAATACGGTACGGAGTCCTGCGACCCTGCGCGCCGCGGAAAACACGGTTTGTCCCCCCCGCAGGGGGGCATACCGGGGCAGTGTAAATGAGTAACTTTGTCTCTGCTTTTTTCAATCGAGAGACGAAAGATTCAAATGACCAAACTGATCAAGGACATCCTGCCGCTGGGCGCAGGCGTGGGCGAATTCACGAAGCTCGACTTCGGGATGGACGAAAGCGACTGGCGCGCGGCCGAAGGCAAGAGCGGCAGCTACCTCATCGGCTGGTGGGAAGGCAAGGTCGGCTCCGTGGAGTTCCCGGAAACCGCGGCGGACGAAGCGGTGTGGCTCGTCGAGGGCCGGATCGCGCTGACCGATGTCGAAGGCAACCGCAAGGAATTCACGCCGGGCCAGGGCTACCTGCTGCCGGCCGGTTTCGCGGGCCGCTGGGAAACGATCGAGGACGCGAAGAAGTTCTACGTGCTGCTCGAGAAGTCGTGATGCGAGCGGCCGCCGTGGCGTCGTCGTCAGGTTGACGCGAGGCCCGGCGGCGGCGTTTTCGATCGACTGCAGGCGACGTGCGTCGCGCGGGTGTCGAAGGCACGCGTCGCGGCTTGCGGTGCATCGCGCCGATGGTCGCCGTCGGCGCGACCGAGGCAACCGCGGCGACCGAGGTAATCGGCGCTCGCTGAATTCGGCACGCCGTGCACGCATCGCATGCGCGGGCCGCGATCACGTGGAATGGCTGGGATCATGGAAATGGAAGTCAACGAAGCAGGACAAGCCGCACCGGCTCACGCGCACGCCGCGCGTCACGCGCCGGTCGCACTGGGCGCCGCCGAGGCGCTCGCGAATACGAAACTGTTCCCGTACTGGCTCGACAACCCGGCCGCGCCGGCCGCCGAGCCGGAACTCGTCGGCGACGTGACGGCCGACCTGCTGGTCGTCGGCGGCGGCTTCACCGGGCTGTGGACGGCCGTGCAGGCGAAGGAACAGATGCCGCACCTGAAGGTGGTGCTGATCGAGGCCGGCAAGGTCGCGCACGGCGCGTCGGGCCGCGCGGGCGGGATCATCTCGACGTCGGTGATGCACGGGCTGCCGAACGCGGTGCGCGTGTTCCCGAACGACATCGCGCAGCTCGAGGCATTCGGCCACCACAACCTCGACGGCTTCGAGGACACGCTGAAGCGCTACGCCATCGACGCCGACATCGAGTGGAACGGCGAGATGACGGTCGCGGTGGACCCCGGGCACCTCGCGCACCTGAAGGGCGACTACGACCTGCATCGCGAATACGGGCACGACGTCGTGCTGCTGAACCGCGAGGAAACGCTCGAGCAACTGAACTCGCCGCTGTTCGCGGGCGCGCTGTGGTCGCGCAACCGCAGCGGCATCGTGCATCCGGCGAAGCTCGCGTGGGGGCTCAAGCGCGCGGCGCTGTCGCTCGGCGTGAAGCTGTACGAGCACACGCCGCTCACGACGGTGACCGACGAAGGCGGCACGGTGTACGTGACGACGCCGAAGGGCAGCGTGCGCGCGCCGCGTGTCGTGTTCGGTAGCGGCACCGCAAAGGTTGGCATTCCTGATATCAACCGCCGCGTGATGCAGGTGCGCGATCACGTGCTCGCGACCGAGCCGCTCACCGACGAACAGCTCGCGCGGATCGGCTGGAAGAATCGCCAGGGCGTGTACGACACGCGCACGCAGCTCAACTATTTCCGGCTGACGAAGAACAACAACATCATCTTCGGCGGGCTGGTCAGCTATCACTTCGACGGCGACCCGGAACCGCACCAGGACGGCCGGCGCGAAACCTACTACCGGCTCGCGGAGGCGTTCTACCGGACCTTCCCGCAACTCGCGGACGTGCGCTTCTCGCACGCGTGGGGCGGCCCGATCGACTACTGCTCGCGCGGCTCGGTGTTCGCGAAGCGCTATCTCGGCGGCAAGGCCGTGTTCGTCGCCGGCTACACGGGCTTCGGCGTCGCGGCGAGCCGGTTCGGCGCGTTCATGGGGCTGAACATCCTGTTCGACCGCGACAGCCCGGAGCGCAAGCTCGACATCGCGAACCAGAGCCCGGGCTACATCCCGCCCGAGCCGATGCGCTGGGTCGCCGCGAAGATCACGTTCCACGCGTTCGACGGCGCGGATGCCGAAGGCGGCTGGAAGCGCGCGTGGATCAACGGGCTCAAGGCGATGGGCTTCCCGATGTAAGCGGCGGTCGTTCACGAACGACGGGTATGGCGCGTGCCGTTGCCGATGACGGCGCGCGTCCGGTCAGGTTCATCGGCGCGGGCGGCCGGTGTCGTGCCGGCCCGGCAACGCGCGAGAAGCGCAGCGGCTTGAAGCATGTTTTCGAATACCACCGATCTCGATCTCCGGCTCATCCGGGTCTTCCTGGCCGTCGTCGACGCACGCGGCATCACGGCCGCCGAGGCATCGCTCGGCGTGCGTCAGTCGACCATCAGCACGCAGCTCTCCGCGCTGGAAGCGCGTGTCGGCTTCAAGCTGTGCGACCGCGGTCGCGGCGGCTTTCGGCTGACATCGAAGGGCGAACGCTTCGCGGCCACGGCGCGCACGCTGGTCGCGGCGACGTCGGAGTTCGTCGCGCGCGTGCGCGACATCGACCGCAAGCTGGTCGGCACGTTGTCGATCGGGCTGATCGGGCAGGCGCCGCTCGTCGAGAACGCGCGCGTCGCCGACGCGATCGGCACGTTCCGCAAGCGCGACCAGGCCGTCACGTTCTCGATGAAGGTCGCATCGCCGCAGGAACTCGAGGAGGGCCTCGTCAACAACCAGCTCGATTTCGCGATCGGGTATTTCTGGCATCGCGTGCCGGGGCTCGACTACACGCCGTTGTTTACCGAGGAACAGGTGATCTACTGCGGTCGCGGCCATCCGCTGTTCCATGTGTCGCGGCCGGTGTCGATGGACGACCTGCAGGCGCACGACTGGGTGTGGCGTACCTATCCGGTGCCGGAGGAACAGTGTCCGCTGCCGGAGCGGCGCGTGACCGCGAGCGCGGACAGCATCGAGGCCGCGACGATCCTGATCCTGTCGGGCGGCCATCTCGGCTACCTGCCCGCGCATTACGCGGAGCCGTTCGAGCAGCGTGGGCTCGTGAAGGCCGTCGGCCGTGCGACGTTCGGCTTCGATGTGCCGCTGCATCTCGCGATGAAGCGCAACGCGAGCGGCAAGCCGATCGTCGATGCGTTCCGCGAGGACTTGCTGCGCGCGTTCAACATCAAGGCGGCCGCGCTGGCTGCATAGCGCGTGCCGGTCGTGCGGCCGCGCCGCCCCGCGGGCGAGGAACAGCGGCTGGAATCGCGAAACGCGTGTCCCGGGCGGTCGGCGAACGCGCGGGATGTGAACGAGTATCGGGCGGCTCGCGTTACGCGCTTGCGCTGTCGTCGCGATATCCGCTCTTGCCGTCGAAGATTTCCTTCAGCGCGGCGCGCAGCGCGACGGGATCGTGTTCGCCGGGCGCAAGATGAATCACGTAATGCGTGTTGCCGTCGAGCCGCGCGGCGGTGCGCTCGTCGAGTTCGACATCGAGCGTGTCGCCCGTGAGACGCACCGACAGGTCGTTCACGTGCGCGGTGAGCTGGTCGAGCACCATCACCTCGATCGACGTTTCCTCCGGAAAGCGCAGCAGCGAGAAGCAATAGTTCTGCGCCGCGTCGTGGCAATAGATGTTCGCGAAGCTTTCGTCGTCGTCGACATCGGACGTGGCCGCGCCGACGGTAGCGTGTAGTTCCATGATGTTTCTCTCGGTAAGGGGTTATCGGGGCAGCGCGGCTTGCGCGTCGACCTCGCAACGCGCATCGCGCGCCTTCAGCCACAGCCCGAATTCGCGCATGACCTCGACGACGGGCCGCAGCCGGTCGCCGTCCGCGGTCAGATCGTACTCGACGCGCACCGGCACTTCCGGATACACGGTGCGCCGCACGAAGCCGGCGTCCTCGAGCGCGCGCAGATCGAGCGTCAGCATCCGCTGCGAGATGCCCGGCATGTCGCGGCGCAGGTCGCTGAAGCGCTTCGGCCCGTCGAGCAGATACGACACGAGCAGCAGCCGCCAGCGGCCGCCGAGCATGCGCATCGCTTCTTCCACGGAACATCCTGTCGCACTCGTCTTCATGCCGCTGACCCTGTCGGTAACTTTTTTGTGACTACGGCACAAACGACTGCCTTCTTCTCAGTGCTGCGCCGATGCGAGATATTAGCGCCCGCGTCGCGGCGAATCGATAGTCGAACCACCCAATCAAGGAAACGCATGAAGCTTTATCACGCTCCCGGCAGCTGTTCGCAGGCCATCTGCATCGTGCTGCGCGAAAGCGGCATCGACGCGCAGGTCATCAAGGTCGACGCGCGCAAACACGTCATTGAAGACGGGCGCAATTACTACGATGTGAGCGAACTCGGCTACGTGCCGCTGCTCGAACTCGACGACGGCACGATGCTGCGCGAAGGACCGGTGATCGCGCAGTATCTCGCGGACCGGCGCCCCGAAGCGCGGCTCGCGCCCGCGTACGGCACGCTCGCCCGCTACCGGCTGATGGAATGGCTGAACTTCCTCGGCACCGAGATCCACAAGGGCTTCATCCCGCTGCTTTACGCGGTGCAGGCGGGGCAATACGTCGACCCGGTGCGGCAGAAGCTCGACAGCCGCTTTGCGTGGATCGACCGGCAGCTCGACGGCAACACGTATGTGACGGGCGACACGTTCACCGTCGCCGATGCGTACCTGTTCGCGCTGACGGGCTGGGGCAGGGCCGACTGGATGCGCTCGGTGTACAACGCGGACATCGACCTGAGCCGCCATGCGAACCTGCGCGCGTGGTACGAGCGGGTGCGGGCGCGGCCGGCCGTACAGCAGGTGCTCGCCGCGGACGGGCTGGCACGCTAGCGCGTTTTGGGGGGGGCGCCGGACACCGTAAGAAGCCGCACACGTCGCCGCGCCATACCGCAAACCGCCGCGCTATAATCGCCGCCATGAAACTGCTTCGGACCTTCATCCTGCTGCTGCTTTGCGCGGTGCTGCCCATCAGCGGGCTGGCAGCCAGCGGTTTGACCGGTGAATGTCCGATGCAGCACACGATGTCGATGGACGCGAACGCGGGCATGAGCATGTCCGCCGACATGAGCGGCTGCGATTCGATGAAAGCGTCGCCCACCGACACCACGAAGGCCAAAGCGAAGGGCATGGCCTGCAAGGTGACGGCCCAATGCCAGTTCGGCAGTCTCTATCACCCGGCCGCCCGCGCCGACGTGAGCCGTCCCGCTGCATTCGCCAGCACGATCGTCTTCCACTACGCGCAGTCCGTCCCGATCCGCGACCCGAACGGGTTGTGGCGCCCGCCCCGCATCAGCTGATCCCGATTTGACCGGTTCACCGCCGAGGCGGTGAGGTTCGTCCCGTGTTCGGGACGTGGAATCCATTCGGGTTCCGACTTGGGGTTACACCATGTCATTCGATTTCTGCACGCCGCGCATGCGGCGTGCGTGCCGGCGCGCGCCCGTGCTTTGGGCGGCGCTGCTGGCGGCGGGCGCCCATGCGCAGCAGTCGCCCGTCACGCTGGACGCCGCGCTGCAGGCCGCCACCGAACGTTCCGCGTCGATGCAGGCCGCGCAGGCTTCGGTGCGCGCGAGTTCGGAAGCGGCAGTCAGGGCCGGCCAGCTGCCGGACCCGATGCTCAAGGCCGGCATCGACAACCTGCCGGTCAACGGCGGGCAGCGCTTCACCGTCGGCCAGGACTTCATGACGATGCGCCGCATCGGCATCGAGCAGGAATGGGTGTCCGGCGACAAGCGGCGGCTGCGCGCGGCGCTGGCCGACGAGCGAGTCGGCCGCGAACGCGCGGACTATCTCGTGCAGCTGGCTACGGTGCGCCAGCGGACCGCGGCGGCCTGGCTCGACGCCATCTACGCGAAGCAGGCGCTCGCGCTTCGCCAGGCGCTGCTCGATCACATGCGGCATGAGCTCGACGCGACGCAGGCGTCGTATCGCGGCGCGAAGGCGAGCGCAGGCGAGGTCGTCCAGGCTCGCGCGATGCTGGCGCAAACGCAGGATCAGGTGCTCGACGCGCGGCAGGCCTATCGCACCGCACTCATCGTGCTCGGCCGCTGGACGGCTGCGCCCGTCACGGACGTGACGGGCACGCCGCCCGCGCCCGAATCCTTCGTGGCGTCGTTGTCGCCGGACGAACTGCGCGTGTCGCAACCGGCGCTCGCCGCCGCCGCGGACGACATTGCGGTCGCCGAGGCCGACGCCGCGGTGGCCGACAGCGAGCGCAGCCCGAACTGGACGTGGGAGATCGCGTACCAGCAGCGCGGCGGCGCGTATTCGAACATGGTGTCCGTCGGTGTCACGATCCCGTTGCCGCTCGATCGCAGGAACCGGCAGAACCGCGACGTCGCCGAAAAGGCCGCGCTCGCGACGAAGGCGCGCCTGATGTACGAGGACACGCTGCGTCAGGTGCAAGCCGATATCCGTATGCAGTCCGAAACGCTGGCAAGCGGCCGAGAACGCCTCGCGACCCTGCGCGAATCGCTGTTGCCCGCCGCCGGGCAGCGCGTGCAGCTCGCCACGGCCGCCTACCGGGCCGGCACCGGTTCGCTCGCCGACACGTTCGCCGCCCGGCGCGCGCAGCTGGACGCGCAGTTGCAGGTGCTCGAGCTCGGACGCGACGTGTCGCGGACCTGGGCGCAGCTCGAATATCAGGTCGTGCCGTCGACGATGGCCGCCGCGCAGTGAAGGAGAACCTCATGACGAAGCAATCACTGGCGCGTGCGGTGCTGCTGGCATGCGCGGGCGCGGCGCTGCTCGGCGCCGGTTATGTCGCGGGCATGCGCCATGCATCGGGCGGCGCGGCAACGGCTGCCGTCGCGGCGGCAGGCACGCCCGATTCGCAGGCAGGACGCAAGGTGCTGTATTGGCACGACCCGATGGTGCCGAACCAGCACTTCGACAAACCGGGGAAATCGCCGTTCATGGACATGCAACTGCAGCCCGTCTATGCGGACGAGGGCGGCGATGCACGGGGCGTCCGGATCGATCCGGGCCTGCAGCAGAACCTCGGCATCCGCTATGCGACCGTGCGCCGGCAGCAGACGGCGGACGGTTTCGATGCGGTGGGCACCACGCAATTCGACGAATCGCGCGCGGACGTCGTGCAGTCGCGCGTCACCGGCTACATCGACCGGCTTTACGCACGGGCGCCAATGCAGCGCATCGAAAAGGGCGCGCCGATCGCGTCGCTGTTCGTGCCGGAATGGCTCGCGCCGCAGGAGGAATATCTCGCGCTCAAGCGGGGCGGGATGGACGGCAGCCTGCTCGATGCGTCGCGCGCGCGGATGCGTGCGCTGTCGATGCCCGACGCGATGATCGCCGCGCTCGATCGCACCGGCCGCGCGCAGACGCACGTCGTGCTGAGCGCGCCGGAAACCGGCGTCGTCAGCGAACTGAACGTGCGGGACGGCGCGATGGTCGCGCCGGGACAGACGCTCGCGAAGATCGCCGGGCTGTCGACGCTCTGGCTCATCGTCGAGGTGCCGGAAGCGCTCGCGCTGAACGTGCAGCCGGGGATGGCGGTCGACGCGACGTTCGCGGGCGATCCGGCGCGGCACTTCACCGGCCGCATCCGCGAAGTGCTGCCCGGCATCAGCACGGGCAGCCGCACGCTGCAGGCGCGCGTGGAGATCGACAATGCGGCGCTCAGGCTCACGCCCGGCATGCTGATGCGCGTGCATGTCGCGGCGCGGAAGGCGGTGTCGCGCCTGCTGGTGCCGTCCGAAGCGGTGATCGCGACCGGCAAGCGCACGATCGTCATCGTGAAGACGGGCGACGGCCGGCTCCGGCCGGTATCTGTGAAGTTGGGCAACGACGTCGGCGGCGACACGGAAGTGCTCGACGGGTTGAGCGAAAGCGATACGGTCGTCGCATCGGGGCAGTTCCTGATCGATTCGGAAGCGAGCCTGAAAAGCGTGCTGCCGCGGCTGGAAGGCGCGGCGGGCGCGAGCGCGGCGCAAGCGCCGGCCGCCGCGGCCGCGCCGGTGTACGAAACCACCGGCAAGGTCGAGCAAGTCACCGACGACGACATCACGTTCTCGCATCAGCCGGTGCCGGCACTCGGCTGGGGCGCGATGACGATGGCGTTCGGCAAGCCGTCGGCACACGCGTTCCCGGACGTGAAGGCTGGCCAGACGGTGCGTTTCGCGTTCGTGCAGCGCGACGACGGCTACCGGCTGACGAAGGTCGAGCCGCAGGGAGGCACGCGATGATCGCGCACGTGATTCGCTGGTCCGTCCGCAACCGCTTCCTGGTGCTGCTCGCCACCGTGCTGATCGCGGCGTGGGGCGTGCATGCGCTGCGGCAGACGCCGCTCGATGCGCTGCCCGACCTGTCGGACACGCAGGTGATCGTCAAGGCGTCGTATCCGGGCAAGGCGCCGCAGGTCGTCGAGGACCAGGTCACCTATCCGCTGACGACGACGCTGCTCGGCGTGCCGGGCGCGAAGACCGTGCGCGCGTACTCGTCGTTCGGCGACGCGTTCGTCTACGTGCTGTTCGACGACCACACCGACCCGTACTGGGCGCGTTCGCGCGTGCTCGAATACCTGAGCCAGGTGCAGAGCCGCCTGCCCGCGGGCGCGACCGTGTCGCTCGGGCCGGATGCGACCGGGGTCGGCTGGGTGTACGAGTACGCGCTCGTCGATCGCACCGGCCGTCACGACCTCGGGCAACTGCGTGCGCTCAACGACTGGTTCCTGAAGTTCGAGCTGAAGGCCGTGCCGGACGTCTCGGAAGTGGCGAGCGTCGGCGGGATGGTGCGCCAGTACCAGGTCGTGCTCGATCCGGACAAGCTGCGCGCGTACGGCATCACGCAGGCGGTGGTCGCGGACGCGCTCGGCAAGGCCAACCAGGCATCGGGCGGCGCGGTCGTCGAGCTGGCCGAGTCGGAGTACATGGTGCGTTCGTCCGGCTACCTGCGCACGCTCGACGACTTCCGGCACGTGGTGCTGCGCACCGACGACGCGGGTACGCCGGTGCTGCTCGGCGACGTCGCGCGCATCCAGGTCGGCCCGGCGATGCGGCGCGGGATCGCGGAGCTGGACGGGCAGGGCGAGGTGGCGGGCGGCGTCGTCGTGATGCGCTCGGGCAAGAACGCGCTGACGACGATCGACGCGGTGAAGGCGAAGCTCGCCGACCTGAAGCGATCGCTGCCGCCCGGCGTGGATATCGTCACGACCTACGACCGCTCGCAATTGATCGAGCGCGCGGTGGACAACCTCCGCGACAAGCTGATCGAGGAGTTCGTGATCGTCGGGATCGTCTGCGCGGTGTTCCTGTTCCACCTGCGCAGCGCGTTCGTCGCGATCCTGTCGCTGCCGCTCGGCGTGCTGGCCGCGTTCATCGTGATGCGCTACCAGGGCGTGAACGCGAACCTGATGTCGCTGGGCGGCATCGCGATCGCGATCGGCGCGATGATCGATGCGGCGATCGTGATGATCGAGAACGCGCACAAGCATCTGGAGGCATACGGCCACGCGCATCCCGGCGAGCCGATCACGACGGCGCGGCGCTGGGAACTCGTCGCGACGTCGGCCGCGGAGGTCGGGCCGGCGCTGTTCTTCTCGCTGCTGATCATCACGCTGTCGTTCGTGCCGGTGTTTTCGCTCGAAGGGCAGGAAGGCAAGCTGTTCGCGCCGCTCGCGTTCACGAAGACCTACACGATCGCCGCCGCGGCCGCGCTGTCGGTGACGCTGGTGCCGGTGCTGATGGGGTATCTCGTGCGCGGCCGCATTCCGCCCGAGCACGCGAACCCGATCAACCGAGTGCTGACCCGCGTGTACCGGCCGCTGCTCGAAGCGACGCTGCAGCGCCCGTGGCGCGCGATCGGCGTCGCGATCGCCGCGCTGTTGCTGACCGTCGTGCCGTTGTCGCGTCTCGGCGGCGAGTTCATGCCGCCGCTCGACGAAGGCGATCTGCTGTACATGCCGACCGCGCTGCCGGGCATCTCGGCCGACAAGGCGAGCGAACTGCTGCAGCAGACCGACCGGCTGATCAAGACCGTGCCCGAGGTCGACACGGTGTTCGGCAAGTCGGGGCGCGCGGATACGGCGACCGATCCCGCGCCGCTCGAGATGTTCGAAACGACGATCCGCTTCAAGCCGCGCAGCGCATGGCGGCCGGGGATGACGCCGGAGAAGCTCGTCGACGAACTCGATCGCACGGTGAAGGTGCCGGGCCTGTCGAACGTGTGGGTGCCGCCGATCCGCAACCGGCTCGACATGCTCTCCACCGGCATCAAGACGCCGGTCGGCGTGAAGATTTCCGGGCCGGACCTGACGGGGATAGACGCGATCGCGACGCAGGTCGAGGCGGCGGTGAAACGTGTACCGGGCGTCACGTCCGCGCTCGCGGAACGGCTGAACGGCGGCCGCTACCTCGACGTCGACGTCGACCGGCTCGCGGCCGCGCGCTACGGGCTGTCGGTGGCCGACATCCAGTCGGTGGTGTCGTCGGCGATCGGCGGCGAGGATGTCGGCGAAGTGATCGCGGGGCGCGAGCGGTTCCCGATCAACCTGCGCTATCCGCGCGAGCTCCGCGATTCGCTCGAGAACCTGCGGCAACTGCCGGTCGTCACCGCGCGCGGCGCGCAGATCCGCCTCGGCGACGTCGCGCGCATCGCGATCGCCGACGGGCCGCCGATGATCCGCAGCGAGAACGCGCGGCTGTCCGGCTATGTGTACGTCGATATCCGCGGCACCGATCTGAGTACGGCAGTCCGTGCGATGCGGCAGGTCGTCGCGCAACAGGTCGCATTGCCGCCCGGCTATTCGATCGCGTGGTCGGGACAGTTCGAGTATCTCGAACGCGCGGCGGCGACGCTGCGCACCGTGGTGCCGGTGACGCTCGTCGTGATCTTCGTGCTGCTGTTCGTCACGTTCGGCTCCGCGGCCGATGCGCTGCTGCTGATGTCTACGGTGCCGTTCGCGCTGATCGGCGGCTTCTGGCTCGTCTGGGCGTTGGGCCACGCGGTGTCGGTCGCGACGTCGGTGGGCTTCATCGCGCTGGCGGGCGTGGCCGCCGAGTTCGGCGTCGTGATGCTGCTGTACCTGAAGGGCGCGCTGCAGCGCCGCCTCGACGCCGGCGCGCCGCTGACCGATGCCGTGCTGCTCGACGCGATTCGCGAAGGCGCGGTGCTGCGCGTCCGGCCGAAAGCGATGACGGTCGCCGTCGTGCTGGCCGGCCTCGTGCCGATCATGGTCGGACACGGCGCCGGCTCCGAAGTGATGCAGCGCATCGCCGCGCCGATGGTCGGCGGCATGATCACCGCGCCGCTGCTGTCGATGTTCGTCATTCCCGCCGCGTGGCTTCTGCTGCAGCGCCGTCGTGCGCGAGGCGCGAGCCGTCAGCGGCAATCCGATGCAGTTCCTCACGGCATGAACGTGCCGTCCACCCCCACTGGAGAGTCTCGATGAAGATGAATCAATTGATCGCTACCGCCACTGCCGTTTTCGCGACCGGCGTGTTCGCCGTTCCCGCGCTGGCCGCGGGCGACATGCCGGGCATGGACATGTCCGGCATGAAGATGTCGTCGGGCGGCGCGGCCGAGTCGCATGCCGCGCTGACCGATGCCGAAGTGAAGAAGGTCGATGCCGCGAGCGGCAAGATCACGCTGAAGCATGGCGCGCTGGAGAACGTCGGGATGCCGCCGATGACGATGGCGTTCAAGGCGAAGGACGCGGCCATGCTCGCCGAGGTCCATGCGGGTGACAAGGTGAAGGTCCGCGTCGAGAACGTCAACGGCACGCTGACGATCGTCAGGCTCGTGAAGGCGTCGTAAGCGCGGGGAAGCAGGCGGGATGGCCGCCCGCCGCGAGCGTCGTCAAGCGCAGTGCGGTGACGACGGTCGCGTTCGGGGGCGTACGCCTGTCGGGCGACGCGCCCGATCCGCGTCTTCAGCGCATTCAGTTCCTTCAGCACCTTCAGCGCCTTCAGCGCCTTCAGCGCGTCAGCGTCACGAACAGATAGCCGACATATCCGGCCCCGTTCGCCAGCAGCGCCCAGATCGCGAGCCCGCGCGCACGCGCATTGACACGCAGCCACACCGCCGCCGCGAGCGTGATGACCACGCCGGTCAGCACTTCGGGGCGCGGCTCCCACGGCGTCAGCATGATGCCGATCGCCGGCAGCAGCGTGCCCTGGAACACCATCGCGCCGGTGATGTTGCCGAACGCGAGCGTGTCCTTCTTGCGGCGGATCCACAGCACGCTGTTGACCTTTTCCGGCAACTCGGTCGCGATCGGCACGATGATCAGCGACAGCAGCAGCGCGGAAATACCGAGCAGGTGCGACACGCCTTCGACGCCGTGGATGAAGCCCTTCGCCCCGCCGACGAGCAGCGCGACGCCGAGCGCGAGCTGCAGCGCGATGGTCGCGAGGTTGGTCGGCAGCCCGACGCGCGACAGGAACATCGCGTGCGGCGCCTCGGTGCCGTGCCCGGCATCGACGAGCTGCGTCGACGCGCGAAACGTCATCGCGACGTACATCACGTAGACGCCGACCAGCATCGCGGCGAGCAGCGCGCGGACCGCCCACACGTGATGCGGGACGAACATCGCGACGGTGGCGAGCGCGAATGCGGCGATGAAGTAGTTCAGGTCGCGCACGAAGCCGGTCCGCTCGGGCGCGATCGTGCCGGTCAGTCCGCGCGAGCGGATCACGGCGAGCGTCATCAGGAAGGTCGTCAGCGTCGCGAGCATCAGCGGCGCGCCCAGAATCGCGCCGACGCCGATCTCCTCGTTGACCGCCGCGTTCGACGTGCCGCCCGCGAGCGCGAGCAGCGGCACCATCGTTTCGGGCAGCGCGGTGCCGACGGCGGCGAACAGCGAACCGGTCACGCCTTCGGAAATCTTCAGCCGTTCGCCGAGATGTTCGAGCGCATTCGTGAAGAGTTCGGCCGCGACCAGGATGACGATCAGCATGAACGCCAGTTCGACGAGCATCAGGGTCATGCGGCACCTCCGCAGGCAGGCAGGCGGGCAGTGACGAAATGCGAGAGGGAAGCCAGGAGGAACATGGGGACTCCGTGGTCGGACGTGGACGAACCATGACGCATCTGCCGACGTCCGACCAGGAACGACGCGATGCGTCGATGGTCTCGCCAGACCGATACGGCCGAATACGCCACGGCCGCAGGCCGAGTGTGTTGACGCATTCGCTTTCCGGGGATGGAAAGCAGGCTACTCCCCAAAGACGAAGGGCAGTCTAGCCGAGCCGGCCGCTTTCGGCAAGCGTGTGCGGTCATGCCGCTTCATTCGGGATGGTAAGCCGCCTTCCGACGGACGCACATGCCATTCCAGGAAGCAATCGGTGTGCGCGCGCGGCGGCGTCACGCGCGTGTCACGCAGCGCCGGCCGGGAAATACAGCGCGAACGTCGTGCGTCCGCCCTGGCTCACGACCTCGACCTTGCCGCGGTGCAGTTCGACGATCGACTTGACGATCGCGAGCCCGAGCCCCGCGTTGCGCGCCGCGCCGTGCCGCGACGAATCGATCCGGTAGAAGCGCTCGAAGATCCGCTCGATCTGTTCGGGCGGAATCGCCACGCCGCGGTTCGTGACTTCGACGACCGCGAAGCCGGGCCGGGTCGAGACGGCCAGCTCGATCGTCGACCCGGCTTCCGCGTGTTCGAGCGCGTTCGACGCGAGGTTGCTGACGGCGCGGCGGAACAGCGTCGCGTCCGCGACGACCGGCGCTTCGCCGCGCACGTCGAGCCGCACGCCGGCCTCGTCGGCCAGCGCCTGGAAATACGACGCGAGCCGGCGCAGTTCGTTGCCGGCGTCGAGTTCGGCGGTCTTCAGGTGCTGCCGCGCGTTGTCCGTGCGCGCGAGAAACAGCATGTTCTCGATCATCCGCTGCAACCGTTCGCATTCCTCGATGTTCGAATCGATCAGCGCTTCGTATTCCTCGGTGGTGCGGGCGCGCGACAGCGTGACCTGCGACGCGCTGATCACGTTCGCGAGCGGCGTGCGCATGTCGTGCGCGAGGTCGGACGAGAACTGCGACAGCCGCACGAACGCGCGCTCGAGCCGGTCGAGCATCCGGTTGACCGAGGTGGCGAGTTCGCGCAACTCGACCGGGCCGCCGCGCGCGTCGAGACGCGCGTTGAGGTTGTGCGCCTCGATGCGCGACGTCTGCCGGCCGAGGCTCTCGACCGGACGCAGGCCGCGGGACGCGACCGCGTAGCCGAGCGCGCCGACCAGCAGCGCGCCGAGCGCGGCCGCGAGCCAGATGTCGACGCGATAGCTTTCGAGCAGCGACTGGCGATCGGCAGCCGTGCGCGCCACCGCGACCTGGACGGTTTCGCCCGACGGCAACGTGGCGCGTGCACGCACGCAGCGCGACGGGCCGATGCCGGGCGGCGCGCAGGTGAACGGGCTGGCGGCCGCGCGCGAGGCACCGGCCGGCTGCGGCCGCGCGATCACCGATGCGAGGGTGTGGCCGGCTGCGTCGGTGTGTTCGACGAGCGGGCGGTTCGCGCCGTCGTAGATGCCGAGATAGACGCCCGGATGCGACAGCAGCACTTCATGGAAGACGGCCGGGTCGGCGCGCAGGGCGGCGGTCGAGCCGCTGGCCCGCGCGAGCTGCAGGAACTGGTCGAGCTTGCCGGCGATTTCGATGTCGTCGCGCCGGGTCAATTCGGCGGACAGCGAGCGGTACAGGTACGCGCCGGTCAGCGCGAACACGAGCGCGGCCACGGCCGCGAACGCGAGCGTCAGGCGCCGAAGCAGCGAATACGGGGCGGGGCCGCCGGTCACGCGCGATCCTCGAGCACGTAGCCCATCCCGCGGATCGTGTGGATCAGCTTCTTCTCGTATGCGTTGTCGATTTTTGCGCGCAGGCGCTTGATCGCCGCATCGACGACGTTCGTGTCGCTGTCGAAATTCATGTCCCAGATCTGCGATGTGATGAAGGTGCGCGTCAGCACTTCGCCCTCGCGTTCCGCGAGCAGCTGCAGCAGCGCGAATTCCTGCGCGGTCAGGTCGATGCGGGTGTCGGCGCGCCGCACGCGGCGCTTGATCAGGTCGACTTCCAGATCGGCGACCTGCAGGATCTCGCGCGCATTGCGCGGCGCACGGCGCAGCAGCGAGCGGATGCGGGCGAGGAACTCCGCATACGCGAACGGCTTGAGCAGGTAATCGTCGGCGCCCAGTTCGAGCCCCGTGACCTTGTCCTCGATCGCCTCCCGGGCCGTCAGCAGCAGCACCGGCGTCTGCTTCTGCGCGCGCAGGCGCCGGAGCACCTCGAAGCCGTCCAGTTC
This sequence comes from Burkholderia sp. BCC1998, assembly GCF_905339875.1. Taxonomy (NCBI): domain Bacteria; kingdom Pseudomonadati; phylum Pseudomonadota; class Betaproteobacteria; order Burkholderiales; family Burkholderiaceae; genus Burkholderia; species Burkholderia sp. BCC1998. The sequence goes on from NZ_CAJPHE010000008.1 coordinate 110,502, forward strand.
CGGCAGCATCACGTCGAGCACGACGAGATCGAAATCCTCGTGCAGCGCGAGGAACAGCCCGTCCTGGCCGTTCTCGGCCACGTCGACCGTGTAGCTCGCCTCCGTCAGCCCCTTGCGGAGGTACGACGCCATCTTGGGTTCGTCTTCGACTATCAGTATCCGCATGGTGGTGCAGGCCGTGGGTGATTCCGGCCGGTCAGTGTAACGCGTGAGCTTACGGCGCCGCGCGTGCGCGAAAGATGACAGGCGGATGACGGAATTGTCATCCGGCGCGCGTGCGATGCCGTGCCGCCCTTCATGAAAATCCGGTCATGTTTCGGCCATGTCGTCGTCACGCCGGCGGCGATAAGCTGCGGCCGTCTTGTGTCCGGAGCGCGCCGTCGCGGTGCCGCTCCCGTTCATCCGGTCATTGTCTGCCTGATTCCGCATCCATGTCGTACTGGCGCAAATTCATCCTCGTCGTGCTGCTGGCGCTGTGCGTGCCGCTCCAGTCGTTCGCGACCGGGTCGATGCAGTGCGCGGGCACGGTCGCTGCGGTGCCGCATGCGGAGCATGGGGCGAGCGCCGCTGCGCCCGCTGCGTCGCCTGCAATGCAGCGCATGCACGGCGAACCGCATGAGCACGACAACCACTCGCGGCATGCGACGCCTTGTTCCGCCTGCGGATCCTGCTGTTTCGGCACGGGCATGGCGGCGGTGCCTGCGGTGCCCGTTACGTCGGACATCGGTACCGCGATCGTCTCTTTCGCGCCTTCGACCGTCGTCGTGTCGTTCCTGACCGGCGGCATCGACAGGCCGCCGCGCCGGATTTCCGTCTAGTCCCTGCCCGCGGCCACCGGCCGCGATCCACACACGGTGCCGGCGAACGCACGACGTCCGCCGCACGACTCACGACTCACGACGAGAAACATCCATGCGATTGATCATTGCGGCGCTGCTTGGCGCGGCGAGCCTCGTGCCGTCGCTCGCGCCCGCGCAAACCGCCTTTCCCGATCCGGCCGATGCGGCCGCGTCGGTGCCGGACGTCACGACGACGTCCGCGTTCGACGGCTACGTGCCGTATCGCGACGACGCCGGCCCCGGCTGGAAGCAACTGAACCGGGACGTGATGGAGCGGCCCGTGAAGGCACCCACGAAGGGAGCCGCGACCGGACACGCGAAGCCCGGAAACCCGGCGGGCGGCGCAGCCCATTCGACGCACGGAGGGGCCGGGCAATGACGCGATTTGCGATTTCACCGCGATTCGGCGCGACCATGCTCGCGCTGGCATTTCTCGCCGGCTGCACGACGTTTTCGAAGGACGGCGGCTTCGACGCCGTGTCGTCCGCCGCATCCGAGCGCATCGGGAAAGACGCCGTCATCGTCAGGACCGATGCCGACCGCGAAGCCGTCGACAAGCAGACGAAGGAATTGCTCGCGAAACCGCTGTCGATGGACGACGCGGTGCAGCTTGCACTGCTGAACAACCGGGGCCTGCAGGCGTCGTACGCGGAACTCGGGCTGTCGGAGGCCGATCTCGTGCAGGCTGGCCGGTTGCCGAATCCGCGCTTCTCGTTCAGCCGCACGCGGGCCGGCGACGGCGAACTGAGTCTCGGCCGCACGTTCTCGGCCAACGTGTTCGCGCTGCTGACGCTGCCGCTCGCGACGAATATCGAACGCCGCCGCTTCGAGCAGACCAGGCTCGAAACCGCCGACACGATGCTGAAGGTCGCGGCCGACGCGCGCCGTGCGTATGTCGAAGCCGTCGCCGCCGAACAGGCCGCGAACTATGCGCAACAGGTGCGCGACGCCGCGAGCGCGGCCGCCGAACTCGCGCTGCGCATGCGGCAGGCCGGCAATTCCAGCCGGCTCGACTACGCACGCGAACAGGCGTTCCATGCGGACGCGGTCGCGCAGCAGGCGAAGGCGCAGCAGCAGGCCGTGGCCGCGCGCGAGAAGCTCACGCGCGCGATGGGGTTGTGGGGCGAGCGCACGCGGTACGCGCTGCCCGAGCGCTTGCCCGACCTGCCGAACGCACGCCCCGATCTGCCCGATCTCGAGCGCTATGCGATGCACAACCGCCTCGACATCCAGGCCGCGAAGCTGCGGACGCAGGGCGTCGCGTCGTCGCTCGGGCTCAGCAAGGCGACACGCTTCGTCAACGCGGTCGATCTCGGCTACGTGAACAACTACGAGACCGACAAGGGGCACGAGCACGGCTACGAGATCAGCGTGGAGATTCCGCTGTTCGACTGGGGCGGCGCGAAGGTCGCACGGGCCGAGGCCGTCTACATGCAGTCGGCGAACCGGCTCGCGCAGACGGCCATCGACGCGCGCTCGGAAGTGCGCGAATCGTATGCGGCATACACGACGCGCTACGACGTCGCGAAACATTATCGCGACGAAGTCGTGCCGCTGCGCAGGACGATCTCGGACGAGCTGCTGCTGCGTTACAACGGGATGCTCGCGAGCGTGTTCGAGCTGCTGGCCGATGCGCGCGAGCAGGTCGGCGCGGTGAATGGCTACATCGATGCACTGAAGGACTACTGGCTCGCTGAAACCGATCTGCAGGCGGCCGTCGGCGGCCGGCTGCCGACTGGGCAGACAACGCAGGCGCAGCCGACGCTGGCAACGCAGGCAACGCAGGCAACGCAGGCAACGCAGGCGACGCAGCCAGCACAGCCAGCACAGCCAGCACAGCCAGCACAGCCAGCACAGCCAGCACAGCCAGCACAGCCAGCACAGCCAGCACAGCCAGCACAGCCAGCACAGCCAGCACAGCCAGCACAGCCAGCACAGCCAACACAGCCAACACAGCCAACACAGCCAACACAGCCAACACAGCCAACACAGCCAACACAGCCAACACAGCCAACACAGCCAACACGGCCAACACAGCCAACACAGCCAACACAGCCAACGCCACGCGCGGACGCTCCCGCCGCATCCACGCCCGACGCTGCGTCGCGGCCGGCTTCTTCACCCGTGGCGCAACCGGCGCCCGCAACGCATCCGGAAGGTCATTGACATGGTGTCCCGTCGACAATTTCTCAGCGGCTCGGGTGCCGCGCTGCTCGGTGCGGCGATGGTCAGCAAGGCCGGCGCGGCGTCGCTGCCCGAAGCGCCCACGATGGCGAAGGCCGGCACGCAGCCGCCGCTCGTGCCGCCCAACGGCCGCCCGTACACGCCCGTCGCGACGCTGAACGGCTGGACGCTGCCGTGGCGCATGAAGAACGGCTGGAAGGAGTTCCACCTGACGGCCGAACCCGTCGTGCGCGAGATGGCGCCCGGGATGAACGCGAACCTGTGGGGCTACAACGGCCAGTCGCCGGGCCCGACGATCGAGGCCGTCGAAGGCGACAAGGTCCGCATCTTCGTGACGAACCGCTTGCCCGAGCACACGACGATCCACTGGCACGGGCTGCGGCTGCCCAACGGCATGGACGGCGTCGGCGGCCTTACGCAGCCGCATATCCCGCCCGGCAAGACCTTCGTCTACGAGTTCCAGCTGGAGGCGCACGGCACGTTCATGTATCACCCGCACGCCGACGAGATGGTGCAGATGGCGATGGGGATGATGGGCATGTTCATCGTGCATCCGAAGGATCGCGCGACGATGCCGGTCGATCGCGACTTCGTCTTTCTGCTCGCCGCGTACGACATCGATCCGGGCAGCTACACGCCGCGCGTGAACGAGATGACGGACTTCAACATGTGGACGTTCAACTCGCGCGTGTTCCCGGGCATCGACCCGCTGCCGGTGCGGGCGGGCGACCGCGTGCGGATTCGTTTCGGAAACCTGACGATGACGAACCATCCGATCCACCTGCACGGCTACAGCTTCGAGGTGGCCGGCACCGACGGCGGCTGGATTCCGCCGGCGGCGCGCTGGCCGGAGGTGACGGCCGACGTCGCGGTCGGCCAGATGCGCGCGATCGAGTTCACCGCCGATCGTCCGGGCGACTGGGCGTTCCATTGCCACAAGTCGCATCACACGATGAACGCGATGGGCCACCAGGTGCCGAACCTGATCGGCGTGCCGCAGAAGGATCTCGCGCAGAAGATCGGCAAGCTCGTGCCCGACTACATGGCGATGGGCAGCACCGGCGGCGCGATGGGCGGCATGGAAATGCCGCTGCCCGACAACACCCTGCCGATGATGACGGGCACCGGCCCGTTCGGGCCGCTGGAGATGGGCGGCATGTTCACGGTCTGCAAGGTGCGGCAGGGGCTCGGCCGCAACGACTATCGCGATCCGGGCTGGTTCCGGCATCCGAAGGGCACCGTCGCCTACGAATACACCGGCGAATTGCTGGACGGTTGAGCGGCAGGCGGCATGCGGCGGCGCGTGACGATGCGGCCGCCGGTTTTCGTTTCATTCACTCAGGAGCACGCACGATGAAGAAGGAACTGGTTTCGATTGCAACGGGTTGCATGCTGGCGTTTTCCGCCGCGTCGTACGCGGCTGGCGACATGGCCGGCATGGACATGAGCGGCGGCGCGATGCAGGGCGCCGCGAAGCACGAGATGTCGCACGGCGAGATCCGCAAGATCGATACGGGCACGGGCAAGCTGACGATCAAGCACGGTCCGCTGGACAACCTCGGGATGGACGCGATGACGATGGCGTTCAAAGTGAAGGACACGGCGATGCTGTCGCAGGTGAAGGTGGGCGACAAGGTCGACTTCGTCGCTGAGGACGTGAGCGGCGCGCTGACCGTCGTCGAGCTGAAGAAGCCGTGATGACGGGCCCGACCATGAAGATCACCACTCTGGGGCGGCTGGCCGCCCTCGCCGCGGCCGGCGCGATCGCCGCCGCCGTGCCGGCCGCGGCGTTCGCGCACGGCAAGCTGGAAAGCGCCGCGCCGGCGACGGGCAGCACGGTCGATACCGCGCCCGACACGTTGCGGCTGACGTTCAACGAAGATCTCGAACCGGCGTTCAGCTCGGTGAAGGTGTCGGACGCGAGCGGCAACGCTGTCGCGCACGAAAAGGCGAAAGTCGATGCGTCGAACCCGCGCGTGATGACCGTCGCGATCCCGAAGCTCGCGCCCGGCGCGTACACGGTGCAGTGGGTGGCGATGACCGCCGACGCGCATCGCACCAAGGGTACCTATACGTTCAGGGTGAAGGGGTGAACGAGGGCTTCGTCGGCCTCCTGAGGCTCGTGTCGGTGGCGATCCAGAACACCGGGTTCGCCGTCATCGTCGGCGCGCTGCTCGGCAGCCACTGGCTCGCGCGCGGCGAGTCGGCGTGGCAGCACGGCATCGCGCGGCGTCTCGTCGCGACGCTGCGCATCGCGTCCGCCGTGTCGCTGCTCGCGAGCACCACCGCGTTCTGGGCGCACTGCGCGCTGATGAGCGACGTGTCGATGCTGGACGCCGGGCCGGCCGTCCGCTCGATGCTCGCCGGCACCGGCTTCGGCCACGCGTGGCTGGCCAGTGCGGTGTTCACGGCGGTCGTCGTGCTTCTGTCATTGCTTCGGCATGCGAACGACACGCGCTTTCCGTTCGCGATGTGGGCCGCACTCGCGGGCGTCGCACTCGCGCGCAGCAACGGCGGGCATCCGGTCGATGCGGGGCTGTTCAGCGTGCCGGTGTGGGTCGACTGGCTGCATCTGCTGGCGATCAGCGCGTGGGTCGGGCTCGTGTTCGTGACTGCGTTCGGCGTGATGCCGCGTCTTGCCGGCATGCCGACGAGCGAACGCGCGACCGGCGCTTCGTTCGTGCAGTCGCTGTCCGATGCGTCGACGTATGCGTTGATCGTGCTGTTCGCGACCGGCGCCTACAACGGCTGGCGCGGTGTCGATACGCCCGCGAACCTGCTTGCGTCGACGTACGGACAGATCCTGCTGTTCAAGCTCGCGCTCGTGCTGATCGCGGCGGCGCTCGGCGGGCACAACCGGTTCTTCGAGATGCCGAAGCTGCTGGCGGCGCTGAAGGACCCGGACGCTGCGACGCCGGCCGGCCTGTTGCGCCGGTTCGGCGCGGTGCTGCGGATCGAGGCGGTCGTGCTGGCCGGCGTGCTGATGGTGGCTGCCGTGCTCGTGTCGAGCGCGTTGCCGGGGGCGGTTTAGCTCCACGGTTGGCGGGGCGAAGCCGGCATCGGGAAATCGTCGCAACAGGGGACGGGATTCATCAGGCGATTTCCCGCTTTTCGACCGCGGGCGCGCGGTCGATCGCCATCGCGCAGCGGTGTCGAAGATTACGTTCATCTGTCTTCCGGTTACTAACAACTGTCATCGAGCGCCGCTAAGCTTTCGCTATCCTCACAACCGGGATTCCCCGCCATGCGCTCGACAATCCGCCTGTTTGCCCCGCTATTGCTGCTTCCCACGCTTGCCGCACCGGTCTTCGCCGCCACTGCCGCCCCCGTCAGCCCGAACTGCGGCGGCAGCGCGACGCCGATCGCCGACATCCAGGGGCCGGGCGCGCCGTCGCCGCTCGCCGGGCAGAACGTGTCGATCGAAGCGGTCGTCACCGCCGATTTCGGCGGCACGGACGGCTTCGGCGGCTTCTTTGTCCAGCAGGCCGACGCGCAGCGCCGCAACCAGCCGGGCGTGTCCGAAGGGCTGTTCGTCTATGCGCCGAAAGCGCGCGCGAAGGCCGGCGATCTCGTGCACGTGAGCGGCAAGGTCGAGGAAAAATACGGGCAGACGCAGCTGACGCTGTCGGGCGCGATCGCGGTGTGCGCGAACAGCCAGACGGTCACGCCCGCGACGCTCACGCTGCCGGTCGACAACCCGAACGCGTTCGCCGCGTACGAAGGGATGCGCGTGCGCCTGCCGCAGACGCTCACCGTCACCGACAACTACGAGCTCGGCCGCTACGGCAGCGTGATGCTGAGCAACGGCCGCCTGCACACGCCGACGAGCGTGGTGCCGCCGTCGCAGGCGCAGACGCAGATCGATGCGAACGCACGCAACCGGCTGATCCTCGACGACGGCTCGAACAAGCAGAACCCGGCGACCGTGCCTTACCCGGCGCCCGAACTGTCGGCCGCCAACACGCTGCGCTCGGGCTACACCGTGCGCGACGTCGAAGGCGTGCTTGAGGTGCGTTACGGCGCATGGCGCGTGCAGCCGCTGCCCGGCGCGGCCGCGCCGGCGTTCGACGCGCGTTCGAACCCGCGCACCAACGCTCCGGCGCGCGATCCGAAATCGAACCTGCGCGTCGCGTCGTTCAACGTCCTCAACTACTTCAACGGCAACGGTCTCGGCGGCGGCTTCGACGATCCGAACAACCGCGGCGCGAAGAGCTACCCGGAATTCCAGCGCCAGGAAGCGAAGATCGTCAGCGCGCTGAAGGCGCTCGACGCCGACGTGATCGGCCTGATGGAAATCCAGAACAACGGCTACGGCGAACTGAGCGCGGTGCGCCAGCTCGCGGCGAAGCTCGGCAGCCACTGGCGCGTGGTCGACCCGGGCACGTCGCGCCTCGGCGGCGACGCGATCACGGTCGCGATGATCTACGACAGCCGCGCGGTCGAACCCGTCGGCCGCGCGTCGACGCTCGCGATCGACGACAAGAACCGCCAGCCGCTCGCGCAGTCGTTCCGCCGGATCGGCGGCAAGCAGGCGCTGACGATCGCGGTCAACCACCTGAAGTCGAAGAACTGCCCGGACGCGGCGAACGACGATCTCGACCAGGGCGACGGCCAGGGCTGCTGGAACCCGACGCGCACGCGCGCGGCCGCGAAGCTGGCCGACTGGCTCGCCGGCACGCCGACGGGCGTCGCGGGGCAGGGCACGCTGCTGATCGGCGACTTCAACAGCTACACGTACGAAGACCCGATCCGCCTGCTCGAATCGCGCGGCTACCGCAACCTCGTGTCGCGCTGGATCGGCGCCAATGCGTACAGCTACGTGTACAACGGCGAAGCCGGCTACCTCGATCACGCGCTCGCGTCGCTGCCGCTCGCATCGCACGTGAAGGCCGTGCACGAATGGCACATCAACGCGGACGAGCCGCTCGCGCTGCAGTACACGCTCGCGTACAAGTCGGCCGAGCAGCAGAAGACCTTCTACGCGCCGGATGCGTATCGTTCGTCGGACCACGATCCGGTGCTGATCGATATCGCGCTGCCGGGCGGCGGGCGCTGATCTTCTCCACGTCGAACCTCTGAAGTACGGCGTGCGGCGCTGCCGCACGTCGTCGCTTGAGTCGGCGGCGGCGCGCAAGTCATGCGCTGTCGCTCACCGGCCTCTCCTCCACGCATCACGTGTCCGATTCGCGATCGCCGCAATCCGATCCGGAACGCGTGGCGCGAATGATCGCTTCTTCGTTGCGAATACCCGCGTATTGCGCATCAATGCCGTTCAGCACATCCGATGGTTTAATTCCGATATCGGGTAAATAATTCCTCAGTGCATCGTGTAAACAGTCGGAATCGGTATTTTGTGGGTGATATCGGGCTTTATTCAACGATTCGTTCTAATCGGATTCGAATAATTAAAATGAAAGAAAAATCCTGTCGATTTGAAGGGCTTTTGCGCGCGATTCCAATACTCGCCAAGCGCTGCGGGACCTGCACAAAACGAGCGGCATTTCAGGAAAAATGATTCACGCAATGTGTCCAGTTCGAACAATCGTTTTTCTTTCAAATACCAGACACTGACCGCCGTTCGCATCATAAGAGATTTTTTAATATCGGAATGATCTTTGACAACGCGGCGCAGCACCGCCTATTTTTGTCATGTCGTAAATATTGGTAATACGATAAGTCGTCGAAACTGCCAGGGGGCGGCGTTCCCGCATCATTCTCCGCCAGCAGTTCGCTGTGTCTGTATCAAGTTCAGTCTCTCGAAGAAGTCCATTCCCCAACCGCCGTCTGCCGACCGTGCAACGCGAGTGGCGGGTATGCCTGTGCGTTTTTCGCCGGCGATGGCGGCCTGTGTGAAGCGGTATCCGACCCAACACAAGGATCGAGGCATGAAACCAGACAGGAGCATTACCGGCAGCCGCCGCGCACGTCGCGGCCGGCTGGCCGGGCTGGGCGCATTGACCGTCGTGACGATGGTGCTCGCAGGCTGCGGCGGCGATGATTCGTCGTCGGTCGGCGCATCGAGCCTCGCGCAGGCCGCCGCCAGCCAGCAGGCCGGCGCGCAACAGGCGGCCGGCAGCCAGACGCCGGCGGCGAACCAGCCTTATGTCGACCCCGTCGCCTATTCGATGAACGCGACCGACGGCCTCGCGGCCGCGCAGGTCTCGGAGAAGGCGGCGGTGATGCATTACCAGTGGCAATCCGGCGGCACGACGGTCAGCTACACGACGACCACCGGCCACCTGACCGCGCAGGACGCGAACGGCAATGCGGAAGCGTCGATGTCGTACGTCGCGTACACGGTGCCGAGCAAGAACGGCAAGCCGCGCCCCGTCACGTTCGTCTATAACGGCGGCCCGGGCTCGTCGTCGATCTGGCTGCGGCTCGGCTCGTTCGCGCCGACGCGCGTCGCCACGCCCGATCCGCTGTTCGGCAGCAACTGGCCGAACTATCCGCTCGTCGACAACGCGGAAAGCCTGATCGACACGACCGACCTCGTGTTCATCGACCCGCCGGGCACCGGGCTGTCGGAAGCCGTGCTGCCGAACACCAACCAGAAGTACTGGGGTTCGGATGCGGACGTCAACATCATGCGCGACTTCATCCAGCGCTACCTGAACGTCAACAACCGCGGCACGTCGCCGATCTACCTGTACGGCGAATCGTACGGCACGCCGCGTACCGACATGCTCGCGCTGGCGCTCGAATCGGCCGGCGTGCCCCTGACGGGGATCGTGCTGCAGTCGGCGATCCTGAACTACTTCGCCGATGCGGTGGAAGCGGTCGCGATCACGCAGTCGACCGAAGGGCTGCTGCTCGAGACCGATACCGTGGCCGGCTACCTGCCCGGCTATGCGGCGGTCGCGGCGTACTTCAACCAGGTGTCGCCGGCGCCGGTCAATCCCTATCTGTACGCACTGCAGACCGAGTTGTTCACGACGCTGATCTACAACCAGCTGCAGCAGTACTCGCAGTCGTGGGTGCTGAGCCAGCTCGGCATTCCGGACGCGCTCGGCACGCCGGTGTTCCCGAGCGATGCGACGCTGACGCTGTGGTCGTTGCCGTCGAGCCTCACGCAGCAGGCGCTGCGCGGCTACTTCAACGCGAACCCGTTCGGTACGAGCCTGCTGCCCGGCACGACGGTCGGCCGCTACGACGGACGCGTGTCGTTGCCGAACGCCGACCCGCGGCTGCAAACGGACGGCGATCCGTCGGACATCCTGATCTCGCAACCGTTCACCAACGCGCTCGCGACGCAGATGCCCGACTACCTCGGCTACACCGCGCCGAACGCGACCTACCTGCCGCTGAACGACAACATCATCCAGGTGTGGGACTTCTCGCATGACGGCCAGCCGATGCCCGACACGATCCCCGATCTGCTCGGCGCGCTGCAGCTCAATCCGAAGCTCCGGGTACTCGCGGAGAACGGCCTCCACGATCTGGCGACACCGTTCTTCAACACCGAGAAGCAACTCGCGCGGCTGCAGACGGTGAAGGGGCTGAACCCGAAGCTGCAGGTGAACTTCTTCCAGGGCGGACACATGACGTATCTGGATGACGTGGCCCGTCCGCAGATGAAGCGCGACCTGAAGCTCTTCTATCAGGGCCGGCGGATTCCGACCGCGCTGACGCTGCACACGCTGCCGCCGCCGTGGCCGGACGAGAACCCGGCCGGCACGCCGACCGGCGCAGCGCCGGGCGCGACCACCGCGACGACGCTGGCAGCGGCACCGTAAACGACGGACTCCTTGCGAAAAGGAACCCTCTATTCATCCATCGAATGCGAGTGATCATGTCCCTAATCAACTTGATGCGGCGTATGTCCCCGTTGATCGTCCTCGGTGCCGTGATGAGCAGCGCCCATGCATTGCCGCCGCAGGCGGTGGCGCCGGTGAAGCTGCCGCGCGGCGGGCACGGCGTCGACGGCCCGTTCTTTCCTTCGACCCGCGTGGCACCGGTATTGCCGTCGACCGGCGCGACGCTGCAGCAGCAGGCGCAGAAGCGCGTCGATGCCCGGCTCGGCGGCAACACGGTACTGAGCAACGGCGCGGCGGTGACGAAAGCGCAGGCGCAGAGCGGCGGGCTCGGGTTCGTCGCGAAGCACTTCGACGAGATCGATGCGAAACACACCGGTCGCGTGACGATGAGCGACGTGCGGCAGTTCATCCAGCAGCGGCAGGTGCAGGCGCAGCAGGAACAGCAGGAGTGACGGTGTAGCGAGGTCGCGCGCGGGAGGGCGGCTGGTGTCGGCCGGTGCCGATGGGGCCGGCCGCTCGACCGCGGCGGCGGCCTGCCTTCAACCTGCCGCGGCGCACGTTCGGCCGCGGCTTTCTTCATCGAAGTTCGGTTCACGCGCGGGCAACGCGAAGCCGCGTCATGCTTCACGCGATCGACGCTCAGCCTTCCCGGTGCGCGTAGCGCCTCGCCGTCGTCGACGGCAACTCGCCGAACATCGCGCGGTAGTCCTGCGCAAAACTGCTCAGGTGCCAGAAGCCCCACTTCGTCGCGGCCGACGTCACGGACCCGCCGAGCCGCAGCTCGCGGCGAACGTGATTCAACCGGACCGCGCGCAGGTACGCGATCGGATTCAGGTTGAGCGTGTCGTTGAACGCGTACTGCGCGGTACGCCGGCTGATGCCGAGCTGCACGCACAGTTCGGCGATCGACAGCGGGCACGTCGACGCATCCTGCAGCCGCGCCTGCACCGCGTTGACGAGCGACCAGTACTTCGTCGGCCGCGTCGCGAGGGCGTTCGCCTCCGGCGCGGGCATCGTCATCGCTTCGGAAATCGCATACAGCACGGTCCGTTCGAGCAGTTCGATCCGCGCCTGCGTCGTCACGTCCTCGATCGGCGTGCTCTTCGCGGCCGCGGCCATCGTGTGGCGCAGCAGGTCGCGCAGGCGGTCCGCGACCTGGGGCGTCATCGGGATCAGCGGCGCGAAGGTGCGCGCGCGCAGCGACGCGGCGAGCGTGCGCATCGCCTCCGTCGACAGCTTGTCGGGCTCGATCTCGACGTTCACGAGCACGTGCCGGTCGGGCGAATAGAACTCGAACACCGGCTGGCTGGAAAACACGTGGAGGCTGTCGCGTCCGCTCTTCTCGCCGCACATGCGCGCATGGCCTTCGAGTTCCAGCGGCACGGCCACCGCGATGCGGTCCGACGGCACCGCGCCCTGCTGCAGGATCACCTTGTCGAGGTCTTCGACCAGGAGCCGGATGCCGCCGAGCGACACGATGGACGACGAACCATGAAACCGGCCGCCCGAGATCTGCGTGTAGTTGAGATGCCAGCCGTCGAAGATCCGCGCCTGTTCCTCCACGTCGGTGAACGCGCAGAACGCCACCGCGCGTGCGAACGGCGGGGCGCCGGAAAAATCGCTCGGATCGGCGGACGGCGTCATCGGAGTCGGGAAGGGGCGGGCCGGATCGACGCATTGTAGCCGTTGCGCGCGCCGGTCAAAAACCCCGGCGGCCCGATTCCCGGAGAAAACCCTCGCTTGCCGAAATCCGATAGTGAAAAGCCGGCCGGCGCAATACCTTTGGTACGAACGGAACACAACGCATCGCGCCGGCGCGGAGCATCCCGCTTCGTTGCCGGACGAACCGAACACGGCTGCCGGCGCGGGTCCGGCGGCACTTTTCTGGAGAGACGTCGATGGAGCTTCCACGTGGCGGGTTCTGGCGGAACTGGGTCGGCAATCAGTCGTGCGTCGCCGCGCACATGGCGTCGCCGACCAGCGAGGCGGAAATCGCCGAGCTGGTGCAGGCCGCGACGCGCCAGGGCAAGAACGTCCGATGCTCGGGATCGGGACATTCGTTCACGCCGATCGTCGCGACGAGCGGCCTGCTGCTGTCGCTGAAGGACTACCAGGGCATCGTCGCGGTCGACGAGCGACGCAAGCGCGTCACGGTGAAGGCCGGCACGCGGATCAATGCGGTGACGCGTCATCTGAAGGACATCGGCTTCTCGCTCGTCAACCAGGGCGACATCGATTCCCAGGCGATTGCCGGTGCGCTCGCAACCGGCACGCATGGCACGGGGACGACGCTGGGCAACCTGTCGTCGCAGGTGGTCGGGATGCGGATCGTTCGCCCCGACGGCTCGATCATGGAAGTGAGCGACCAGCAGGACCTCGATCTGCTGCACGCGACCCAGGTGAACCTCGGCCTGTTCGGCGTGGTGTCGGAGCTGACGCTGCAGGTGACCGACGCGTTCTGGCTGCACGACCGCGTGTGGCGCGAGGACTTCGAGGCGCTGATGGAACAGTACGACGACCTCGCGGCGAAGCATCGCCATTTCGGGTTCTTCTGGTGCCCGACGTCCGAAAGCCGGCACCTGTACTGCCTGCCCGATACCACGAAGGTGTCGAATTCGAAGAAGGACTACGACGTGTGCGAGATCAAGGTGATGGACATCACCGACAAGCGCACGTTCTACGAAGGCGAGCACGAGAAGATCGCGTACAGCTCCGAGGTCTACGCGATTCATTACGTCGCGAACTTCCACGAGCTCGAATACGCGGTGCCCGCCGAACACGGCAAGGAGGCGCTGCGCCGCGTGCGCGAGCTGATCCTCACGAAGCATCGCGACTGCATCTTCCCGGTCGAGTACCGCTTCACGAAGGGCGATCCGGCGTGGATCAGCCCGTTCAATCATCAGGATAGCGTGACGATTTCGTGCTCGGGCGGTCCGAACGGCGTCGACTACTGGCCGTTCCTGAAGGACGTCGACGACATCCTGCGCGACTACGGCTCGCGTCCGCACTGGGGCAAGCTGCACTTCACGAACCGCGACGACGTGGACCGCTGGTTCCCGAAGGCCGAGGCGTTCCGCGAACTGCGCCGCAGCGTGGATCCTGAAGGCCATTTCCTCAACGATCATCTTCGGACGCTGTTCAGCTGAGCGGTCCGAACGAACCAGACTGGAGAACGACTCATGAATGTCAAGATCGACGGGCGCCTGGCGGGCAAGGTCGCGATCGTGAGCGGCGGCGCGGGCGGATGCGGTGCCGCCGCGTCGGAACTGTTCGCCGCGCAAGGGGCGAAGGTGGCGATCATCGACCGCGACGGCGACGCGGCCGACACGCTCGCGGCGCGGCTGCGCGATGCCGGCTTGCAGGCGATCGGCCTCGGCGCCGACGTGTCGAAGCAGTCCGACGTGCGGAACGCGGTCGACGCGGCCCGCAAGCAGTTCGGCAACGCGGACATCCTGTTCAATCACGCGGGCACGCTGATCGTCAAACCGTTCCTCGACATCGAGGAGTCGGAGTGGGACTGGCTGATGGGCGTGAACGTGAAGAGCATGTTCCTGATGACGCAGGCGGTGCTGCCGCAGATGCTGGAAAAAGGGCGCGGCAGCATCGTCTGCACGTCGTCGATCTCGGCTGTTTGCGCGACGCCAGGCGAAGTGCTGTATGACGCGACCAAGGGCGCATGCCACATGTTCGCGCGCGCGATCGCCGTCGAATACCGCGATCGCGGCATCCGCTGCAATGCGCTCGCGCCCGGGTTCATCCGCACCCCGCACGGGATGCGCGAACTGAGAGATCTGCAGGCGATGGGCGTGGACGCGACCGAAGCGGCTATCGCAGTGCAGCAAGGCCGGCTGTGCGAGCCGTCGGAAGTGGCGGCGGCCGCACTGTTCCTGGCGTCGGACGAATCGAGCTTCGTCAACGGCACCCATCTGTTCGTCGACAACTGTTTCTCCGCCGTTTAGGCCCCGATATTCGCAGGAAGCCGAAGGGCAGGCGCGAGCTCCCCAGGGACGGCAGGTTCTGTCGAAGGTTCCGCAGCGATGCGGACCTTCGATTTTTTTTGCCGGTTCGCCGCGCGATGTGTCCTAGCGGATTGTCGTAATCCTTCTATCTGAACGAATCTGCGTCTGCTGGAATGGCAATGCCGAATCACCGTTCAGCCGGCGTCGCGGGGCGGCATGGTTGTCGACGTCATCGAGCGCCGGTCCGGCGCTCGACTTCGCGGGTCCGGGCAAGTCCGGCCCACCAGGGTCAATCCATCACTCTCTTTTGATCAATCATCATGTTCAATCGCACTACCAGCACCGTCGCCAACGTCGATCCGGAACTCTGGACTGCCATTCAGGACGAGAACCGCCGCCAGGAAGACCACATCGAGCTGATCGCGTCGGAAAACTACACGAGCCCGGCCGTCATGGCCGCACAGGGTTCGCAGCTCACGAACAAGTACGCGGAAGGTTATCCCGGCAAGCGCTACTACGGCGGCTGTGAGTACGTCGACGTGGTCGAGCAGCTGGCTATCGACCGCGTGAAGCAGCTGTTCGGCGCGGAAGCCGCGAACGTGCAGCCGAACTCGGGTTCGCAGGCGAACCAGGGCGTGTTCTTCGCAATGCTCAAGCCGGGCGACACGATCATGGGGCTGAGCCTCGCGCACGGCGGCCACCTGACGCACGGCTCGCCGGTGAACATGTCGGGCAAGTGGTTCAACGTCGTCAGCTATGGCCTGAACGAACAGGAAGACATCGACTACGACGCGGCCGAGAAGCTGGCAAACGAACACAAGCCGAAGCTGATCGTCGCGGGCGCATCGGCATTCGCGCTGAAGATCGACTTCGAGCGTCTCGCGAAGATCGCGAAGTCGGTCGGCGCATACCTGATGGTCGACATGGCGCACTACGCCGGCCTGATCGCCGCGGGCGTGTACCCGAACCCGGTGCCGCACGCGGACTTCGTGACGACGACGACGCACAAGAGCCTGCGCGGCCCGCGCGGCGGCGTGATCCTGATGAAGTCGGAATACGAGAAGCAGATCAATTCGGCGATCTTCCCGGGTATCCAGGGCGGCCCGCTGATGCACGTGATCGCGGCGAAGGCGGTGGCGTTCAAGGAAGCACTGTCGCCGGAGTTCAAGGAATATCAGCAGAAGGTGGTCGAGAACGCACGCGTGCTGGCTGAAACGCTGGTCAAGCGTGGCCTGCGGATCGTGTCGGGGCGCACCGAAAGCCACGTGATGCTGGTCGACCTGCGCGCGAAGAACATCACGGGCAAGGCAGCGGAAGCGGCACTCGGTGCTGCGCACATCACGGTGAACAAGAACGCGATCCCGAACGATCCGGAAAAGCCGTTCGTGACGAGCGGCATCCGCCTCGGTTCGCCGGCGATGACGACGCGCGGCTTCGGCACGGCGGAAGCGGAGAAGGTCGGCAACCTGATCGCCGACGTGCTGGAAGCACCGGAAGATGCCGCGACGATCGAACGCGTACGCGGTCTGGTCGCGGAGTTGACCCAGCGTTTTCCGGTCTACGGCTGAGACGCGGCAATCGGGTTCGACTGCCGACGCGGTTGAACCTCGCGCGTTCCGAAACGATGTAAAAAAATCCGGCTCGCACACCGCGAGCCGGATTTTTTGCACTGTGTGCGAATCGGTGTCGCGTCACACGGTCGGATCGACGTTCGCTTCGAGTTCGCGAATACGCTCGTCATTGCGCGTGTCCTTGAGCACCGGCGGCCCGGCGAAGGACTTGCGCACGCCGAACCCGTACCAGATGACCATCAGCACGCCCACGAACGCGACGAGCACGTAGAGCACCTTCTCGTTCGGCGGCTGGATGCCGACGTACGCGAGCACGCACGCGCCCACCAGCGCGAGCAGCGCGCACGGCTTCGACCAGATGCCCAGCTGGAACGGGCCCTTTTCGGTCCACGTGCGCCCTTCGGCGAGCATCCCGGAACCGATCGGCATCGCATACGAGATGAACAGGAACACGGCGCTGCCCGCGCTCAGTACCGAGAACGCGTCGCCGTACAGCGTGACGACGATCGCGAGCACCGCGCACGTCCAGATTGCCGGGCCGGGCGTCCGGTGATTGTGATTCACGCTGCGCAGCAGCTTCGACGCCGGCAGCCCGCCGTCGCGCGCGAACGCGTACATCATCCGCGACGTCGACATGATCGCGGCGAGCCCGCACACGTAGTTGATGAAGAACATCGCGAGCTCGAGGCAGACGCGCAAGGTCTTCGGGATCGGTGCGAGGATGGCTTCGAAGAAGCCGGTGCCCTGTTTCATCGCGGCGGTCAGGTCGGGCATGACCAGCACGAACGTGCACACCATCACGTAGCCGAACACCGCGGACCAGAACACCGAGCCGATGATGCCGCGCGGCACGTTCTTCGCCGCGTCGTGCGTTTCTTCCGACGTATGCGCGGACGCGTCGAAACCGGTGATCGTGTAGGTCACCAGCAGCAGGCCGGACAGGAACGCGAGCGGCGTGGTCTGCTTCGGCCAGGCGCCGCCGTCGACGCCCGTGTAGTTGGTGAAGGTGACGAGCCGATGCAGGTCGAACGTGACCGGCGAGTAGACCAGCAGCGACACGACCAGCGCGATCGTCACGACGAAGATCAGGTAGCCGGACAGGTCGGTGATCTTGCTCGCGATCCGGATGCCGCGTGCGTTCAGGATCGCCTGCGAAATCGTGATGACCGTGATGAACGCGGTCTGATGCCACCACGTCAGGCTGTCCGGACCGACACCGAACATCGGTGCGATCAGCGTCTTGAAGAACGGATCGTAGGTGCCGAAGTTGATCGCCGCGATCACGAAGATCAGGCCGATCAGGTTGAGCCACGCCGTCATCCACCCCCATTTCTTCCCGCCGAGGATCGCGCCCCAGTGATAAAGGCCGCCGGCGGTCGGAAACGCGGACGCGATCTGCGACATCGACACCGCGACGATCAGCGCGAACAGCGAGCCGAGCGGCCAGCCGAGGCCGACCGAGGCGCCGCCGGCCGCGGAGAACGCCAGTTGAAACGCGGTGATGCCGCCCGACAGAATGCAGATCACCGAAAACGACACGGCGAAGTTCGAGAAGCCGTTCATGCGTCTCGACAGCTCCTGCGCATATCCCATCTTGTGGAGGAGGCTTACGTCGCTGTCGGTACCTGCATCAGGCTGGATATTCGCATCCATATTCGCTCCGTCACGTATGTCCTGCGAGGCAGGACCGTCATCGCTGCCCGGGCCCGGTGCTGCGGCCCGCTCCTGGAATTCGTCGGCGGGCACGCGTTGTCATGCATCGATGGCGATCGCGTATCCGGTCCGATACGGAACGGTATGAAGCCAAATCTCGCGGCGATATCGGATTTCGGCAATCCGGCGAAACTCCGGACGGGTGCACCGTTCGGGGGCATCGCGTGGCGGGCTGAATATTTGTAAGGAATCCAACCGGATCCGGATGATCCGTACTTGTCGAAATGCGACAGTCGGGGAAAAAGTGCGTTCCCTTGAAGGGCGACATGGCCCGCAATCGCTTTCTGAAGTCGATCGCGCCCCGTGTCGCAATCCCGTGAGTCGGCCCGGCAGGGAACCTGGAGCGGCCTACTCGGCTTGCTGCTTGCCGGGTTTCCGTCCGAACCGCGCACGGTAGTCGCGCGGCGATATCCCGACCCGCTTCGCGAATGCACGTTGCAGCGCATCCACGCTGCCGAACCCCGAACGTTGCGCGACCCGTTCGAGCGGCCAGTCTGCCCGCTCCAGCAGCGCCTTCGCGCGCTCGACGCGTGCGGCCAGCACGAATTGCGCGGGCGGGAGCCCCGCCTCCTTGAGGAAATTGCGCGCAAACGTGCGCTCGCTCATGTGCAGGCGCGCGGCCAGCGCGGCGACGCCGAGGTCGCCGGTCGGGTCGTCGGCGATCGACGTGAGCAGCGCGCGCATCGGTGGCGTCGCGTTTGCCTGGATGTCGAGACCGACGCTGAACTGCGCCTGTCCGCCGGGACGGTGCATGAAGAGCACGAGTTCGCGCGCGACCGCGAGCGCGGTCGGCGCGCCGCAGTCGGCCTCGACGAGTGCGAGACACAGGTCGATGCCGGCCGTCACGCCGGCCGACGTATGAAACGGCGGATCGCTCACGTAGATCGCATCCGGCTCGACCCGCACGTCGGGGCAAAGCGCCTGCAGCGTCGCACACTGATTCCAGTGCGTGGTGGCGCGCTTGCCGTCCAGCCATCCGCCCGCGGCGAGCACGAATGCGCCCGTGCAGATGCTCGTGATCCGCCGCGTGCCCGCGATCCGCGTGCGCAGCCAGGGCAGCACGCCGGCGTTCGACGCCGCGTGCCGCAGCGCCGCTTCGCTGCCGCCTGCGACGATGATCGTGTCGATGGGCTCGGGCAACGCCGCAAGCGCGGTCGGGCCGGCAAGACGCAGGCCCGCGTGCGTGACGATGTCGTTGCCGTGTTGCGATGCGAGCGTGAGCCGATAGCGCGGGACATGCCCGGGAAGATGGCGGTTCGCGACCGCGAACACTTCCATCGGGCCGGTGATGTCGAGTGACTGGACGCCTTCGAAGCCGACGACGACGATGTCGCGTGCCGGACCGGTTGACTGGGGCATGGCGGAAAGTGCGGTGGAGTTGTCCTTGTGACCGCGTGCATGATCCTTGTAATTTTCCGCACATGCAATCGATTGACGCGGGTGGGCGATGCGGGAACGGAACAGAAACGGGGCGATGCGCGTGGCGGTTGCGCTGCTCGTATGCGCGGTGCTGGGCGCGTGCATGTCGGGGCAGTCGGGGCCGTCGGCCGCGCACGGCGCACGAACGGTCACGCAAACGCTGAGCGTGAACGCACCGAAGGCGGGCCGCACGCGGCCGCTCGTTGCGATCGTCGCGGACAATGCCGGAACTGAGACGACCGATTTCATCGTCCCGTACGCGATTCTGAAGACGTCGGGCGCGGCCGATGTCGTGGCCGTGTCGGCCGACGCCGGCGCGGTCGAACTGATGCCCGCGCTGCGGATCCTGGCCGATACGACGTTCGACCGGTTCGACGCGGACGTGCCCCTCGGCGCGGACGTCGTGATCGTGCCGGCCTTGCATCGTGCCGACCGGCCGGCCGTGCTCGCGTGGCTGCGCAAACAGGCCGCTGCCGGCGCCACGATGGTGGCGATCTGCGATGGCGCGGCCGTGCTCGCGAACGCCGGGCTGCTGCGCGATCGCATCGCGACCGCGCACTGGTATTCGCGCGACGGACTGCGTCGCCGTTTTGCCGATACGGCGTGGGTCGACGATCGCCGCTACGTGATGGACGGCAACGTGATGACGACGAGCGGCGTGTCGGCGTCGATTCCCGCGTCGCTTGCGTTGGTGAATGCGCTGGCGGGGCCGGTGGCCGCGCGCGAAACGGCACGCAACATCGGCGCGCACGGATGGAGCGATGTTCACGACGGCAGCCGGTTCGGGTTGACCGCGCGTGCCGTGGCGACCGCACTGACGAATCGCGTCGCGTTCTGGCGGCATCGGACCTTCGATCTGCCTGTCGCGAGCGGATTCGACGAACTTCCGGTTGCGCTCACCGCGGATGCGTGGGCGCGGACGTGGCGCAGCGACATCGTCGCAACGGCGGACGCGCACGTGATCGAATCGAAGCACGGGCTGCGCTTGCTGACGCAACCGGCCGATGCCGGCCACGCGCGCGTGACGATTCCGGACGGGCGGCGTGGCGAAGCGGTGCTGCCCGGTGTGCTCGGCGACGTCGCGGCGCGCTACGGCGACGCGACGTCGGACTGGGTGGCGCTGCAACTGGAGTATGCGAAGTAGCGGCTGCCGGGCTTGCGCGTTGCCCGGCGCAAACCGTGCCTCCGACGCCGGAAACGGCCCGAGCGGGATGATGTCCCGATCGACGAGCTCGGCCTGTGCCAGCGGACATGCGCGCAGCACATCGCGCGCACTTCGCACTTTCCGCCGACTTGCATTCGGCGTTTGATCGCGACGCCCGGGCGGCCACGCGTCGAAACGTCGGTTTCGAGCATGAACGTGGACGCGCGCGATGCTTCGTTACATGCGGGCCGCGCTCAGACCGTCGCCGTCCGCCGCGCCGTCAGCCGGTTCCACAGCATCCCGGCGCGGCTTCCGCTTCGACAATAGGCGAGCACCGGCTTCGGCAGCGCATCGACCAGCGCACCGAACGCGTCGACTTCCGCATCGCCGATCCGGTCGCTTTCGACCGGTAGATAGCGCGCGTCGAGGCCCAGTTCGCGCGCAGCGGCGGCGATTGCCTCGAATGCCGGTTGATCGGCGCTTTCGCCGTCCGGCCGGTTGCAGATCACCGCGCGAAAGCCGGCGCTGCGGATCGCTTTCAGGTCCGCCGGCGTGATCTGTCGCGACGCTGTGAACCCGGTCGCTGCCGCGGCCCGGCATTGCTCGAGCGCGCGCGCGAAACACGCGATCGCGAAATCGACGTCCTGTTCCGTCGTGAAGCGGCCGAAGCTGATCCGCACCGTGCGGCCCGCGGCTTGCTCGTCGAGGCCGATCGCGGTCAGCACGTGGGACGGCGCGCCGCTGGTCGAGTTGCATGCGGAGGTCGACGACACGGCGAGCGCATCGCCGAGCATGAACGGGAAGAAGCCCGGCACGTTCACCGTGAGGCTCAGCGTGTGCGGGATGCGGCGTGCCGCTGCCGCGTTGTGCGTGATGTCGCCGAGCGTGAGCAGCGCGTCCGTCAGGCGTGCGCTGAGTGCCGCGATCCTCGCGGCTTCGCGCTCGAGTTTTTCGGCGGCCAGTTCGCACGCCACGCCCATCCCGACGATCTGGTGCGTCGCGAGCGTGCCCGAGCGCAGGCCGCGCTCGTGCCCGCCGCCGTGGATCTGCGGCGCGATGCGCTCGGCGATCTCGCTGCGGACGAACAGCGCGCCGATCCCCTTGGGGCCGTACACCTTGTGCGCGGACATCGACAGCAGGTCGATGCCGAGCGCGCGCACGTCGATCGGCGTCTTGCCGAGCGCCTGCGCGGCGTCGACGTGCAGCAGCGCGCCGGCCGCATGCACGATGCGCGAGATCGCGCCGATGTCGGTCAGCGTGCCGAGTTCGTTGTTGACGAGCATCAGCGACACGAGGCCCGTATCGGGGCCGATCGCCGCGGCAACGGCGTCGACGGTGATTTCGCCGTCGGCGGTGGGTGTCAGGCAGGTCGCGGTCATGCCGCGCTTCGACAGGTTCGCCATCGTGTCGAGGATCGCCTTGTGTTCGAGGCGGCTCGTGACGAGGTGGCGCTTGCTGGTCGCGGTCTCCGCGTAGCCCTTCAGCGCGAGGTTGTTCGATTCGGTGGCGCCGGAGGTCCAGACGATCTCGTCGGCCTGCGCGCCGATCAGCGCGGCGACCTGCGCGCGTGCGTGCTCGACCTTTTCCTTCGCGAGCCGGCCGGCGGCGTGCGAACTCGACGCGGGATTGCCGAAGATGCCGTCGGCACCGAGGCAGGCCGTCATCGCTTCGATCACGCGGGGGTCCGCAGGGGTGGTGGCTGCGTAGTCGAGGTAGTGCAGCGGGGTGGTATCGCTCATGTCCTTCTCTGGTTCTTTCTCTTCGGAATGGGAGAAATGATACGAGGGTGGACGGGGAAAAAGGATCCAAAGTTGGCTGGGAATTCAGAGCGATGTGGAATAACGTTTTATTTTTGTTTGATATGGGGGAATTTGTTTTCGTCTGGACCTGATGGAAGATCGGGAATTGTTCATGCGGATGCCGGCGCGGCCGGGCGCTGCCGATGGGCGTTGCCCGGCCTGCCCGCGCCGAATCGGATCTCCGTGAACGTCTTGAGGGGCGCGTCGATCACGTCAACTCGTCTTGATCGGGCTGATTCGATAAGCGATGCGCGTCCTGCACCCAGGCATGCAGCGCTTGCTCATATTTCGTCGGGATCGTAATCGTGAGCGTGGTGAGGTGCGTGACGTTGCCCGGTAGTTCCAGATACCGCTGCCACGCCTTGCGAACGAGCTGCGACATTGCCGAGCGGTTCATACCCAGTTTCGCGGCCAGCTCGCGCTGTGGGCGGCCCTTCACGAAAATCTCGTGCAGGGCCCATTGGTTCAACGGTTTGATCCGGGTATCTTGAAGCCGCAGCAGCTGGAACTGTTCGGCGGTCATGCGTCGTATCTTCAGCATTCAGGGGCGCCCGGAGCTCGGAATGGAAGAAATGAGCGTCGCACCGCACGAAGTCTTGTGACCGTCGAATGCGGCGGCCCAACCTTCGACGTTGAAGGCAGCGTCGCCGGCGGCAATCGTGCAGGTGCCGTGGATCGGACACGAACACGTGTCGCCGAAGCGCGCGACCGCGCGCCCCATGACCTTGCTGATATCGGCGCCGGACTCGACCCGGCCGCCGTGGGTATGGCTGTCGCCTACCCGGATGATTCCTCGCATATGACTCGTCCTCTCGATGATTCGCGCGGCATCGGCGTTTTGCTCGCCACATGCTGCGGTGCTGGTTGGCATCACCACGAATAGCCTTGCATTCCGTAGTCGGTGTCGTGTCGGCGTCCCCACCACGGGAGATACGCGTTGTTGCCGCCGCGTGCGCGGAACCAGTCCTGGTCCGGATCGATCGGGGTGAGCTTCGACGGTGGTCTGACGACGACGGCGACGGGGTGCTCGGGGTCGGTCGTGCCTGCTACCAAGGCGTTGCCGCCGAAGTGGTTGATCCGGCCGATTGCGAGTGCGACATCGGTCAATGCGCTGCCGGTTCCCATGTCGCCGAGCAGGGCGGCCGTGTTGAAGGTCTGATTCGTGTGGTCGTATTCAGGGAGGGTTTCGGTCAAGGTCTGCGCGAGCGAGACAACGCGTGACGACGCTGCGTCGCTGGGTACACCTGCGTCGTGGACGATGTAATTCAGGTCCGTGACCGCGACGCCGGCATTGCGTGCTGCTTCGTCGATCGTGGCTTTCCATGCCTGCACGGCGCGTGTCGTGCCGACCTTCGGTGAAAAATCGTGCGTGTTGCCGGTTGCGGCCTTGCCGATCCAGGCGAGCGGTTCGCGCTCGGTGTTGAAGTTCGGGCCGGCGAGGAACAGCACGACGAGGTTCTCGTTGATCTGCGCATCCGTGGGCGGGAAATTCGGGGCGTCCCAGTTCATCGCCCAGACAGTCTTGTCGGGGTTCGCCTGTAAATAGTCCAACGCGTTATTCAGCGATGTGAAGCCGGCGTTTGCGCCGCCTTGAGTGATTTGCACATCGGGAGGCGTGTCGCGGCTCCACATCGTCGGGAAATGCCGATTGCCAATCGAGAACGTCTTTCGGATCGAGTCTTTCAAGTAGGTTTGCGAGTCGTCGATTTCGAGTCGATTCGGAATGGCAAGTTCGACACGAATGCCCGCCAGTTCGCGCCAGTCATTTTTATTGGCCGGGCTCACCGTGTAGAAATATTTTGGATTGGATGCATAGCGTGAGCTAAGTAGGAGCGGAAACTTGTACATGTACTTGTGGTAGAAGCCCTTGAACGTTTCCTCGCCCTCATTGCCGTAAACCAACGCCCCAATCGACTGAAGCGTGGAAAATGACTTCGCGTCGGTGCGCACCATGTCGTCGTTCTTGTTCGGTGCGGCGAGCCCTTGCGTCCACAACAATTGCCATTCGGTCGGATAGTCCATGCGTTGCAAAGGATTCAACCAAATCAGACCGACCACCTGCGCGACGAAGGGCTTCACCGGCTTCTCGGCTGCCAGCGCCATATTCCCTACAGCCTCCTTGGCAGGCGCAGCTTGTGCCGGACGCATCACTGACGTGGTCAACAGAAACACCATGAGCGCAGCCAGGCCAGGTACAACAATGAAGCGTTTCATCCAATCTCCTATTTCCACATGTGCCGGATCGGGTTGCTCTACGTAAGCCATCAGCATGGCCATGAGCACGACGGTAATCAGCCATGCCGAAACGGCAATAGCGACACGTCGCGGCCATGTAGCGATTAGCGCCTTCAAATCACACCTCCGACTTTCAAATAAAGTTCTCCTTCACGTTGATCCGCGATCGCGCCGGGAATATTTCCTTCGCTGCCCTCGGTATGTACCCATTCATGCAGCGGCAAGTCGTCGAATTTTCCGCGTGAAAAATATTCGTAATACTTCTTGTTTGGATTGTCATCCGGAATACCTTCACCCATCCGCCAGTCCGCCTCGATACGCAACGCTTTGAGTTGCTTCTCCGTTACGTAGCACAAGCCCACTGCGACGTCATACGCAAGCGCCTTTTCAGCATGCTCGGGGTTGGTCATCGTCGTTGAGTGATTCGTGGGGCTATTGGTCGCACCGCGATCGAGCCAATCGACGATCTGCTTGTCGCGCCAATCCTTGTAGCCTTCCGGAATCGCGCTCTTGCCATCCTCGCCGATCACGTGGCCGTCTCGGTCTAGCCACTCCGTGTTCAATGTCCTACGTGCCTCCATTCGCATCAATGCGCGGTCCTCGTAACGCTGCCCGGCTTCGGTTGCGGCCGTACCTTGAGCGATACTGTCCTGGTTCTTCGCCTTGTACTGGTCGTAGGGGTCGTCGGCTCGCTTGTCCGCGTCAGCCTTGTTCGCATCGCGCCATGCAGCCGGCGGATCGTTGCCTTCGTTGAAGTCGCTGATCGCGTCGCCGTCCTTGGTCTCGACTGACTTGCCGAATCGCAATGCCTTCGGCGGGAATGGCTCGTCAAGCGCCGGGGCATCCGCAACTACCGTCCAGCCCTTCGGCGGATCGGCGTTCACACGGAGCATGTTCAATGCCGAACTGATGCCGGTCACGACGAACATGAGTGGCGCGGTCACGAGCGTCGCCGCCACGCCGAACACAGACTCGTTCCCTCTGATCGCACCCACCAGATTGAATTTGGCCGGCGGCGACGGCGGATACCAGAACCCCGGCTTCGTTCCCTGTTTGCCATGCCGCCAATCGTCTTCCCAGTATCGGTATGGTTTCTGCACGCCGACCGGAAAACCGGAAGCAAAGACCCGTTGCGTTAGGATGCCGGCTGCCCCGATATCGTCGAGTTCGTGCTTGCTGATGCCGCGCCAGCCGATCCCTTGCACCGTCACCGCCGAAATCACTTGATCGTGCGGGCAGCAATATGCGGTGACGCGGCCATATGTCGATTCATTCAGCCCGTGCCTCGCGCGATCCTGTTGCGCCGCATAAGACCGCTTGCTCGTCGGCGAGACCCGCTCGTTTTCCATGTCCTCATCGATTTTGTCGGCAGGTTGTTCGTGTGCTTTTCGAGCGTCGATGATCGACAGGAATGTGCCGAACGTCTTCGCGCGCGCCACGTAGGTTTGTCGTCCACGCCGTCCGCTGCCGTCCTTCGTCGCGCGTTGCGACCATGAATCCATGAATGTGTCGGACTTGTTCGGGCCGTCAGCATTGGCGAGACTGTACGGTGCGTTCGCCAGCACGTAGGCGTCTGCCACGCAGTGGCCCGTGCGCCCCCACGGATCCTCGACATCGGGGAATGCGTCGCCGAAGAACGCCGCAGTGAGGCCGACGATATTTCCTTGGCTGTGGCATACGACGGTAATCGGGACATCGGCCTGCATGCTTCGGATCGATTCGATCAGTCTGGCCAAGCGCAACGCGGCGAGTACGCCATACGCTCGAGGCGGCGCGCGATACAGCGGACGATTGGTTGGATTGATGCCTTGCACGGTCATCCACCCCATCGTTCGATCATCCAGACCGCCGTGCCAAAGATCGGGCAGACTGGCACAGCCGTTCGTGAACGGGCCGCCGCCCCAATAGTCCTTCTCGTTCAGGAAGATCTTGTCGCCGTACTCCTTCAATTCCGCAGCAGTCGCGCGATAGCCCCAGCGGAAATGAATGACGGGCGAGAACGACGGCTCGGGCTTGACGTAGTTATTGGGAAGCAGCTTCGGGTTGAGAAACCCATCCGGCGTCAAACTCTCCGTGTACTTCGCGGGCGTCAATTGCCCGGCATCGATACCGTGATACATCATCTGATCGTCCAGACGCCCGAGCCGGCGATTCAGCCCGGCGCACAGCCCTTCCTCCGACGCCTCGAACCATTCGCCCTCCGAGTTCACCCCATGCACGAAGATCACGATACCGGGCAACGGCAATTGCTTGATGCAGATGAGTGGCGTGTTCTTCGCGAACATCGTCACGCCTTCGCCCCGGCCGACGACGATCGGCGGCGGTGCCGGCCGCGACACAGCTACGTCGTCAGCATCGACTTTCGCCGCAGGTTGGTCGCGATGAGCAGTCGCCATCAGCGGCGGGTCAAGAAATGAATCAGTCATGCAGATTCCTTCGCGATCCTATGTATTGTTTTTGATGAACTGCACCGCCAGTCTCTCGAACTGGTCAGCATCGACGGCCGGAAGTTGGCCGGCCGCATCGCTCGACAAGTTGGATAGCGGTCCGGACGGCCTTTTGACTTCGCCCTCGAATCCCGCAGCCGCGTTGCCGTCGGTGGATCGGACCAACCTAGGTACGCGGCCAAGCGTGTCCTGACCAAACTTCGGCATATCCGCACTCATGCTCGCAGGCCCGTCCCACACATGCCCCGCCGACTTCACCGTGAATGTCCCCGGACATCCCAGCTCGATATCCCCGCCGCGCAGCTTGAGATACGCGCCACCGGACGTGACGAACACGACTTCATCGCTCGCCGTGCCCGCAAGTTTCCCGCCGGACGCGGTCAGTTGAAGGTTCTTCGCCGAATCGACCTGCGTATCGTCGTGCTGCGATTGAATCGTGA
Organism: Burkholderia sp. BCC1998; assembly: GCF_905339875.1. NCBI lineage: Bacteria > Pseudomonadati > Pseudomonadota > Betaproteobacteria > Burkholderiales > Burkholderiaceae > Burkholderia > Burkholderia sp. BCC1998. The sequence continues at coordinate 138,009 of NZ_CAJPHE010000008.1, forward strand.
CCTTCCCGTGATTCGCGATCGCCGACACGCCGTCGCTGTGCGCGAACAACGCGACGCCACGACCGGCATGCAGATTGATGCGCTCGCCGCTGCTGACCTGAACGTGTTGCTGCGCGATCTGATCGATGTTCTCGCCCGCATACATGACGTGCGTTCTGGGCGTGACGTTGAGCGACCCCGACTGCGCGCCGAACGCGATCAACGCGGGCGCATCGCCGGTCGAACCGGGCCGTGCCCCGTCAGGCGTCCAGTTGCGGAACGCATCGGCGACGTTGTCCTGACCGGCGGTATCGGCCGACTGTCCGCCATGCTCGCCGGCATAGTCGCCGAGCGATTTGAACAGCGCCGTGCATTCGTCGAGCAGCCGAATCAGTTCGTCTCGATCGAGCTGACCGCCCGTGGCCCGTGTGCGCGCATAGGTCGACAACAGGATGCCCTGCGCCGCGCGCAGAGCCGCGGCGGCGTCGGTGCGCAGCTCGGCACCTTCGCCGCGATCCTTCCCGTGTCCGCTTTCGCGCGGCTGCGTCAGATAGCCGAGATTCAGTTGGGTATGCGCATGTTCGCTCGCCAGCTGCGCCGAGATTTGCGACGGCGTATCGTCGAGACGAAGCTGGTTGTAGCGCCGGCCGTTGATTTCCTTGGTCTTGATGCCCGACAGGAAGCGGTTGCCGGGGAGCGCGCCCGTATGGGTGAACGTCACGGGCGGGTTCGCGCCGTTGCTCAGCACCCCGATGATGACGAGCCGATCCGGGTCGCCGGACAGACATCCCAGCAGCACTTCCATACCGACGCGCGGCAGGAAGAGCGCGCCGAAGTTGCCTCCGGCGAGGCTTGTTCCGACACGAATCGGCGCACTGTCGCCGGCCCGGCCGTTCGTTCCGGCGCCTTGCGCGTGCGCATGATCGGCCGGATCGTGTCCGTGGATCAGCACACGCACGCGGCCGGCCCCGTCGCAAAACACTTCCTCGCCCTGGGCGCCGACGATCGTGCCGGTCAGCAGGTGAACCGGCGGTACATCGACCTTCGGATCATAGGCTGGCTTCAGCGGCACGCCGCGTCGCACGCACGTGAAACGGTTTTCATAGCGCGTGTCGGTTTGCTCCGGCAGATCGACAGGTGCCGGCACAGCCGTTTGCGCGAGGTTCCGGCTCGCCGCGAACAACTTGTGCGTGCGGCCCGCGAGCGGCTTCGGCAGGTTGTTCCAGATATCGTGCCGAACCGACGTGACGACGAACTGGCGACGATCGGCCGGCCGCATGTCCAGCTCCGGGTCGCCCGTCAGCGTGAACCAGTGGCCGACGGGCAGGTCGCGTACGCTGCTGATTCCGTCGTAACGCTCGGCTTCGAACTGATGCGCCAGTATCCGGTCGCGCGTGATGCGATCGTGATCGCGCCATGAGTCGCCGACGTGCGGGATGTCGATCGCGACGTCGGTCAGCAGGCGCGCAAGGTCGTTCCCGGCTTCGCCCTGGTCAAGGTCCGTGACAGCGGTGGAGTCATCTGCACGAGCCGGCTTGTAGTCCCAGGACGCGCGGCGGACCTGGCCGGGAGACACGCTCTGGCAGTGCGCAAAAAGCGTCACCGTGTCGCGTTGTTCGGTTCCGGCGTCGCGCGGGTGAAGCCGCAGCGTACCGGCCGGCGCCGCCTTCAGGCGATGCGGGTCGTCGCAAAACACGAGCGTATGAAGCGGCCACGCGTCGTTCATGCCGCGCGCGGCTCCGGCCGGCTCGGCCTTCGCGAAGACCGTAATGCCTTCCCGACGCAGCAGGCGCCGGATGAACCGAGCGTCCGACTCGTTGACCTGCCGCGTGAGTTCGCGCACCGGATAGCGATCGGCCTGCAATCCGGACAGGTCGAAATCGAATGCGCGCGTGAGTGCGTGGCTGCGCAGTTTCCACTCGTTCATCAGCGTCGCGAGAATCTCCGTCACGTGGCGCGATCGGAATACGCGGGCGTTGGTGCGACGGTCCATCAACGACAGCGCGTCACACACGTGCAATTGATAGACGGTCAGTTCGCCGTCGGATTGACCGGTTCGCACTTCGCGCACGATCGCATTGATCGCACGCGTACTGCCGCGGTCGGTCGTCAGCCGGACCGATACGGGCAGGCCGAGAAACAGCGTCGGCGACAGATGATCGTGGCTCGACACGCAGGTCAGTTCGCCGTCGATGCCGGACATCAGGCCTTCGCGGATATCGGCGTGATGGAGCGCAAGCAAGTGGCCGACCGCGCGCTGCGCCCGGCCGAAATGGAGATCGACGGGTCGCGAGCTCCCGTCGGTCAGACTGGTCGCAAATTCCCGAAATGTTCTTGCTATCGACATCGCCATAATCTCATTGCTTTTTTATTGATTGGGATTTGTTTGAAATGTGATCCTGTTTGAAATGAGGAAATTGGATCTAAAATTCGCGTCGAGAATATCAAGCTTGTCGGTCTTGATAAATGTATTTTTGTTTTTATGTAGCTAGATGCTTAGTTTGAAACGGTATTTTTCTTTTTCGGTGATTTGGATGGTTTTTAAAAGTCTTGTATTGATCGGCGAAAAGGGGGCGCACGGTGGTTCTGTCGGATTGCGTAGTTGTCGCACGGGCCGTTTTATTTAAATAAAATCGATTAACGGTCTTTGGGGATCAGATCCGTCTGATTTCGAAGAAAATGGCGGCGTATTGCGTCGACGAAAAACGTGTGGACGGATTGCTTCGTGCCCGCTCGGAGCGCATCGGCCGGTTGCCGGTCTCGTCATTCGACGCGACCTGATCAGCGCGCGGCCGGGCGGCGCGCTGAACGGCGTTCATCGGTCGCGCAAGCGGCGTCGCCTGCGGGCATCGCTAATGTCTATGAGGGATTCCCCCGTAACCCTCAACCAAGCGCCGCTTCGGCGCAGCGCCCCCTTCCACAGCGCTTCTCCACCGACCTTTCCCGCCCGCCGCCGCCGATTATTTGCGTTTCGCGAATGGCGCGTTCGCCGGTTGTTCCATACCCGATCCGCCTGCGCGCACCTATCGTTCGGGCGTCGGCTGATTGAATTCGACGCCTGCACCCGGAAAGAAGCCGGACAGGCGGCCGCCACTTCCTCGCGACTCACGTCGCGTCGCACACCCAAGACAACGGACCTGGCTGATGCGCGGACGCCCCGGCGCGCGCAAGCGGACCAATCCACGGAGACAGACATGAAAGCAAACGAGTGGGATACCTCCTATGAGTGGAAGGCGGTGACGCTGCTGGCGCTCGGCTTCGGCCTGGTCGGCCTCGACCGCTGGCTCATCGCGCCGCTGTTCCCTTCGATCATGAAGGACCTGCACCTGAGCGCGCAGGACGTCGGCAACTGCATCGGCGTGCTCGGCCTGTCGTGGGGCATCTTCGCGGCACTGATGGGCGGCATCTCCGACAAGGTCGGCCGCCGCAAGGTCCTGATTCCCGCCATCATCGCGTTCTCGCTGCTGTCCGGCTTCTCGGGCCTCGCGGGCGGCTTGCTCGGCCTGATCGCGATCCGCGGGCTGATGGGCGTCGCCGAAGGTTCGTTCTGCCCGACCAGCTTCGCGGCCACCGCCGACGCGTCGCACCCGCGGCGGCGCGGCCTGAACCTCGGGCTGCAGCAAAGCGGCTTCGCGCTGTTCGGGCTGGCGCTGTCGCCGATCATCGCGACCCAACTGCTCAACGTCGTGTCGTGGCGCTGGGTGTTCGCGCTCGTGGCCATTCCCGGGCTGATCCTCGGCGCGATCATGTTCTTCGTGATCCGCGAACCGAAGCGCGCGAAGGAGGTCGTGTCGGAGCACGCGCCGGCGTCGCTCGGCCATGTGCTCAAGAGCCGCAACATCCTCGTCGCGATGGCCGCCCTGTGTTGCGCGATGACCGGCGTGTTCGTGCTCGGCGCGCTGCTGCCGCTGTACCTGACGGATTACCTTGCGCTCGGCACGCAGAAGATGGGCCTCGTGGTGTCGGCGATCGGCTTCGGCGGCTTTCTCGGGCAGTTCGGGCTGCCGGGCCTGTCCGACGTGGTGGGCCGCCGCCTCGCGAGCATCGCGGGCTTCGCCGGCACGGCGGTGATGCTCTACATCTTCCGCGGCCTCGGCCCGCAACCGGTCGTGCTGTTCGTTGTCCTGTTCGTCGCGTCGTTCTTCACGCTCGGGCTGGTGTCGCTGCTGTCGGGCCCCGTCGCGACCGAAGCCGCGCCCGTCGGCCTCGTGTCGACGTCGATCGGCGTGGTGGTCGGTTGCGGCGAGATCTTCGGCGGCGGCATCGCGCCGGCGATGGGCGGCTACGTCGCCGCGAACTTCGGGATCCAGAACATTCTGTGGCTGCCGATGGGGGCGGTGCTGCTCGGCATCGTGGTCAGCATGCTGCTGCGGGAGACGGCCCCGGCCGTGTTGCAGCGCCGCGTGGGCGTGCAGCCGGAGCTGTCGGCGGGCAAGCAGCCGTAACGTGCGGCGCGGTCATGCGCGCAGCCGGCGGGATTGACACCCGTCAGGTGACAGTGTGACGCGTTCGGCGTGACCCACCCGGCCGGCAGGTGCGGTTAGACTGCCGGTTTGGCTTTCGGGAAAGGTGCGGCATGGACCGGTTTCTGAGCATCGAGGCGTTCGTCAGGGTCGCGGAGGCGAGCAGCTTCGCGGAAGCGGCGCGGCAGCTTGGGGTCACCAGTTCGGTCGTGACGAACCGCATCCAGCAACTGGAGAAGTTCGTCAACGCGCCGCTGTTCCATCGCAGCACGCGCCACGTGCGGCTGTCCGAAGTGGGCGAGACCTTTTATCGCGAATGCGCGGAAGTCGTGGGGCGCGTCAACGAGCTGACCGACCAGATGCGCGAGCTGCGCGCGACGCCGACCGGGCGGCTGCGCATCCAGATGCTGCCCGGCTTCGCGCTCGATCACTTCGGCGTGCCGCTCGCCGAATTCAATCGCCGCTATCCGGGCATCCAGCTCGACATCATCGTCAATGACCGTGTCGTGGACCCTGTCGAAGAAGGGTTCGACATCGCGTTCCAGATCTTTCCGCCGATATCCGAGTCGCTGATCGAGCGGCGCCTGTTCGTGGTCCGACGCCTGTTCTGCGCGTCGCCGGCCTACCTCGATGCGCATGGTGCGCCACAACATCCGCGCGAATTGCTGCAGCACACCACGGCGCTGTATTCGGGTTATCCATCACGCAACCGCTGGACGCTGACGCGCGGCGACGAGGTCGTCGAAATGGAGCTGCCGGGCATGATCCGCTCGAACTCCGTGCACCTGCTGCGCGAGTACGCGCTGACGGGCGGCGGCGTCGTGTGCCTGCCCACGCTGGTCGCGAGCGACGCGCTCGTCGCGGGCCGGCTGGTGCCCATCCTCACCGACTTCCAGATCGCGCCGCTGAGCTTCGCCGCCGTTTATCCCGCAACGCAGCGACAGGCGCTGAAGGTGAAGGCGCTGGTCGAATTCCTTGTCGAATACATCGGCGACGAGTCGCCGTGGGATCGTCCGCTGCTGGAGCGCGGCTGGGTTCGTTGAGCGAAGCGATTATTCGCGAAACGCAAATGCCGTAGTCGCGCTCCGTTGCCTTGTTGACGGGCGTCGTCGCCCCTAAAGTTGAATCCAACAAGCGGTTCAACTCAGGAGACAGCAATGACCGACACGGCATTCCACACCGTCTTTGGCTCGCTCGACGGCTACACGAAGGGCGAGATCGAAATCACCAGCGGTAGCGCAAAACACTACGCGTTCTCGAACGTCTTCGAGATCGCATCGAAGTCGGCGCCCTACGAAAAGGTCGTCGCCGGCAAGAACCTCGAATACGTGATCGAAGTGCTGCGCACCGAAGGCCAGTCGCCGTGGTTCGCGTGCGCGCATGACGAGTTCGCGATCCAGATGGATGGCGAAGTCCGCATCGACTTCATCAAGCTCGACAACCCGCCCGCCACCGGCCGCGGCACCGTGAACGCCGGCACGCAGCCGGCGGGCCGCGAGATGGGTTATGTCGTGCTGCGCAAGGGCCACCAGGCACTGCTGCCGGCCGGCTGCGCGTATCGCTTCACCGCCAGCAAGCCGGGCGTCGCGCTCGTGCAGACCGTGCTCGGCGAGCTGTCCGTCGAGAAGTGGGCCGACATCTGCCTGCACTGATCGATTCGATCGCGAAGATTCAACTATTCCAGGAGACACGTTATGGCCACCCTCGAGACCCTCGATCTTTCCGCAGGCTTCGCCGCCGATCTGGTGCAGGCCACGCAAGCCGATGCCGTCACCGGTTACCGCCGCTTCCACCTCGGTGAATTCGCGTTCCAGCGCGACGAGTATTTCGTGAAAATCAGCTGGCCGGCGAAAGGCCAGACCCGCACGCACGCGATCCCCGCGGACGCATTCCTGCGCGCGATGATGCGCGACGTCGCGTGGGGCTTCTTCTACGGCTGGGTGAATTTCGATCACGTGTTCGGCACGCGCAATCACTACGGCAAGGTCGACATGTATGCGGGCACGTTCAACGGGATCCTGAAGGAAGCCGGCGTCGACTACACCGAGACGTTCGACACGCCGACGATCATGGCGACCTTCAAGGCGATGCTGCACGACTGGACCAACGAAGGCTTCGATCCGTTCGCGGCGCCGGAGGAAACCGGCACGGCGTTCGGGCGCAAGCACGGCGAGAACGGCGCGGCGATCGAACGCACGCGCATCGCGACGCGCCGCATGCCGGGCCTCGAAGGCGACTCGCCGCTGCGCGACGATCTGCCGGTCAACCGCGCGTTTCTCGACGTCGCTCAGGACGAGCCGGAAGTGCACGTGAAGCCGGGCTTCGAAGGCGAGCTGCATGCGTTCAACCTGTTCAAGTATCTGTCGCGTTCGGACGTGACGTGGAATCCGTCGGTGACCTCCGTGTGCGGGCGCAGCCTGTTCTGCCCGACCACCGAGGAATTCATCCTGCCGGTATTCCACGGCAACGACCGCGTCGAATGGTTCCTGCAACTGTCCGACGAAATCGTGTGGGACATCGGCGACAAGAACACCGGCGCACCGCGCGCGCGCGTCACGATGCGGGCCGGCGACATCTGCGCGATGCCCGCCGACATCCGGCACCAGGGCTACTCGACGAAGCGTTCGATGCTGCTGGTCTGGGAAAACGCGACGCCGAACCTTCCGCAGCGATACGAGAGCGGCGAGCTGGCGCCGTATCCGATCGAGTTCTGAGCCGCGCCGGCTCGCACAAGCACACCATCGAGGACGATTCATGCAAACCCAACTCTTCATCGACGGGCGCTTCGTCGACGCCGTCGAGCGCGGCACCATCGACGTGCTCAACCCGCACGACGGCTCGCTGATCGCGAAGATCGCCGCCGCTACCGCGGCGGACGTGGACCTCGCGGTCGAAGCCGCGACCCGCGCATTTCCGAAGTGGTCGGCGATGCCGGCGGCCGAGCGCGGCCGGCTGCTGCTGCGCCTCGCGGACGCGATCGAAGCCAACGCGGAGGAACTCGCGCAGCTCGAATCGCTGGACACCGGCCACCCGATCCGCGATTCGCGCGCGCTCGACGTGCCGCGCACGGCCGGCTGCTTCCGCTACTTCGGCGGCATGGCCGACAAGCTGCAGGGCTCGGTGATTCCGGTCGAAACCGGCTTCCTGAACTACGTGCAGCGCGCGCCGATCGGCGTCGTCGGCCAGATCGTGCCGTGGAATTTCCCGCTGATGTTCACGAGCTGGAAGATGGGCCCGGCGTTGGCGGCAGGCAACACCGTCGTGCTCAAGCCGTCGGAGATCACACCGCTGTCGACGCTGCGCATCGTCGAACTGATGGCCGAAGTCGGGTTTCCCGAAGGCGTCGTCAATATCGTTCCCGGCTACGGTCATACGGCCGGCCAGCGTCTCGCCGAACACCCCGGTGTCGGGAAGATCGCGTTCACCGGTTCGACGGCGACGGGCCGCCGGATCGTCGAGGCCTCGCAGGGCAACCTGAAGCGCGTGCAGCTGGAACTCGGCGGCAAGGGCGCGAACATCGTGTTCGACGACGCGAACCTCGACGCCGCCATCAACGGCGCCGCGTGGGCGATCTTCCACAACCAGGGGCAGGCGTGCATAGCGGGTTCGCGGCTCGTGCTGCATGAACGCATCGCCGACGAATTCCTCGAGCGCTTCGTGTCGCTGGCGTCGTCGATCCGCGTCGGCAACCCGCTGGACCCCGACACCGAGATGGGCCCGCTGACGTCGAAGCAGCATCTCGACCGCGTGCTGTCGTTCGTCGACGTCGCGCGCGAGCAGGGCGGCCGCGTGCTCGCCGGCGGCAGCGCGCCGCAGGATGCGGCACTCGCGAACGGTTACTACGTGCGCCCGACCGTCATCGAAGCGAAGAGCGCCGCCGATCGTGTTGCGCAGGAGGAAGTGTTCGGCCCGTTCGTCACCGTGCTGCGCTTCGGCAGCGACGAGGAAGCGCTGGCGATCGCCAACGCGACCGAATACGGGCTCGGCAGCGGACTCTGGACCAACGATCTCTCCCGCGCGCACAGGATGGCGGCGCGGATCGACGCGGGCATGTGCTGGATCAACTGCTACAAGCGCGTCAATCCGGGCAGCCCGTTCGGCGGCATCGGCAAGTCGGGCTACGGCCGCGAGATGGGTTTCGAGGCGATGCACGACTATACGGAAGCACGCTCGGTGTGGGTCAACGTCGACGGCAAGGTGCCGCCGCACTTCAAGCGCTGAGGCCGAGATGGAGCGCTTCGTCTATCAGGGAACGCCGTCCCGCGTCGTGTTCGAATGGGGCGCGCTCGAACGGCTGCCGGACGAGTTGTCCGCGCTCGGCGCGCAGCGGGCGCTGATTCTGTCGACGCCCGAGCAGCAGCCGCTCGCCGAACGTGTCCGGGCCGTGCTCGGCGAGCGCGCGGCCGGCGTGTGCGCGCAGGCCGTGATGCACGTGCCGGTCGAGGTGGCGCGGGCCGCGCGCGAGATGGCCGCCGAGCTGGGCGCGGACTGCTGCATCGCGATCGGCGGCGGCTCGACGATCGGGCTCGGCAAGGCGATTGCGCTCGAGTCGTCGCTGCCGATCCTCGCCGTGCCGACGACTTACGCGGGCTCGGAGATGACGCCGATCTTCGGGCTCACGGAAGGCCGGCTCAAGCGCACCGGACGCGATGCGCGCGTGTTGCCGCGTACCGTGCTGTATGACCCGTCCCTGACGCTGTCGCTGCCGCCGGGGATTTCAGCGGCGTCGGGCGTCAATGCGATGGCGCATGCGGTCGAGGCGCTCTACGCGGAAGATGCGAACCCGGTGATCAGCCTGATGGCCGAGGAGTCGATTCGTGCGCTCGGCGAAGCGCTGCCGGCGATCGTGCGCGCGCCCGACGATCGCGAGATGCGCAGCCGCGCGCTGTATGGCGCTTGGCTCGCCGGCACGTGCCTGGGTGCGGTCGGCATGGCGCTGCATCACAAGCTCTGTCATACGCTCGGCGGCACCTTCAACCTGCCGCACGCACAGACGCATGCCGCGATGCTGCCGCATACCGCGCACTACAACCATGCGGCGGCGCCCGACGCGCTGCGCCGCGTCGCGCGGGCGCTGGGCGGCACCGACGCGGCCGACGCCGGCCCGCTGCTGTTCCGGTTGAACCGGCAACTGGGCTTGTCGGCGGCGCTGGCCGACATCGGAATGCCGGAAGCGGGCCTCGACGAAGCCGCCGACCTCGCGTGCCGGAACCCGTACGCGAATCCGCGGCCGATCGAGCGCGCGCCGATCCGCGAGTTGCTTCAGCATGCGTGGGAAGGGCGCGAGCCGCAGTGAGCGGCCGGCTGCATACAAAGGAGACGAACGTGACGAATGATCATCATGATGACGGCGACACGCGGTTGACCGAGCAGGTCGTCGCCAGCTTCGACGGTACGCCGAACCCGCGCTTGCGCGTGCTGATGCAGAGCCTCGTGCGGCACCTGCATGCGTTCGTCCGCGAAACGGAGCTGACCGAGGCCGAGTGGATGGCCGCGATTCGCTTCCTGACCGAAACCGGGCAGATGTGCGACGACGTCGTGCGCCAGGAATTCATCCTGCTGTCGGACACGCTCGGCGTGTCGATGCTGGTCGATGCGATCAACCATCGCTTCGCCACCGGTGCGACGGAAACAACCGTGTTCGGCCCGTTCTACATCGAGGGCATGCCCGAGCGCGCGTATGGCGAGAACATGGCGTTCACGCCCGGCACGCCGGTCGTCGTGCATGGCCGCGTGCTCACGACCGACGGCGCGCCGGTGCGGGACGCCGTGCTCGACGTCTGGCAGACCGCCGAAAACGGCATGTATTCCGGGCAGGACACGGCGCAGCCGCACGGCAACCTGCGCGGCCGCTACCGGACCGATGCCGAAGGTCGTTACGCGATCACGACGATCCTGCCGGTCAGCTATCCGATTCCGACCGACGGCCCGGTCGGGAAGATGCTCGATGCCACCGGGCGCCATCCGTGGCGGCCCGCGCATTTGCATTTCATGATCGATGCGCCGGGCTACCGCAAGCTCGTCACGCATCTGTTCGACGAGAACGACGCGTATCTGCAGTCGGATGCCGTCTTCGGCGTGAAGCCGTCGCTGATGATCGCCTATCGGCCGCGTGCGGCGGGTGACGAACTCGCGCGCCGGGTCGGCTTGAGCGGCCCGTATCGCGAGGCGACGTACGACTTCGTGCTCGACCGGAGCTGACCGACATGGCGCGATTCTTTGCGGTGTTTGCGACGGACCAGCCCGGCATGCGCGAGGTGCGCGACCGCGTGCGGCCGACGCATCGGACCTACCTGCGTTCCGCCGCGCAGCACGGCGTGTATGTGCGGCTCGGCGGGCCGACGCTCGATCCGCAGGGCGATGCGATGAACGGCACGCTGCTCGTCGTCGAGGCGGACGACATCGATGCGGTGATGCAGTTCGTCGGCAACGATCCGTATGTGAAGGAAGGGCTGTTCTCGCGGGTCGAGGTGCGTCCGTGGGACTGGAGCCTCGGCAATCCCGAGCGGAGAGCGTGAGTCATGGGTGCCACGCAACTCTGTCGCTTCGCCGATGTGCCGGATGGTGGCGCGCGGGTCGTCGATGAGGCGTGCATCGGACGCCCCGTCATCGTCGTGCGGCGCGGGGAGCAGGTGTGGGCTTACGTGAATCGTTGCCCGCATTTCTCGGTTCCGCTCGATTTCGTGCCGGGCAGCGTTTCCTGTTATCGATCCCAGGTGCTGATGTGCGCGCATCACAGTGCGCTGTTCCGGTTCGACGACGGTGTGTGTATCGACGGGCCGTGTTCGGGTGCCGGGCTGGAAGCCGTGGCCGTCGAGGTGGATGCGGCGGCGTGGGTGATTTGCCGGAGCGCCTGAATCGGCGGACGGCCCGATCGCATCTGGCTGGATGAAATCGGAAATACGCGGGATTTCATTCGTTCAAGTCGATAAGCAAAACTAAATGAATTTTATTGTACCGGCCCGGATGCAAGCCTGATCCGGGTGGGGGAAGGTGTTGTTTCACGAAGCATGAGCGGATCGTTCGCGACGTGGCGGGCGACCGGCTCGAATTTCAAAAAAAGACGGAGACGCAATGAAGCTCAGGTTTGGAGTATTCGCGATGCTGGCCATCGCGCAGGGTGCGTACGCACAGAGCAGCGTGACCATGTTCGGTCTGATCGACAGCGGCATCTCGTACGTCAGCAACGAGGGCGGCGGGAAGAACGTCAAGTTCGACGACGGCATCTTCACGCCGAACCTGTTCGGCTTTCGCGGCACGGAAGATCTCGGCGGCGGATATCACGCGACGTTCGCGCTCGTGAACCAGTTCTCGATGGCGAACGGCAGCATCATCGGGACCGGGATTTTCGGACGTAATGCATACGTGGGCATCGAGAGCGACCGGTTCGGCAGCGTCAGGCTCGGGAATCAGTACGACTTCATGGTCGATTCGCTGTTTGCGAAGGGGAATGCGATCTCGATGGACATCTCGGGGCTGTACGGATTCAGGAATGGCCCGTTCCAGCGTCTCGCGCTGCCCGGTAACCCGACCGGCGCGTTCGACTGGGATCGCACGGCAGGCAGCAAGCCGGTCGCGAATTCGGTCAAATACACTTCGCCGACGGTCGCGGGGTTTTCCGGCGGTGTGATGTATGCGTTCGGCGGCGTGGCCGGTTCCATCGGCGCGGACAATGCCGTGAGCGCGGGCTTGAACTACGAAGTCGGCGCGCTCGGCATCGGTGCCGCATATACGAACGAGAAGTACGGCCCGGCGCCCGGCACGCCGTCGACCAGCGTGCGCAACTGGGGTGTCGGGATGCACTACGACTTCGGTGCGGTGAGCGCGAAGGCGCTGCTGACCACCGTGCACAATTCGTTCAACGATGCCGGCGTGTGGATGGCCGAGGCCGGCGGCGTGTGGCGCATCAGGCCGGACGTGTTTCTCGGCGCGAAGTACATGTACATGAAGGGCAACGAAGCCGTGAACGACAACCATGCGCATCAGGTCAGCGTCGCGCTTCAATACCTGTTCACGAAGCGGACGATGGTCTACGTGTCCGCCGATTATCAGCGCGCGAACAGCGGCGCGAACGCGCAGATCAACGGCGTGCTCGATCCGAACGGGGCGTCGAGTTCAGCGAGTCAGGCGGTGGCGCGGGTCGGCCTGCATACGATGTTCTGATGGCGCGGCGGGCGGGACCGGCGTCGCGGTCCGCCCGCCAACCGGCTACCGCGCCGCTGCGGCCGCCTCCTTGGCCTTGTCCTGTTCCGCCGCCAGCGCCGCATCCGCCGCCTGCGCGCGCTGGATCGCCGGGCGCGCCAGCACGCGATCGATGTACGCGCGAATGCGCGGCGTTTCGGGTACCAGCTTGAACATCGTCGTCCAGTTCAGTGCCGAGCCCCACAGCACGTCGACCGCCGTAAAGCGTTCGCCCAGCAGGTAGGGCCCTTTCGCCAGTTGCGCATCGATCCGCATCATCACGGTATCGAAGTCGCCGTACGGCGACGTCGAGTAGGCGGCGGGCGGGCGATTCATCGAGCGGTCGACGAGGGCCGGCTCGAGGCACGAGCCATAGAACGTCATCCAGGTCAGATACGGCCCGCGCAGCGAATCGCCCGGCGCCGGCGACAGGCCGGCTTCCGGATACAACTCGGCCGCGTACATGTAGACGGCGGCCTGCTCGGTGACGATCACGTCGCCATGACGCAGCGCGGGAACCTTGCCCAGCGGGTTGATGCCGAGGTAGTCGGCTTCGTGATGTTTTCCGGTGGAGAGGTCGAACGCGTGCAGTTCATAGTCGGCACTCAGTTCTTCCAGCAGCATCCGCGCGCCGGCCGAGCGGCTGCGCGGGGAGTGGAACAGGGTCAGGTGACGGTCTTGCGGCATCGCGGGCTCCGGTGTGCATTCGGGACAGGCCGACCAATATAGGACGGCCGCGCGGCTTCGTCTTGGAAAAATCCGCTGCGGCGGCGCATCATCACGCAGTCACCTCAACGGTTCGTCACCATGGCCGACTTGCGTAACGTGACCGAGACGCCCAAAGGCGTCGTCGGCCCGAAAGCCTTCAATCAGCGCTTCCGCCTGAATCGCTATTACCCGTGTGCCGACCTGGCCGGCGTGCTGGATCACCACTGGATCGTCGAATGGGATCTGCGCGACCAGCCGCCGCATGTGCAGCGCACGCTGCCGTATCCGTGCGTGAATCTGGTGTTCGACCGGCGGCGGACGGGGATCTTCGGCGTGGTGTCGGGGGCGTTCGAGACGACGTTGGCCGGGGCCGGGCGCGTGATCGGCTTGCGGTTCCGGCCGGGCGCGTTTCGGGCGTTCTTCGGCAAGCCGGTGCATTTGTCGACCGACAAGGTGCTGCCGGTGTCGACGCTGCTCGATTGCGGCGACGCGCAAGCCGAAGACGCCGTGCTCGGTGCCGAGGATGACGCCGGAATGGTGGCGGCTGCCGAGGCGCTGCTGTTGCGGGTGCTGCCGCCGGCCGATCCGCAGGTAGAACGTATTCATGGCATTTTGCAGATGCTGCAGCAGGATATCGGGCTCACGCAGGTGCGTGACCCGGCCGAGCGCGCGGGGTTGAGCGAGCGCACGTTGCAGCAGCTCTTTTCCGACTATGTGGGCGTGACGCCGAAGTGGGTGATCTGTCGTTATCGCCTGCATGAGGCGGCCGACAAACTCGCCGGCGGCGAGCCGGTCGATCTTGCGGAACTGGCGCAGGCGTTGGGGTATTTCGACCAGGCGCATTTCACGCGCGATTTTCGCAAGCTGGTCGGGAAGGCGCCGGCGGAGTATCGGCGGGAGGATCGGCAGGGGTGAGGTTGCGGATGAGCGGGCGTTGGCCTGCTTTCGGGCTGACAATGAACCGGCGAAGGGGCGCTCAGGGCATCGGTGAATTTCAAACAATGGATGCGTTGCCTATCATTCCACCCTATAGTGCTCGTCGTTGACCGATCCGCAAGAAAATCAGGAGCCTTCGTGTTTCATCGGAAATCCAAGTTGGGGCGTTCGAGCTTCGCGTGCGTCGTCGCTTTGACGATGATCCTGGCGCCGGTCGCGGCGCATGCAGAGGCGGAGGCTGTCGATGGCACGACGCGCATCGCGCCTGCTGCCGATCACGACGCGTCGCCCGCACGACCGATCGTCGGCGACGACCCGATTGCCATTCGGGATGCCCTGAAGAAGCTGCACATCAGCCCCGCGCCGCCGTCCTTGACCGACCGGGTTCGCGGCCTGGTCTCCGACGCAACCGACCGGTATGCCCCGAATCCCGACCTGGCGGCCGTCGGCCTGGATCGCGACGTGACGTTCGTGGTGCCGGTGCAGTACGGGCTGAGGTACCGGTCGCAGCGGCACCTGTTGACGCTGGACGTCGACCTGTTCGACACGGAGCACGACGACCGGACGGGCATCCTGCTCCGGAAGGTCACGAAGGGGCCACGAGGGCGAGGGCTCGTGATCGCCCCCGAAGCGAAGGCGAAAGGGTACATCCAGCAGATCGACATCATCGAACTCGATTCCGGGCATGGGAAAAAGACCACGGTTCGCAGCCGGATGCGGATTTCGCCCGCCGTGTACGCTCAAGCGCATGGCGACTTCGCGCTCGTGTTTTCCGGGCGCCTGGTTCGGCCTTATCTGACCGAGCAAGTCGAGCATGCCGATCCGAGTATCGACGAGCCGACGGACATTACGACCCGGATCTCCAGGGTGCATATGGATATCAATGCGATCTCGCTGGTGAGTCCGTCGAGCGGGGTTGTGTTGGCGAAAAAGCTGAAGTTGTCGAAGTAGGGTTTTTTCCTGTGCAGGGCGGTGATGCCGACCGGCTTGCGGGGGCACGCATGTCGCGTGCTTCGGCGCCGGTCGTCTGCGCGATTGCGTGCGATTGCGGTGCGGTCGGCGTCCGGTCGGCACAGCCCGGCCCTCCACGATATGCCCTCACTCCACCGTCACCGACTTGGCCAGATTCCTCGGCTTATCGATATCCGTCCCCCTTGCCAACGCCGCGTGATAAGCGAGCAACTGCATCGGCACCGTATGCAGAATCGGCGACAGCGGCCCGTAGTACTCATTGAGTCGAATCACCTCGATCCCCTCGCTCGGCACCAACCCGCAGTCCACATCCGCGAACACGAAAAGCCTGCCGTTCCGCGCGCTGACTTCATGCATGTTCGACCTGAGCTTTTCGAGCAGCACGTCATTCGGCGCCACCGCAATCACGGGCATTTCATTACTGACCAACGCCAGCGGCCCATGCTTCAACTCCCCGGCGGGATAAGCCTCCGCGTGGATATACGAAATCTCCTTCATCTTCAGCGCGCCTTCGAGCGCGATCGGATAGTGCATTCCGCGTCCGAGAAACAGCATGTTGTCGCGTCGCGCGAGCAGTTCCGACCAGCCCATGATCTGCGGCTCCAGCGCGAGCACCTTCGACATCGCATCGGGCAGATGCCGCAGCGCGCGCAGATGCGTCTTCTCCTCGTCGTCGCTCAACCGCCCGCGCACCTGCGCCAGTGACAACGTCAGCAAGAACAACGCCACGAGCTGCGTCGTAAAAGCCTTCGTCGACGCCACCCCGATCTCGATCCCCGCACGCGTGACGAACTGCAGCGCGCATTCGCGCATCAGCGCGCTCGTCGCGACGTTGCAGATCGCGAGCGTGTGCAGCATCCCGCGCTGCTTCGCGACGTGCACGGCCCCGAGCACGTCAGCCGTCTCGCCGCTCTGCGACACCGCGACGACCAGCGTGCGTGGATTCGGCACACTGTCGCGATACCGGAACTCGCTCGCGATCTCGACACTCGCCGGCAGCTTCGCGATGCTCTCGATCCAGTACTTCGCGGTCAGCGCGGCGTGATAACTGCCGCCGCACGCGAGCAGCAACACCGAATCGACGTCGTTGAACACGCGCCACGCGCCGTCGCCGAACAGCTCCGGCATGATCGACCCGACATCGAGCAGCGTATCGGCCACCGCCTGCGGCTGCTCGAAGATCTCCTTCTGCATGTAATAGCGATACGATCCGAGATCGGCCGCGCCGCTATGCGCGGCCACCCGCTGCACCGCACGCTCGACGCGCTGGCCGGCCGCATCGACGATCCAGTAGCGATGCAGCTGGATATCGGCAACGTCACCGTTCTCGAGGTAAGCGATCCGATCGGTGATGCCCGACAACGCGATCGCATCCGACGCCAGGAAATTCTCGCCATCCCCGACACCGACGACGAGCGGCATCCCGTCGCGCGCACCGACGATCCGGTGCGGCTCGTCGCGGCACATCACCGCGATCGCGTAGCTGCCGCGCAGTCGCGCGACCGCGCGGCGCACCGCGTCGAACAGGTCGCCGTCGTACAGGTGATCGATCAGGTGCGCGATTGCCTCGCTGTCGGTCTGGCTTGCGAACACATAACCATGCGCCTGCAGTTCCGCGCGCAGCTGATCGCAGTTCTCGATGATCCCGTTGTGCGACAGCGCGATGCGCGCGTTGTCGTCGCTCGGCGAGAAGTGCGGATGCGCGTTGAGCGTGACGGGCGCGCCGTGCGTCGCCCAGCGCGTATGCGCGATGCCGGTGTAGCCCGACAGCGCATGCCCGGCGATCTCGCGCTGCAGGTTGGCGACACGGTCGACGCTGCGCGCGCGGGCCAGCGCGCGATCGCGATAGACCACGACGCCGCACGAGTCGTAGCCGCGGTATTCGAGCCGCTTCAGCCCGTCGACGAGGTTCGGCAGGATGTCCCGCTGGGCAACCGCCCCGACAATTCCACACATAGCGCGCTCCGTAAATGTCCTGTCTGGACCCGTGACAGCGATGGTAGAGGCGTGTGAATGGAATTAAATTTCAAAATACATCAACGAATGAAACGGGCAGGCAATCAACTATCATGTTGAAATTAAATTTCACACCCTGACCGGAAGGAGCCGTCCATGGCCGGCATCACGCTCGACGATCTCGACCTGCGCATTCTCGCGATCCTGCAGGACGACGCATCGGTGTCGAACCTGCAACTCGCCGAGCGCGCGCTGTCGTCGCCGCCGACCTGCATGCGTCGCGTGCGGCGGCTGACGGAAGCGGGCGTGATCCGCCGCCAGGTCGCGGTGCTCGATCCGGTCGCGATCGGCACGGCGGTCACGGCGTTGATCGAGATCAGCCTCGACCGGCAGACGGCCGAAGACTACGATGCGTTCGAAGCCTACGTGTGCGCGGAGCCGGCGGTCACGCAGTGCTACCGCGTGTCGCCGGGGCCGGATTTCGTGGTCGTGGCCGACCTGGCCGACGTCGCCGAATACGACGCGTTCGCGCGGCGGCTGTTCACCGGCGCATCGAACGTCCGCAACGTGCGGACGTTCTTCTCGACGCATCGTGCGAAGTTCGAGGCGAACGCGCGGGTCGCGCATGCGATGCGCAAGCGTGCGTAATCGCGCGTAAGCGCAGCCGTCACGCCGCGGCGGCTGCCGCGAGTTGCAGCGGCTTGCCGTACCCGAAGCAGTGCGCCGGCTCGGGAAACACGCGCTGCCGCACGTCGTGCGCGTACTGGCGGATCGCGTCGCGCATCACCGCGTTCGCATCGGCGTAGCGCTTCACGAAGCGCGGCGTGTACGCGTCGAATGCGCCGATCATGTCCTCGGTCACGAGCACCTGCCCGTCGCATGCGGGCGATGCGCCGATGCCGATGGTCGGGATCGACAGTGTTTCGGTCAGATGGCGCGCGAGCGCTTCCGCTGTGCCCTCGACGACGACGCTGAACGCGCCGGCCCGCTCGGCCGCGCACGCGGCGTCGAACACCTGCGCGGCCGAGCGCGGGTCCATCCCCTGCGCGCGGAAGCCGCCGGTCGCATTGGCCTGCTGCGGCATGAGGCCGACGTGCGCCATCACCGGAATGCCGCGCTCCGTCAGGAAGCGGATCGTGTCGGCCATCTCGCTGCCGCCTTCGAGCTTGACGCCTTGCGCGCCGGTTTCGGCGAGCAGCCGCGCGGCGGAGCGATACGCTTGCGCGGGCGATTCCTGATACGTCGAAAACGGCAGATCGACGACGACGCACGCCTGCGCGGTGCCACGCACGACTGCCGCGCCGTGCGCGCTCATCATGTCGAGCGTGACGCGCAGCGTATCGGGCATGCCGTACAGCACCATGCCGACGGAGTCGCCGACGATGATCACGTCGGCCACTTCGTCGACGAGCTTCGCCATCGGCGCGGAATAGGCGGTGAGCGAGACGAGGCTGCCGATGCCTTTCGTCGCGCGGATTGCGGTGACGGTCTTGCGGGTGGTGCGGGTATGCGCGCTCATGAACGGAAGCCGTGAGAAAGAAGAGTCGTTACGGTAGCATCGCGATCGTGCATGCAATGACCTTCGGAGGACGTCTTATGTCGCTGGCGGGACAATCGGGTGATCCGTACGCGGTGCCGCCGATGGCGCGCCTGCCGAGGCCGCTGTTCGTGCGCGCGTTCGGGATTCCCGGCAACGCGAGCGTCGACGCGCATAGTCACCCGTGGGCCCAGCTGATGTATGCGACGAGCGGCGTGCTGGAGGTATCGACGCCGTCGGGCCGGCACCTGCTGCCGCCGCACTATGCGATGTGGATTCCGCCGCACGTGCCGCACGCGGTGTCGACGCGCGATTGCGTCGCGTTCCACAGCCTGTATCTCGACGATGCGATCGCGCGCGACGATGCCGCCGACGATTGCATGATCCTCTGCATGACGCCGCTGTTGCGCGAGCTGGTGATCGCGACCGGCGAGTTGCCGGTGGACTACGACGAGTCGGGGCCGGACGGTGCGCTCGTGTGCCTGATCGCTGACCGGATCGCGCGGATGCGGCCCGCGCCGCTGACGGTGCCGCTGCCGCACGATTCGCGTCTGCTCAAAATCGCGCGTGCGTTGCATGCGCATCCGGGCGACACGCGCAGCCTGGACGAATGGAGCCGTCAGGTCGGTGCGACACGGCGCACGCTGTCGCGTCTGTTCCGGCAGGACACGGGGCTGTCGTTCACCGAGTGGCGGCAGGCCGTGCGGCTGCTCGCGGCGCTGCCGCTGCTCGATGCGGGCGAGCCGATCGGCGCGGTGGCCGCACAACTGGGCTACGACTCGACGTCGTCGTTCATCGCGCTGTTTCAGGCGAAGTTCAACGTGACGCCGGGCGCGTATGCGAAGCGTGAAGCGCGCCGGCCGGCGTTGAGCGCATGACGCGGCAACGCGCGCCGCGGATCTTCGTTCAGAACGCCAGCGACTGCTGCATCGGATGACGTTCCCCGCGCGCGAACCCGGCGCCTTCGAGCGACAACAACGCGCGTTTGCGTTCGATGCCGCCTGCATAACCGGTCAGGCTGCCCGACGCGCCGATCACGCGATGGCACGGCACCATGATCGACACGGGATTGCGGCCAACCGCGCCGCCGACGGCACGCGCCGCGCTCGTCGGCAGCCCGACGCGTTCGGTGATGTCGCCGTACGACACGAGTTCGCCGAACGGAATCGCGAGCAGTTCCTTCCACACGCTGCGCTGAAACGCGGTGCCGCGCAGATGAATCGGCACCGAGAAGGTTTCGCGCGTGCCGGTGAAATATTCGGCGACTTCCTCGGCCACCTTGCGCGCGAGCGGCGACGCGCTGCGTACGTCCGCGTCCGGCGCGATCGCCAGCGACGGATAGTATTTCTGGCCGACGAAAAAAAGGCCTGTGAGCGCATCGTCCTCGATACGGATGGCGATGTCGCCCAGCGGGCTCGGAATCAGATGAGCGTGCGTCATCGCGAAGCTTCTCCATGAAGGTCGAGCAGCCCGTGGCCGGGCGCGAGCTCGGGCCGGCAGCGCATGCATGGCCGAAAGCCGGCCTTCTCGGCGGCCGCGGCGGTCGGGTAATAACTGCAGTTCCGCGCCTTCGGCGGTTTCACCGGGCAAACGGGGCGGCAATACACGCCGGTCGTCGACACGCCGACGAAGAACCAGCCGTCGAAGCGGCGGTTCCGCGCAAGCAGGGCGTCGTAGCAGGTGTCGGGATCGAGGCGCATGCGACGACTGTAAACCATCCGCGCCGCCGATTCTGGCTGGAATCGGACATGTGTATCGACGCGCCATCCCGCGTCGTGGCCTCGTTTCGCACGCGGGAGAATCCCGGAAAAACGGTTAATGCCACTCTGCGAAACAGTCATCTCTTTTTGCGCGGCCCATTTTGAGATGACTCATCGAAATCCCCGACTGACACGGCACCGGCCCACGCCCTATCCTTTGAAAAACGTTTTCCAGAACTCGACGGACGAGCGGCCGCGCCACGCAAGGGGCGTGGCCGCCGCCCGCCCCGGCGCCCGTCGTCGGTCACGGACAGCACAATCCAGCGGCGCGACGGGCGCGACCGCGTATCGGAGACATTCATGCAATCCGCCGTCGTCGGTGCCGTGCGCACCGCGGCCAGCCGCTACCGCTGGACCGTTTGTGCGCTGCTGTTCTTCGCGACCGTCATCAACTACATGGATCGACAGATCCTCGGCCTGCTCGCGCCGATGCTGCAGCACGACATCGGCTGGAGCCAGGTGCAGTACGGTCGCATCGTGATGGCGTTTTCCGCGTTCTATGCGATCGGCCTGCTCGGCTTCGGGCGCATCGTCGACTGGCTCGGCACGCGCATCTCGTATGCGGTCGCGATGCTGGTGTGGAGCATCGCGGCGATGCTGCACGCGGCAGTCGGCTCCGTGACGGGCTTCGCGGCGGTGCGCGCGCTGCTCGGGATCGGCGAGGGCGGCAACTTCCCGGCCGCGATCAAGACGACGGCCGAATGGTTTCCGCGCCGCGAACGCGCGCTCGCCACCGGCATCTTCAACTCGGGCGCGAACATCGGCGCGGTGTTCGCGCCGGCGATCATCCCGGCGATCGCGGTGGCCTACGGGTGGCGCGCGGCGTTCGTGATCATCGGCGCGATCGGCATCGTGTGGCTCGCGGTGTGGCTGCTGATGTATCGCACGGCCGACACGCGCGCACTCGCCGCGGAATACGACGAGCCGCGCGACGAAGCCGAAGCGCTCGACGCGGCGAACGCGGATGCCGGCGCGCCGCGCTGGGGCGAACTGATCCGCAAGCGCGAGACGTGGGCGTTCCTGATCGGCAAGTTCCTGACCGACCCGGTGTGGTGGTTCTATCTGTTCTGGCTGCCGAAGTGGCTCAACGAGTCGCGCGGGATGGACATGCAGCATATCGGCCTGCCGCTCGTGTGCATCTATGCGCTGACGACGGTCGGCAGCATCGGCGGCGGCTGGCTGTCGTCGGCGCTGCTGCGCGCGGGCTGGAGCGTGAATGGCGCGCGCAAGACGGCGATGCTGTTCTGCGCGTGCTGCGTGCTGCCGATCGCGTTCGTGTCGCAGGTGCATAGCCTGTGGATCGCGGTGCTGATCGTCGGTCTCGCGGCCGCCGCGCACCAGGGCTGGTCGGCGAACCTGTTCACGACGGCGTCCGACCTGTTCCCGCGCCGCGCGGTCGCGTCGGTGGTCGGCATCGGCGGGATGGCCGGCTCGATCGGCGGCGTGCTGTTCTCGGAAGTGATCGGCCAGGTGCTGCAACGCACGGGCCACTACTGGGTGCTGTTCGCGATCGGCGCGCTGGCCTACCTGCTCGCGCTGGCGATCATGCACATGCTCACGCCGAAGATGAAGCCCGCGAAGCTCGACGCGTGATCGCGTGCCGGCAAACGAACGCGCCGCCCGGAGGCGGCGCGTTTTTGTTTGCGAAGCGACGAATCAACGAATCAACGAATCAACGATACGCCGAAGCAGCGATACAGCGGATATTGAACGCGATGCGCGCTTCAACCCACCGCGGCCGTCGACGCGCGCATGATCAGCCGCGGCTCGAACGTCGAATAGCTCGCCTCGGTACGCCCGGCGAGCGCGTCGATCAGCTTCTGCATCGCGAGCTCGCCCATGTTTTCGCTCTGGATGTCGATGGTGGTCAGCGCGGGCGCCGCGTATGCGCCGTACGGCACGTTGTCGACGCCGGCAACCGACACGTCCTGCGGCAGCCGGAACCCGAGCGACGCCGCTTCCTTCATGAAGCCGAGCGCGATCAGGTCGTTGTAGCAGATCACGGCCTGCGGACGCTGCGGCCCGAGCATCACGCGCGAGCATGCGCGCTCGCCGGCTTCGGCGGTCGGCGCGTGCGCGTCGTGCACGTCGAGCGTGAGCCCCGCTTCCGCGAGACAGTCGCGCGCGCCCTGGATCCGTTCGTCGTTCACGCGCGCGGGCCCGAAGCCGAGGTACGCGATGCGCGTATGGCCGAGATTGAGCAGGTGACGCGCGAGCATGTAGGTGGCGAGCCGGTTGTCGATGCCGACGCTCGGAATCGGCAGGCCGGGGCTGCGCCGCAGCAGCACGAGCGGCTTGTGCAGGTCGAGCATCCAGCCGGCCTGGTCGTCGGGCATCCGCGTGCTGACGATCAGCCCGTCGACGCGCTGCGCGAGCGCCTCGATCAGCGAGCGTTCGCGCGCCTGGTTCTCCTCGGTATCGACGAGCAGCAGCGTGTAGTCGTGCTGGAGCGCGACGCGGTTCGCGCCCTTCACGACGTTCGTGAAGTGCGGATTGCTGATGTCGAGGATCACGAGGCCGATGGTGCGCGTGCGCCCGGTGATCATCGAGCGCGCGAGCGGGTTCGAACGGTAGCCGAGCCGCTCGATCGCTTCCTTGAGCCGCGCTTCGACGGTCGGCGAAAAGCGCTGCGTGCCGTTCACGTACTTGGAGACCGTCGCGACCGACACGCCGGCTTCCGCGGCCACGTCGCGGATCGTCGGGGAAACTTTTTTCATCGGAAGGGTAACGTTTTCGTTCGATTGCACCGGATTGTGGCAGAAAAAGCCGGCGTCCGGCCGCCGGACGATATCGGGAAAGTGCGGATGGGTGCGAACAGGTTCAGCCATTGACGTTCGGCTTTTGCCCCGCGTATAGTTGGAAAACGTTTTCCGATCGTTTGCCGGCTCCGCCGGTTTCGGGCAACGTCCAGCACACCTCAGAACAGATTCAAGGAGATTCGATGAACGCCACATCCACCGGCGCACGCAAGCCGTTCGGGCGCCTGCTGCTGACCGGCGCGGCCGGCAATCTCGGCCGTCAGGTGCGCGGCGCGCTGGCGAACTGGGCCGACGTCGTGCGCGTGAGCGACATCGCCGCGCTGGGCGACGCCGCCCCGCACGAAGAAACCCGCGTCGTCGACCTGGCCGACCGGCCGGCGGTGATGGCACTCGTCGACGGCGTCGACGCGATCGTCCACCTCGGCGGCATTTCGGTCGACGCGCCGTTCGACGATCTCGTCGATGCGAACATCACCGGCACGTACAACCTGTACGAAGCCGCGCGCAAGCACGGCGTGAGGCGCGTCGTGTTCGCGAGCTCGAACCATGCGATCGGGTTCCATCCGGTCACGGAAGTGCTCGATGCCGATTCGCCGCAGCGTCCGGACAGCCTGTATGGCGTGACGAAGTGCTTCGGCGAGTCGCTGTCGCGCTACTACTTCGACCGCTTCGGGATCGAGACGGTGTGCCTGCGGATCGGCTCGTCGTTCGAAGTGCCGAAGAACCCGCGCATGCTCGTGACGTTCCTCAGCTATCGCGACTTCATCGAGCTCGTGCGCTGCTCGCTGCTGACGAACCGCGTCGGCCACGCGATCGTCTACGGCGTGTCGGACAACCCGGTGAAGTGGTGGGACAACACGAAGGCCGGCTTCCTCGGCTTCCGGCCGCAGGACAGTTCCGAGCAGTTCGCCGGGCTGTTCCCGGTGACGGCGCCGAGCGCCGAGTACGACGATCCCGCGCAGCGCTTCCAGGGCGGCGGGTTCGTCGTCGGCGAGCCGATGGAGCGCAACGCGAAGTAAGCGAGGCCGGCTCGCGCACGTCGATCAGCGCAGGACGTCCGTCGCCTTGTGCCGCTCGTCCACGCCGTCGCTGCGACGTAAGCAAATCCGCGCAGCCGTGCGCGCGGGCCGGCGCGCGTGAGCCACACCGCAAGACCCGGCGCACGCGTGCGCTCGCCGCGCCTACGCGCGCTTGCGCATCGGCCGAGCGTGCGCCATCGGCGCAGGCGCCGGCACCGACTCGGCTTCCTCCTTGCACAGCTTGTCGAGCATGCGTTGCGCGGCGCCCGCGCAATCCTCGCCGGCCGGCTTGTTCGCGATCTCGTCGATCAGCGTCTGCAGGTTGCGCCGGTTCTGCGCGAGCCGCTGCTCGAGCAGCGCGATTTCGTCGACCTTGTGCCGCAACGCCTCCAGCAGTTCGTCGCGCGGCCATGCGCCGAGATCGGGCGGCAGCACCGCGCGGATCTCGTCGAGCGCAAAGCCCGCGCGCTGCGCGCGGTCGATGATCGCGAGCCGCGTCAGCGCTTCCGGCCCGTATTCGCGATAGCCGTTCGCCTGCCGGCGCGCCGGTTCGAGCAGGCCGCTCGCTTCGTAGAACCGGATGCGCGACGCCGCGATGCCGCTGGTGCGCGCCAGCTCGCCGATTTTCATGCTTGTGCTCCAGAGGGGCTTGACCTTGAAGCTGACTTTAAAGTTATGGTTGGGCATCGTCAATCGAGGAAGTCCACCATGAACCTGTTTGCGCCCCTCACGCTGCCCAATGGCGCGGTGATCCCGAACCGGCTCGCCAAGGCCGCGATGGAAGAGAACATGGCCGATGCGGATCACGCGCCGTCCGACGCGTTGCTGCGCCTGTACCAGGCGTGGGCCGACGGCCGGGCGGGCCTGATCCTGACCGGCAACGTGATGGTGGACGGCCGCGCGATGACGGGGCCGAACGGCGTCGTGCTCGACAGCGACGCGCATCTCGACCGCTTCCGGCGATGGGCGCAGGTCGCGCGCTCCGGCGGCGCGCACGTGTGGATGCAGATCAACCATCCGGGGCGCCAGATGCAGGCGGCGCTCGGCCAGACGACGCTCGCGCCGTCGGCCGTGCCGCTCGCGCTCGGCGCGCTGTCGAAGCAGTTTCCGGTGCCGAAGGAGATGACGGAAGCCGACATCGCCGACGTGCAGCAGCGCTTCGTGCGCGCCGCGCAGCTTGCCGAGCAAAGCGGCTTCACCGGCGTGCAGATCCACGCGGCGCACGGTTACCTGCTGAGCCAGTTCCTGTCGCCGCTGACGAACCGCCGGCAGGACGCGTGGGGCGGCAGCATCGAGCACCGCGCGCGGCTACTGCTCGACATCGTGCGTGCGGTGCGTGCGACGGTATCGCCGGCGTTCGTCGTGTCGGTCAAGCTGAATTCGGCCGATTTCCAGCGCGGCGGCTTCAGCGCGGACGATGCGAAGCGCGTCGTCGAACTGCTGAATCCGCTGGGCGTCGATCTCGTCGAACTGTCGGGCGGCAGCTACGAAGTGCCGGCGATGCAGGGCGAGGCGCGCGACGGACGCACGCTGGCCCGCGAAGCGTATTTCCTCGAATTCGCACGGGACATCACGGCGGTCGCGGCGATGCCGCTGATGGTCACGGGCGGGATCCGGCGTCGCGCGGTGGCCGAGCAGGTGGTCGCGAGCGGCGTGGCGATGGTCGGCATCGCGACCGCGCTGTCGATCGAGCCGAACCTGCCGCGCGACTGGCAGGCCGGCAAGGACAGCGCGCCGGCGCTGCAGCCGATCCGGTGGAAGAACAAGGCGCTGGGCGCGCTGGCGAACATGGCCGTCGTGAAGTTCCAGCTCGCACGGTTGAGCGTCGGGCGGCGTACGCATCCGGGCGTGTCGCCGCTGCGCGCGCTGCTGTCGCAGCAACTCGCCGCGCAGTGCCAGACGCGGCGGTACCGCAAGTGGATGGCGGGGCGGGCGGCGCGCTAGCCGCGCACGCGGCGCGTCGGGCTGCCCGAGGCTCGCTCACACCGGATACGCGTCGTCGACCTTCAGGTTCGCGAGCCGGAACAGCGTGCGCAGCGTCTGCGGATGAATGTCGCGGTGCGCGGCGAGCGACGTCAGCATGAAGTCGAGGACCTTCGCGTAGCGCAACAGCACGAGGCAGTGCGCGAGATCCGCGCTGCCGCCGCGCATGGCTTCCGCGTAGCTGACCATCCGGGTCGACAGCGTGCGCGCCATCTCGAGTTCCATCTGCTGCTTTTCCGTCCATTCGGGCTGCGGCTGTTCGAGCAGTTTCGCGAGGAAGATCTGGAACGACGTATCGGACGAATTGGGCAGCGCATCCATGATGTGCCTCGCAGCTTGCGTGGATCGTTCGGGCGTATCCGGGGACGGTCCCGATCCGGGTTCGTGTTCGCGCCGATCGTCGGCGCGGCTGTCACTGCAATGCGAATGCAGGTTCCGTACCAGCCCTCGATCCGATTGTTGAGCACTGTTGACGCGGGGCGCGGCAGCGGTCATCGCGTCCCGCCGGGACTGGCTTGCACGGAAAATCGGGCAGGGCGCCCGTCCGCCGCGCGCGATCGCGGTCGGCCGCGCGACAGGGGCCGGACGGACGAAATGCTTCAGCGATGTAACGTAACGCCGGGTTGAAATCGGTCGAGTGTGTCGATCGACGAAGCGCTGCAAGGTCGCGGAGCATGGGCGTCGGCGGCGTCCCCGCGGCTTCGGGACGGTCTCGTGCGGCGAGCCGCGACGCCACCCGCCGCCACCCGCCGCGCATTGAAGGCGCGCGCCGCATGCGCCGGATGTTTCATATCCGAGACGTTTTTTTCGCGGCCCGCCGGACGCACGTGCAACCGGCGTCACGCGCGCCCTCCAACTGGCCCAGCGAATAACCCGACAACTGTTCATGGGCAGCGGCGCCGGGTTCGCGAACAATCACCGCATCATCCCCCGCGAGGTTCGACATGAGCGTCCACGCCTTCTTCTCGGCCAACCTGCTGCTGGCCTACACGGCTTACTTCGTCGGCACGGCCAGCCCCGGCCCGAGCAATCTCGCGATCATGTCGGTCGCCGCGAACCACGGCCGCAAGGCGGCGCTCGCGTTCGCGCTCGGCGTGATCTCCGGTTCGATGTGCTGGGCGACGGTGGCCGCTTTGGGCGTTTCGGCCGCGCTGCTCGCATGGTCGAAGCTGCTGCTCGCGATCAAGCTATTCGGCGGCGTGTATCTGCTGTGGCTCGCGTTCAAGTCCGGCCGCACCGCGTGGGCGGCGAAGGCGGGCGCCGCGCTGAAAGCTGCGCCCGAGCAGACGCTGTCGCGCTTCTTTGCGCGCGGCGCGATGCTTCACCTGACGAATCCGAAAGCGATCCTGGTGTGGGTGTCGATCGTCGCGCTGTCGTCGAACGGCGCAGGCGCGTCGCACGGCGCCGTCGTGCCGGGCTGCCTCGCGATCGGCTGCGCGGTGTTCGGCGGCTATGCGCTGGTATTCTCGACGGACGGCGCGCGCCGGCTGTACGTGCGCGGCCGCCGCATGATGGACGCGTGTCTCGCGGTGGTGTTCGGGCTCGCCGGGGTCCGGTTGCTCGCGTCCAACGTGTGAGCGAGCCTGCCGCGGTCACCAGAACCCAAATCCCGAATCCCCGAATCCCCGAATCCCCGAATCCGAAAACAGATGATCCGCCGCGTGCGCACGCGGCGGATCGTCGATCGCACCGTCCCGGCTTCAGCGCTTCAGAAGATGAAGCCGGTATTGATGAACTTCGAGTAGTGATCCGACACGATCGAATCGAGCAGCTGCTTGCTGCCGTCGGTCTGCTTCGCCGCGACCATCGAGCGGATCGAGAACGCGCGCAGCGCGTCGGTCACCGACAGCGTGCCTTCCGCCGAATCCTTGCGCCCGGCGAACGGGAACACGTCCGGCCCGCGCTGGCACTGGCAGTTGATGTTCACGCGGCACACCTGGTTCACGAGCGGATCGACGAGCGCGCCGATCTGCGCCGGATCGGAACCGAAGATGCTGACCTGCTGGCCGTGCTCCGAGGTCGTCACGTAGTCGAGCGCGGTTTCCACGTCGTCGAACGGCGCGACCGGAATGATCGGCCCGAACTGCTCCTCGCGATACAGCTTCATCCCTTCGGACACCGGATACACGACGGCCGGGTAGAACAGCGTCTTGCTGAACTCGCCGCCCGACTGGTTGACGACCTGCGCGCCGCGGGCCTTCGCGTCGTCGATCGCGTCGGTCATGTACGCGGTGCGATGCATGCCCGGCAGCGGCGTGATGCTCACGCCTTTCTCCCACGGCATGCCGATCTTCAACTGCTCGAGCGCGGCGGTGAAGCGCTTCAGGAATTCGTCGACGATCGAGCGATGCACGAGCAGCATCTTCAGCGCGGTACAGCGCTGGCCGTTGAACGACAGCGCGCCGAGCAGGCACTCCTTCACGGTGAGGTCGAGATCGGCGTCGGGCAGCACGATCGCCGCGTTCTTCGCGTCGAGGCCGAGGATCGCGCGCAGCCGGTGCGACTTCGGGTGCTGCTTCTTCAGGTGATCGGCGACCTTGCTCGAACCGATCAGCGCGAGCACGTTGATCTTGCCCGACGCGAGCATGTGCGGCACGACCACCGCGCCCGGCGCGTAGATCGTGTTGATCACGCCCTTCGGGAACGCGTCGCGGAACGCCTCGAGCAGCGGCTCGAACAGCAGCGTGCCGTACTGCGGCGGCTTGAACACCACCGTGTTGCCCATCAGCAGCGCGGGGATCAGCGTCGCGAAGGTTTCGTTCAGCGGGTAGTTGTACGGCCCCATGCACAGCACGACGCCGAGCGGCGTGCGGCGGATCTGGCCGATCGTGCCTTCCGCGATCACGAAGCGCGAGTTCGCGTTGTCGAGCTCCTTCAGCGCGTCGATCGTCTGCGTCATGTACGTGACGGTGCGGTCGAACTCCTTCTGCGAATCGGCGAGGCTCTTGCCGATCTCCCACATGATCAGGTTCACGACCAGCTCGCGCTGCGCGACCATCCGCTTGATGAAGTCCTGCATGCAGGCGATGCGCTGTTCGACCTTCATCGTCGGCCACTCGCCGCGGCCCGAGTCGTACGCGCGCACCGCGGCGTCGAGCGCCGCGTCGCTTTCCGTCTCGCCCATCACCGGATAGCTGCCGATCTCCATCTGCGCGACGCTGCCGTCCGGCTGGCGCACGCACACGGGCGACAGCACGGTCTTGGTCGTGCCGTCCCACGGGCGCAGTTCGCCGTCGACCAGCGACACGCGCTGGTGGATGGGGGCTGCGAGCCGGAACTCGGCGGGGATGTCCTGATAGGCGGGAAACAGCTGCTGCAGGGAAGCGGAATCGGGCATGACGGTCTCGTTTGACGGGGGTGTCCGGTAAGGACGGGCGATGCGGAATCCTGAGCTGAACGATCCTCGATCCTGAATCGGCATGATGACGCGCGGACGACGGGACGTCACGCGTCGGCATGGCCGAAACGCGGAATGGAACCAGTTCCATTAAAAAGGAACGCCGAGCCGATTGCAAGATTTGCCGAATGCCACCGCACCGTGCGTAAACAATTTGAAGGATTGTGTCCGAATGGCGGGTATAAGCCGCCCGGTGCATGCGCAAACGTTTCACTTCGGCCGCATTGAGCGGATAATGACCCGGCGCGGCGAAGAAAAAATTGCCCGGAACCTGAGAGAAAACAGACGCAGTGAAGAAAAGAGAG
Source organism: Burkholderia sp. BCC1998 (assembly GCF_905339875.1). Lineage (NCBI taxonomy): Bacteria > Pseudomonadati > Pseudomonadota > Betaproteobacteria > Burkholderiales > Burkholderiaceae > Burkholderia > Burkholderia sp. BCC1998. The sequence continues at coordinate 167,964 of NZ_CAJPHE010000008.1, forward strand.
AAGGTCCGCCGCGCTGCCGAAGCGAGGTCGGCTGCCCGGAGCGCCGGGTCGGGGTTGCCCGGCTCGGCGCGCACCGGACCTCCGGTGACGCGACGCGATCACTCGACGTCTTCGTCGTCCTCCGCATCCATGTCATCGTCCTCCCTGTCCCGCCCCGGCGCCGCATACGCGCTCGCCTGTTCCAGCAACCACGCCCGAAACGACTCCAGCGGCTTGCTGTGGCTGAACTCCGTCGGATACACGAGGTAGTACGCCGAATCGCCGACCGTCGCCGCGTCGCACGGCACGACGAGGCCGAGCTGCTGCAACTGTTCCTCGACGAAGAACTTCGGCACCAGCGCGACGCCGAGCCCGGCCGCGGCCGCGCTGATCAGCATCGTGTGCAGCTCGTAGCGCACGCCCTGCATCGTGCGGATGTCCTCGACGCCGTGCGTCTCGAACCACTGCGCCCACGCGCCGGGACGCGTGGTCGAGTGCAGCAGCGGATACGCGAGCAGGTCCTCCACGCGTTCGACCGGCCCGTCGAGCAGCGCCGGCGAGCAGATCGGCACGACTTCCTCGCCGAACAGGTAGTCGGACGACGTGCCGGGCCAGGTCGGCTTGCCGTAGTGGATCGCGGCTTCGAAGTGGGTGTCCTCGAACGAGAACAAATCGGTGCGGCTGCCCATGTTCACGCGCACGTCCGGCGTGCGGTCGTAGAAGCTCTTGATGCGCGGAATCAGCCAGTGCGACGCGAAGGTCGGCAGCACCGCGAGTTCCAGGTAGCCGCCGCCGCTGCCGTGCGCGATGATCGACAGCGTGTCGCGGTCGAGCGCCTCCAGCGCGCGCCGCACCTGCGTGCCGTACAGCTTGCCGGCGCGCGTCAGCACGACGCGCTGCTTCACGCGCGCGAACAGCCGCACGCCGAGGCTCGCCTCGAGCGTCGCGATCTGCCGCGATACCGCGCTTTCGGTCAGGAACAGCTCCTTGGCCGCGTGCGTGAAGCTCTCGTGGCGCGCCGCGGCTTCGAAAGCCACGAGCGCACCCATGTTGGGGATCTTGAATTTGCGCATGATGCTCGTTTTGTCTGACGAACGGACCGGCCCGCGGCGGGCCGTCGGACGTGTGCTGGGACTGCAAATAATTCCAAAAACTCATCACGTGTCAATTTAATCTCGCTTTACGCCCCGCTGCAACCCTTTGAATAATGCATCCCACGCAAGGCCAGGCGCCCGCTGGGCGGCCGGCCAATCGAGTTGCCGGCACGTTTGCCGGCGGTCCCCCGAACACGAGAATCCTGATGCGCAATCCGAATATCGAGAGCTTGCTGACGAAGCTGCTGGGACAGGCGAAGACCGACGCCCTGTTCGCGACCCTGAACATGCCGGCCATCCTCGACGAATGGGAAACCGACGTTGTCACGCGCGCGGAAATCGCGCAGGCGATGAACATGGCGCTGTTCGAAGGGCTGCTCGAACGTTCGGCGAACGGCCGCGCGTATACGGCCGATGCCATCGAAAACGGCGGCTCGGTCTACTTCGACCACGGCGCGCTGCGCACGGTGCGCTGGCCGCACACGGGCGCGCTGCCGCCGGGCGAAGCCGCGTTCACGCGCATCCTGCGTCCGCTCGGCTTCCGCCTGAACGGCCGCTATCCGCTCGACAAGCTCGGCATGACCGGCCGCGCGTATGCGCACGAAGACGCGCCGGACGAGATCGCGCAGTTCTTCGTCAGCGAACTGCATCCGGAGCGCTTCTCGAAGGAATTCCAGCAGGCCGTGACGAACGTCGTGAGTTCGTCGCGCGATCCGCTGTCGCCGGCGGCCGTCGCGCTTCTGTGGGAGATCGAGCGTGAAGGCTGGCTGTCGCTCGACGCCGCGCACGCGCTGCTGCCCGAGATCGTCGGTGCGTTCGCGCGCCAGCACGACCTGCCGAACGAACTCGACTACGAAACGCTGCTGCTCGAATCGGCCGAGATGGCGTGGATCGCGACCGAAGGCAACGCGTTCAACCATGCGACCGATCGCGTGGCCGACGTGTTCAAGCTGTCCGACGACGAGAAGGCGAAGGGGCGGCCGATGAAGCCGGAAGTCGAGCGCTCGCGTTCGGGCCGTGTGTTCCAGACCGCGTATCGCGCGGACATCGTCGAGCGCGAGTTCCGCACGCGCGACGGCGGCACGGTGAAGCGCAACGTGCCGGGCTCGTTCTACGAGTTCATCACGCGCCGTCGCACGTTTGACCAGGCGGCGCGCCGGTGGGTGACGGACCTGCGTTTCGATGCGGGCAACGCGCAGGGCATCTTCAAGATGACGGCGAACGCGGCGAAGTAAGCGCGACGCCGCACGAAAAAAACGGGCCGGTGGCTGAGCATAGCCACCGGCCCGTTTGCGTTGAATGGGCGCCGCGATCGTCAGAACAGGTGCGTCACCAGATAGAACAGCAGCAGCACGCCGATCGGTACGCCGAGCAGCCAGGCGATCAGATACTTGCCCATGTCGTTGTCCTCTTCATGGCCGCGACGCGGGATGCGTCGCGGCGGGGTGAGACGACCGGCGCGTTACAGCTCGCGATCGAATTCCTTCAACTGCTTCTCGGCTTCGTCGCGCGCAATCCCGTAACGCTCCTGGATCCTGCCGGAGAGGTAGTCGCGGTTGCCTTCGGCGACCTTCAGGTCATCGTCGGTCAGCTTGCCCCACTTCGCCTTCATCTTGCCGGTCAGCTGCTTCCATTGACCCTTGATCTTGTCCTCGTTCATGATGCGCTCCTGTCATAAGGGGAGAAAAAAGTGCGGCACGCGGCCGCGTGATAGCTCAGGCCTTCGCCTTCAGGCCCGCTGCGTCGACGTGCTTCACGCCCTTGATCGAGCGCGTCGCGGCGACGGCCTTCTTCACCGCGATCCTCGACGGCAGCACGCCCGTCAGCGTGACGACGCCGTCGACCGTCTTCACGCTGATGTGCGTACTCTTCACGCCCTCGGTGGTCGCGAGTTCGCTCTTCACCTTGGTCGTGATCCACGTGTCGGTCACGGGCTGGTTCGATTCCGTCTTCATGCCTTCGTCGGACGACGACGCCTGTGCGTTCGTGAGCGGGGCGGCGCAAAGCAGGAACGCCGCGCTGACGGCGAGCAACGCCGACAGGTTCGAGGTCTTGTTCATGGGATGTGCTCCTTCGATTGACGTGATGGATGGGCGAGTCGGTGCAGGCGCGCCGCGCGTCATCGCGCGATCGGCGTGTCGTAGCCGGGCTCGCGCGGCGGCATGTCCGGGCGCGGCACGTCGGGCGGCAACGGCACCGGCGGATCGGTGCCGGGCGACGGTTCGGGCGGATTGTCCGGAGCCGGCTCGGGCCGCGTCGGATCGGGTGTCTGATGCAGCTTCATCAGTTGGTCCTCCTCTGCGGTATGGAAGGGCAGCGCGTGAGCGCCGATGCAGTACCAGCGTACCGGCGCGAACGCACGCGGGCATCGCGCAAATTCACCGGATCGGCTAGTGCGTTTGCACGGGGACGGAACGGCGAAGCGGGAACGGGAAATGCGTCGTGACACGCGCGATGCGGGACGACAGACGCGGGAGGCGCGCCGCGCGCCGCTTGGCGGGATGGCGCACGCAGGCGGCGCGGCATGCGAATGTACTATTGCGCAGGGTGCATCCGCGCCTCTCGACCGCGTCGACCGCACGCGATCATCGCGGCGCGCGCCGGCCGCACATGTCGGCGCTTATCGGCGCTTATCGGCGCGGCGGCGACCCGCCCGGCAACAATATCGACCACGTGGACCACCGATCAATGGACGAACGAGTCAACGAACAGGTGCTCAAGTCGCATACCGACCGGCGCCAGCTGCATCAGATCATCGCGGGGCTCACCGAGGGCGTGATCCTCATCGAACCCGACCAGCGCATCGTATGGGCGAACGAGGCCGCGCTCGCGATGCACGGCGTGACCGAGCTCGACGCGCTCGGCGCGGACGTCACCGAGTATCGCGAGCGCTTCCGGCTGCGCTACCGGAACAACCGTCCGGTGCGCGACGGCCACTATCCGATGGACCGCGTGATCGCGGGCGAGGAGTTCAGCGACGTGACGGTCGAAGTCGAATCGGCGGCCGACGAGAACGTGAGCTGGGTTCACCGGATCCGCAGCCTCGTGCTGACGAACGCGGCCGGCGAGCCCGACTGTCTCGCGCTCGTGCTGCACGATGCGACCGAATGGGCGAGCGCCGAGGACCGCTTCGAGCGCACGTTCAACGCGAACCCGGCGCCGGCCGTGATCTGCCGGCTCGACGACCTGCGCTACGTGAAGGTCAATCAAGGGTTCCTCGAGATGACCGGCCATGCGCGCGACGACGTGCTCGGCCGCTCCGTCTACGAACTCGACGTGCTCGAACAGGCCGAGCGGCGCGAACTCGCGATCGAGCGGCTGGGCGAGGGCGCGACGATCCCGCAGATGGAGGCCGTGCTCAAGCGCGCGGACGGCGGCACGAAGGCGGTGGTGGTCGCCGGGCAGCCGATCGACATGAACGGCGAGCCGTGCATGCTGTTCACGTTCATGGATCTCGAGCCGCGCAAGCAGGCCGAGCTCGCGCTGCGGCAGAGCGAGGAGCGCTTCGCGAAGGCGTTCCGGATGGCGCCGGTCGCGACCGCGATCGTCACGGCCGACGGTTTCGTGCTGCTCGACGTGAACGATGCGTTCGTCGGGATGGCCGGCCATGCGCGCGACGACCTGCTCGGCAAGTCCGCGGACGAGATCGGCTTGTGGGCCGAACGCGGCGCACGGCAGTGCATCGACACGCAACTCGCGCGCGACGGCAACGTGCGCAATGCAGATGTGCAGATCCGTACGCGCGACGGCGACGTGCGCGATTGCGTCGTGTCGGCCGAGCCGGTCGCGATTCACGGGCAGGATTGCCTGCTGATCGCGCTGCTCGACATCAGCGATCGCAAGCGCACCGAGATGGAACTCGTCTATGCGATCGAGACCGCGATGCAGGATGCGTCGTGGTTCAGCCGCACGCTGATCGAAAAACTGGCGAACGTGCGGCGCGCGAATGCGCCGGACGCGGGCGCGCAGCTGTCGGACCTCACCGCGCGCGAGCGCGACGTGTTCGACCTGCTGTGTCACGGCCTCGCCGACAAGGAGATCGCCGGCCGTCTCGGGCTCGCGCCGAACACGGTCCGCAATCACGTCGCGACGATCTACGCGAAGCTCGACGTGCATAGCCGCGGCGAGGCGATCGTGTGGGCGCGCGAGCGCGGGATTGTCGGCACGTCCGACGCGAACGGTGCGCGCGGCGAGAAAGCTGCCGACAAGGACGGCAAGAACTGACGCCGGCCGTCGGGCCATCGGTGCGAATGCACCATGCAGGCTGGTGCATCCGCATCTGCCGCGCGCCGCGCGCGGCTGCGATCCTGTCCACTCGGCGGTGCGGCGCGGCTGCCGTGCCGTCGTCTCTCTCCCCAACTCATCGCAGGAGACGACCATGGACAGGAATCGCATCGAAGGCAAGCTCAAACAGGTGAAGGGTTCGGTCAAGGAAGCGCTCGGCAAGGTGACGGGCGACCGCGAGACGGAAGCGGAAGGCGTGGCGGAGCAGCAGGCCGGCAAGCGTCAGGAGCAGGCCGGCGAGGCGGCCGATGCGGTGCGCAAGCAGACGGGCACCGACCGGCATTGAGCGGCACCGCGCGCCATTGATCGAATCGCGCGAGGTGCGCTGCGTTGCCGCCGTGTGGCACGGCGATGATTCTCCATCGGCATGACCCGACGCGGCCTTGGGGCAACGGTACGTGCGCGCACCCCGCTCGATGCGTTTGCTTCCAGGCCGCCGTCGCGCGGGCCGCGGATCGGTGGCACGCGCACTTGATGACAATTCCTCACAACATAGTTCCGATATTTCGTTTGCTGCACGCGTATTGGCTACCCACAATCGGTTCACCTCTTTCGCGCTGACAGGTTCCTCGGAGACGGAACCGCGGTGATCGACCGGCAGGCGATGCGCCCTTGCGCGACGACGCTTCCGGCGACCGAAAAAATCACCGGCACGCGAGAGGTCGCCGGCGCGCGATGGTCGCGCGTCGCATCCCGACCCACAGAAGAAGGATTGGCCGATGACGTTCCGCATTCGTTCGCTTTCCGGCATTGCATTGACCGCTGCGATTCTCGCGTTCCAGACGGGCGCGGCCCATGCGCAGGAAACCGTCGTCAAGGTCGGCGTTGCCGTGCCGCTGACCGGCGGCGGCGCCGCGTACGGCAAGGACATCGAGAACGGCGTGCGCATGGCCGTCGACGAGGCGAACGCCGCGCACCCGACGATCGGCGGCAAGCCGGTGAAATTCGTCGTCGCGTCGCAGGACGACCAGAGCGATCCGCGCATCGGCGTGCAGGCCGCGCAGCAGCTGACCGACGCGCAGGTGGCCGTCGTGGTCGGCCACTTCAATTCGGGCACGACGCTGCCCGCGTCGAAGATCTACGCGAAGGCCGGCATTCCGATGATCACGCCGTCGGCGACCAATCCCGACATCACGCGCGCCGGGCTCGGCACCGTGTACCGCGTGATCGCGACCGACGCGCAGAACGCCGGCAATGCCGGTGCGTATGCGGCGAGCGTGACCAAGGCGAAGCGCATCGCGATCATCGACGACCGCACCGCGTTCGGCCAGGGCGAGGCCGACGAATTCGAGAAGGCCGCGAAGGCGAACGGCGGCACGATCGTCGCGCGCGAATTCACGAACGACAAGGCCGTCGACTTCAGCGCGCAGCTCACGAAGATCAAGAGCACGAATGCCGACCTGGTGTTCTTCGGCGGCCTCGACGCGCAGTCGGCGATGCTGGTCAAGCGCATGCGCCAGCTCGGCATCCGCGCGCAGTTCCTGGCCGGCGGCGGCGTGATGAACGCGAACTTCATCAAGCTCGCGGGCAATGCGGCCGAAGGCGCGTCCGTGTGGGAATACGGGCAGCCGCTGTCGCGTCTCGCGAAGGGCAAGCAGTTCGAAACGAAATTCAAGCAGAAGTACGGCGTCGACATGCTCGCGTATGCGCCGTTCGCGTACGACGCGACGTGGATCGCGATCAACGCGATGCAGAAGGCGAACTCGACGAAGCCGGCCGATTTCAACGGCGCGCTGAAGGGCACGCGCTACGACGGCATCACCGGCACGATCGCGTTCACGAACACGGGCGACCTGAAGAACCCGAGCTCGACGCTGTATGAAGTGAAGAACGCCGCGTGGCAGCCCGTCACCACGCAAACGGCGGACTGAGTACCCGAATTACCCGAACGCGCGCGGACTTTCGCGGCGAGCCCGGACGTGCTGAAATAGCCCCAGCGATCGGATGCGATTGCGGCGCATGTCGGGGCGATTCGCCGGGTGGTCACGGTCTGCCGCGCACGGCGCCGCGCGCGACGCGGCACGAACAACCTTCGGGCGCGGCCGGCCGGCCGCGCCTTTCACGTGCAACTGGAGTCAGTCGTGAGTTCTCAAGTCGTCATCGTCGGCGGTGGTGTGATCGGCAGCTCGATCGCCTATTTCCTGCGTGCTACCGATCCGACGGTGTCCGTCACCGTCATCGAACGCGATCCCACCTATGCGAAATCGTCGTCGGCGCTGTCGGCCGCGTCGATTCGCCAGCAGTTCTCGACGCCGCTGTCGATCGAGATGTCGCTGTTCGGGATCGACTTCCTGCGCACGATCGGCGAGCGGCTCGAAGTCGACGGCACGCGGCCGTCGATCGATCTGCATGAAGGCGGCTACCTGTTTCTCGCGACGCCGGCTGGTGACGCGACGCTGCGCGAGAACCACGCGCTACAGACGAAGCTCGGCGCCGATATCCGGTTGATGGATCGCGACGCGCTGCGCGCGAAGTTTCCCTGGCTGAACGTCGACGATCTCGTGTCGGGCGCTTATGGCGCGAGCGGCGAAGGGTGGTTCGACGGTTACGGGCTCGTGCAGGCGCTGCGCAAGAAGGCGCAGGCGCTCGGCGCGCGGTATGTGCCGGCCGACGTGACCGGCGTCGTGCGCGATGGTCGCAAGATCACGCACGTGGTGACGAACGACGGCGAGCGCTACGCATGCGACACGCTCGTCAACGCGGCCGGTGCGTGGACGCGCACGCTGTCGTCGATGATGGGCATCGACATTCCCGTGTACGCGCGGCGTCGCAGCATCTTCAACGTGTCGTCGCCGGCGAAGCTCACCGATTGCCCGCTGCTGATCGATCCGACCGGCGTGTATTTCCGGCCGGAAGGGCGCACGTACATCTGCGGGACGTCGCCGAGCCCCGATCGCGACCCCGACGATCTGCCGCTCGACGAGGTCGATCACGACCTGTTCGACGAGGTGATCTGGCCGACGCTCGCGAATCGCGTGCCGGAGTTCGAGGCGCTGCGCGTGGAGAACTGCTGGTCCGGGTACTACGAGTACAACGTGTTCGATCACAACGCGATCATCGGGTATCACCCCGAGCTCGCCAACGTCGTGTTCGCGAACGGGTATAGCGGGCACGGGCTGCAGCAAGGGCCCGCAACCGGGCGTGGGGTGAGCGAGCTGATCCTGGGCGGGCGATACGAATCGCTCGACCTGTCGTCGCTCGGCTGGGAGCGTGTGCTCGAAAACCGGCCGATCGTCGAAAAGAACGTCGTGTAGCGCGGCGTGACCGCCCGGTGTGTGGTGGGCGGGATTCTCCTTGTGTCTCAAACTGATTGGCCCGGCTTTGCCGGGCTTTTTTTTGTTTATCGTGGTTGGGGAGGGTGCGGAAAGGGCTGGCGGCATTCGGCGGCGGATTCAACCGGTCGATGCAACAGCTTGATGGAATCGTGCAGCCGGTGTATCGAAGTTTAGTGTCTTGCGGGGACGTTCGTTGGGCCGTCGGGCAATGGCGTTAAGCTTGGCCTGCGGGTAGGCAGAGATTTCCACTCTTTACTCCTTGCCGGTCTCCCGGCGCTCCGACAAGTTTTATTGCGCTCTACGGTTCTGATCGGGACTGGGTTGCAGTGGCCCGGTCATGCGCTATAAGCCAGGAGGGGACGGCAAGGGTAGGCCGGGCGGGGGCGGGGGCGGAGATGGCTGGGACGACAGTGATGAAGGGGACGGCAGAGACGGAGGGGACGGCAGGGACGGCGGCTTTGGCAACCCACCTGCGGGAGGCTTGAGCATACTGATAACGGATTTGAGCTTCTGGGTGATGACCTCGGTGACCGCCGTTTTCGCTTTTTCCGCGAGCGCCTCGCACACGGCACGGGTGATCTCGGGCGGAGTGGCGCCGTTTGTGGTCGCGCCGATATTGGCGAGATGCAGCGGAGGCAGCGGGACCGTAAGCGCGCCTCCGGGCAGGTGAATGTCAAGTGAGAGCACGCCCCCCATGACAGTGAGGTTGCGGATGATGACCTTGTGCGCGTTGCTGCCGGCCTGGATGGCGGCTGGGGTGGCGGAATAGGCTTGGGCTTTGTTCTTGATGGTCTCAAGGTTGCTGGTGGCGGTGAGACTTTGCGTCTCGTAAGTAATCTGCGGTGCGATGACTGTGGCGGTATCAACAATGACCGGGCCGCTGCCGAGAATTGAGCCAGTCTCCACATGCAAAGCGATACGGTCCACCACTACGGCGTAGGGCGAAGAGAAACCAGTGGGGTTGCTCACGGTAAGTCCATCAAGCTCACCCACGCCGGTTAAGGGCGAGAATTCGACGTTACCCACGAGCACCTGCGTCTGGCTCGCAAGCGCGCCTTCCGTCTCGATGGCGGACTTGATGGATGGTTCGAACCGGGCGAGCAGGGTCCATAGCGCAACAGCGGCGACGGCGAGCAGGGTGGCGATGGCAAGTCCGAGGGTTTTTTGCATGGTGTTGGGTGATCCATGAAAGGCGATGGCCTTTCCTGACGCGCGGCCGTGTTAATCAGCAGTCCAAATATCGACTACAGAAGTGGCTTGCAAATAGAAAAATTGGAAAGCGGTATGGAGGGGGGCAGGACGTTGAGTGCGCAGCGTAAGGGGGACTGAGCGGCAAGCGGTTGAGCGCGAGGAGCCTCGAGTCCGGTGATAGATCGTTGCGACTGACATCGCCTGCCGCAACGACCTAAGCTCAGGACTGTTGAAAACAGATCACTCTGTATGAGCCTTCTTCGGCTTAGGCGGTGACTGCACCTTCGCGTATTGGAACTCAGGCGTTGCCTTCAGGGCGTCCTTGGTGGCGCCCGGCAGGTATAGATTGCCGCCGCGCACGTCGAGGGCTGCGATGGGCACCGCTACGTCATGCGTGGCGACGCCGAGGAAGCCGCCTGTAGCGACGATGGCCGCCGACACTGAGGCGTCCGGGGCCACGATCAGATCTTTGACCGCGCCGATTTTTTCGTTCTGGTCGTTGTAGACCGATTTTGCCAGCACGCTCTTCTTGACGCTCCATCCCTGCAGAAGCGCCTGGGACTGCTCAATAGTCACGCTCAGAGGCTGTGTGCCGGCGACCTGTGCATGCGCATCGATACATGCTGCAAGTGCCACTGCTACCAAGACTGCTTTGTGCAAAGCCATATCGTTCACTCGGTGGTTGGATTCGGTTTCCGGCACGTACTTCGCCCCCCGGGGGGCGACGCCCGCCGATGTCCCTTCGCTACCGTGGGCAATGTCCCAATGCCAGCTGAAAGGTCGGGACGGCGGGAGCTGCATAGGTTAGTGAAACACAGGCCCAGCGGGTCCGCGTGTCTGTATGCCAGATCGTTGGGCGGCACCTGAGAAGCCGGGCGCAGGTACTTGTTGCGCCAAGCCGGGCAAGTGCTCAGCGTTTCCAGCGCCTCCACAAATCGAGCTCAAGTTCATGCGATCACCCCAATCTCGTTGGCAAGCCAACCGGCTTGTGATCGAAGGCTCAGGTAGCCTCAAAAAATTCCACGGTGTGTTCGATAAACGCCCGTACCTTCGCCGGCAACAATGCCCGCCCGATGTAGGCCAACCTGATCTCTGCAACGGTATCGGTGATCTCGAACCGCTCCAACAACCGGACGAGGCGCCCGGTCTTGATGTCTTGCTCGACAAGACTCATCGGCAGCAGAGCGACGCCAAAGCCTTCGAGTACGACATCACGGTTGAATACGGGATTGTTCGACGCGACTTCGTAGTTGATCGGGACGGCCACCGTTTCGTTTTCGACGCGAAAGTTCACGATCGGCTTGTGCATCGACGGCGGCACTGTCACAAACACATGCTCTGCGAGATCGGCCGGGCGTTGAGGCCGAGAGCGGCCCTGGAGGTAATGCTCGGTCGTGACGAGAACCAGCCGAAAACGCTGAAGAAGCCGGGTGACCGCGAGATCGGTCGTCAACATGAACGGCATGACGATACCGAGGTCGTAACCCTCCGCCGTCAGGTCTACCGGGCGTTCAGTCAACGTGACATCGAGTGCGATCTTCGGATGCTTGCTCTTGAATGACGAGGTCAGGGCCGGGAGCCATGTCATCGTCGCTGTCGTGTGTGCAACGAGGCGAAGTACGCCGGTAGGCACGCGCCCGTGGCCTGCCGTCTCCGCTTCGAGACGATCGAGATCATCGAGGATCCGGCAAGAACCGTCGTAAAAATGCTCCCCGACCTCGGTCAACGAAAGCTGACGCGTGGTGCGATGAAAGAGTCTCAAACCGAGACGCTCTTCCAACGACGCGATCGATCGCGAAACTACCGATGGCGAGAGGTCCATCATTTGCCCGGCACGCCGGAAGTTCTTCGTTTCGACGATGGCGCGGAAGAGGCGCAAGGTATCGATATATTCCATAGATGAGGGCCAGCGCGTTCGGTGGCGCCGATGGCTGGAACCGGGCTGTTTCATCAATTCTGATAGAATAATCAAATATGGTATGAAAGTCAACGGTGACTCTTGGAATGGATGGCTTGCGAGCAACGAGTCGCCTCAGTGCGCCCACGGACCCCTCTGTTCGATCATGAGTTCGAGTTCCAACAGTGCGTCGCCGAGCACGTCGATCGCGCCATTCAACGTCTCGGCGATCGCTGCGCTCTTGAGCGCATGCTGCACGATCTTGTGCGCGGTCCGATGTTTGGCTTCGATGAGTTGGGCGTTAAATGGCAGTTGCATAAGAATCCTCTCCAATGGGTAAGCCTGCAGCGGAGTATATCGGCAGCAAGGCACCATTACGCGTCGGCAACAGTCAATTGCGGATGCGTCAACCTATCGGTGTGAGCAGTGAATGCCGCGACACGTCAACCGTTGCTGGCGGCAGAAGTATTTATTGTCGGCACGGTGCTTCCAAGCTGCCGGAAAATGGCTAAAACTGCCGCTGAACGATCCGGCGTCACTCTGCTGCTGTTCGACTAAGCCGGTCATCACGTCGATTCCCGTTCTCTATATCCGTTGTACTTGGTGCATCATTTTGATATGGATCTCTAATCATGGCAAAGCGCAAAACGTTCATCTCTCTTCCTGTCGTTGCCTCTGTGCTGACTACGCCCGTTATCGCGCTCGCTCACAATAACGATCGCGCTCCGTTGACGCGTATGCAGGTGCGCGCGAATGTAGCCCAACAGCGCCCGTGCTACCACGACAGGATGAGCACTTGCATCACCATGCAATAGGCGATCGACTTCCGGGCGGCACTCGCACGAATGGCATCGCAGCGGCAGATATTCGAAAACTATGGCGGTATGAGCAGTTCATCCGTTACAGGGCGTGTCGCATCCAATGATCATTTGGATCATTCCATTACACACAAGTCGGCGTGAGCGGCTTGTAAACTATCGTGGCTTGCGGTTTACTCTTGCTCTTTGCGCGGCACGCGAATGGCACGAGCAACGGCGAGCTGGGCGGCAATGGAATTCAAGGGCATGGATCTGGGCGACAAGCGCCTGAACCGGCGGGCAGTCCTGCTGGCCGAGCAACTGTCGGGCAATCCGACAGCGATCATTCCGCTGGCATGTGGCGGCTGGGCTGAGACGGCGGCGGCTTATCGATTCTTCGCGCAGGACAAGCTCGAATGGAGCGACGTCATGGAGCCGCAATGGCAGAGCTCGACCGAGCGGATGCGGGCATGCGAGGTGGTGATGCGCCTGGATGACACGACCGAGCCGAACTTTAACGGGCAGGACATCACTGGACCGGGGCCGTTATTCCTTGACTGCCAAGAGCGTGGCTCGCATTCGTTCGCCACTGGTCAACCGCAGCACCGCGAGCTTCCCGTTCCGAGCCTTCCCGCAGCAATGCGTGAAGCCCAGGAAGTCAAAGGTCTGCGGCTTGCTCCGGCCGCGACGTTGACTGTCCTCGCGCGCAAAGCGTCCGAACTCAATCAGCCGCGTCTCGCTCTCGTGGGCGTCAGGCCGAAGCGGGCCAGCCGTCCAGTCACTTCGCGCTGGAAGCGCATCGCATTCCTTACGTTTTGGAATCCCGCGATCCAATCGTCAGCGTGCCGCACGACGATCACATCGCCTTTGGCGTGCCGCGCACGCCATTGCTTCAACCACAAATCAAACGCATAGTGAAGGTAGATATTCGACAGCAGCGGCGAGTTGCTGCCGCCCTGAACGGTACCAACTTCACCTTGCGTCATCCTGCTGTCTTCCAGCACACCGGCATGCAGCCGCCTATTGATGAGCCGCACAACCCGTGTGTCTGCTATCAACGTTGCCCAGGTGCGGCACGATGCCGTCATAGGGATCGAGGTCCGGTCCCATCAGACGCGCGACTACGTGACCCGGCAACGCGTTCGCCCGTTCGAATTTCCACGGAATTGAGATAAGCGACTCGCGCGGATCGCCGGCGTCAACCGGCGCTCGTCGACTGTGAGAATCGGAGAGCGCGGTGCCTGCAGCGATGCTCCGTTACGCGGCGGCACCGGCCGCCGCGCCGAGCGCAGTGCCGACGGCCGTACCGCCGAGGGCGCCGCTTGCTGCAGCCGATTGAGTGCTGACGCCAGCGGTCTGTTCCGAAGCGAATTGCTGGCACGTCGCGTCATCGGCGCGGAATTGATCGAACCACTTGCTGGTGCCGGGCAGCGCCATCACTGTGGGGCCCATCGGCATGGCAGCACAGCCGGCGACCGCCATGATGCCGGCCACAGGCTCATCACTGCGGTTACCGCTAATACGCTGCGCTTCGCGCACAATACCGGCGAAATTAAATTGTGTTTGCTCATCTCACTTGGGGCCGGTTGGCTTCGCGGGCACTTCCACCCAGTCGCTCGAACACCCCTTGACGTACGGGTAATATTTCTTTGTGACCGGGCAATACCACCAAGTGCCCGCCGGGGGACTCGTCTGCGTTTTTTCGGCGTAGACGGTGGTCGGGGCTGGCTCGACCGACGGCACGACAACCGGGACGGGCTCCGCGTAGAAGACCGGGGTGGGCGCGATCATGACCGGGGGCGGGACACCCACCAGTACCCCGACCCTGACATGCGCCCGCGCTGTTGTGCACAGGCATATGGCTGTCGTCGCGATCAGCGCAAGGATAGCTCTTTTCGATTTCACAAAGTCTCTCCTTTGTCCGCGTCGACGCTCAGTCAACTTTCAATATAGATCGAGCCATAGGAGGCCAATTGAGCCGCAGTCGTTGCGTCGGAAACTGCCGAGCCGAATTTCGCGCCATCGTACCCGCTTACCGCCTGCTGTTGAGCCGCCACGCTCGCCAGCTCCGCGTAGATGTCCACCGGATAACGCGCGTTACCGTTGCTACGGTCATACCGCGCTTGCTGCAGTGGGACGACTTCTTCGTGCACCGGCTCACGCATCGGAGGACCATGTCCATTGGCGGGCGTGCCCTTGGGAAGAGCGATAACGGATACGACAGCAAGGACGGGCATGAGCGCTTTAGCCATGATGAAACTTTCAAATATCGAGAGGCGGAATCAGCACACACGGGGTTAGTGAAACAACGCCCAGACGAGTCCGCGAGTCTTTCTGCATTTGGCGTTGAGGTGCGCCATCTTCCTATCTCAGCTTTACAGCCACCTTTCTGAAATTCATAGTTTCCGGGCGCGCAATATCCCCAGGCGTTGTCGCAGACGTACATGGCAGACCTGCCATCGTCCAACTTCGGGAGCTAATTCCAATAGGATGGGGCCCGAATTTTCCAACTAAGACCGAGACGGAAATTGGGCCAGCCTCGCGCTTTTTTGATTGATACGTCCCAGCCGCGTGCCGGACGGGGGAAGGTTCTGACGGCGCGATCCACGCGGCGGACGCCGGAAGGCTGCGGCGACTTGGCGTGCGCGCTTCGCCTCTTCCCCATGGAGATAGGTCGACGTGGTTGCCACCGACGCGTGGCGCAAGTTGTCACGCACTGACCGCATCAAGGGATAGTCCCCGAGCCCACCGGAGCGTCATGGCTTGCAAGGCAGCGGATGCGAGGATTGAAGGGGGGCAGGCGAGCACGTGCGCTTCACGCCAGCAAGCGAGCGATCAGATCGTGCGTCGTGCGCACCTCGTACTTCCTCAACAAGCTCGCACGATGAATATCGACCGTGCGCGGGCTGATGTTCAGCTCCTTGCCGATTTCCTTGCTGGTGAGCCCGTGAACCAGGAATGCCGCGACGTCGCGCTCGCGATCGGTCAGCGTGCTGGCGACGTCGGGATGCTTCGCGTCGCCCGACAGGTCGGTGAAGGTCCAGATGGCCAGCTCGAAAGGCCGCTTCGTGTTGTAGCCGAAGCCGCACACCGTGACCCAGAAATGGCTGCCGTCGACGCGGCGCATGATGCGATCGTCGCTGAACCCCGCATGCTTCGCGAGCAGCGGCGCAAGGCGGCGGCCGGTCGTCGCGAAATCCTTCTGCTGCGGATACAGTTTCGCGAACGACTGGTCGATGATGTCGTCGCGAGTCGCCCTGAACAATTGCAGCGCCTTCTCGTTGCAGTCGATCATGATGCGCTCTTTCGCCACGATCGCAGCGACGGGCAGATGCCTGAAGAGATCTTCGTAGTCGAGGCTTGGCATCGTGTCGGTCATGTTCGGCATCGGGTCGACGGGTGCGAACCGTGTTCGGACCCGGGCTGGTTCGCTCCTGTCGGATTGTAGCGGTAGCGCTTGCAGGACATTCAATCGACGTGAAAGACGCAGCAGTCGTGCCCTTCGCCCGCGCGTAGCCGGCCGCGTAGAGAATCGACGCGTAGGCTTCGCTGCCGAGTGTCTCTTCCACGGCGACATGATCGTTCGTGAAGAAATGGCGCGGCACGTACAGTGTCCTCGAACGCATATGCGTTCTGGAAGCCGAGGATGATGCCGGTCTTGTTCTCCTTCTTCGCGCGCAGGATGTCGTCCGTCGTGCGCACCAGCGTGAGGATTTCACTGTATTCGCGGATCTGCTGCTTCATCTCCGCGATATTGTCGATCGTCTTCTGGAAGTCTTCCCACACGGAGACCGTGCAGTTGACGGCCGTGACGCCGCCCTTGCGCATGTCTTCGAACACCGATCGCTCGAATTTCGAAATGTTCAGGCCGTCGATGATGATGCTGGCGTCGTGAAGGCTCGTCATGGTGTTTCTCCATGCGTTGGTTTAGTCGGCCCCGCTTGCACGAGCGGGGCGTGTACTCAAACCGCGCCTTCGACGCCGCGCTTCGCGGACTGGCCGGTTCTCGCGGTTGCCGGACCCGCATCTTCGAGCGCCGTCTTCGACGTTTCCGGCAGGGACAGGCCGCCGATCATCGCCAGGATCGACACGGCGATCAGGTAGTACGCGGGCGAAAGGTTGGTCCCGGTCGCCGAGATCAGCCACGTGGCGACGAGCGGTGCGGTACCGCCGAAGATCGTGTACGCGAGGTTGTACGTGATCGCGGATGCGGTATAGCGCGTTTTCGTCGCGAACACTTCCGACATGAGCGGTGCCGTCACGACGCCCGAGAACACCGCGCCGATGGCCAGCAGCGCGACGCCGGCCAGCGATTGCGACAACACGCCCGAACCGCCCAGCGAGAACGCCGGATAAACCGACACGATGATGAAGAGGCCGGTCGTGGCGATCGTCGCGCGGCGGCCGACGAGGTCGGAGAAGAAGCCGGCGACCGGGCACAGGGCCGCGGCGAAGAAGAGGGCGAGCACCGTCACGAGGAGCGACGTGCCGCGAGACAGGTGCCCGGCCACTTGAAGATACGTCGCGAAATATGTCGTGAACGTGTAGAACGACAACGCGGTCACGGACACGAACGCACCGAGCTTCAGGATATTCAGCGACTGCGAACGCAGCGTTTCCATCAGCGGCGCATGCGCGATGTCGTGCTTGCCTTCGAGTGCCTGGAACGCGGGCGTTTCATTCAGGTTGACGCGCAGGTACACGCCGATGAGGCCGACCGGTGCCGCGATCAGGAACGGCACGCGCCAGCCCCATTCGACCATCGCCTGCGACGACAATGACGATTCGAGCAGATAGGCGACCACGGCCGCGCAGGCGAACGACGAGAAGGTCGACACCGGCACGAAGCTGCCGAAGAACGCGCGGCGGCGGCGCGGTGCGTGTTCCATCACGTACGCGCATGCGCCGGCGTATTCGCCGCCTGCCGAGAACCCCTGGACGCAGCGGATGATCGTGAGCAGCAACGGGGCCCAGTAGCCGATGCTCGCGTAGGTCGGGAGCAGGCCGATCAATGTGGTCGAGCCGGCCATCATCAGGATCGTCAGCGCAAGCGTGCGCTTGCGGCCGATCCGGTCGCCGATGACGCCGAAGACCAGGCCGCCCAGCGGGCGGAATGCGAAGGCCACCGCGAAGACGGCGAAGGTCTTCAGGAGACCGACCGTGGGATCGCCGCTCGGAAAGAATTCGCGCGTCAGGATGGTGGCGAGAAAGCCGTATGCGGCGAAATCGAACCACTCGACGAAATTGCCGATCGAGGCTGCGGCGATCACGCGTCGTAGCGTGCTGGTATCGACGTCCTGGGTGGTCATGGTCGTGTCCTCTTCGTAGGTGTAGTTCGGTTCGCGTCGAAAACATCGTAGGGACGCCAATTACGTAGGTCCATACGTGTCAATTACCTAGGTAATCGGGGGCGGGGCGGGGGGCGCTGGCCGCCCGGCAGGCTGCCGCGCGGCGTTGCCGGAGTTGAATAAGGGAGCGTGGAGGCTAGACTGGAAGTTCCCCATGCACACCATGGAGGGAGACATGACGACCATCTATGTCGTGAAGACCGGGCTTCAGTTCCTCTGTACCGGCGAGGACGGCGATATCGGCATGGCACCGGAGATCGAAGAAGCGATGTCCTTTCTTTCGTATGAAGAAGCGAAAAAGGCGGCGAGCGAGAACGCCGATCCGGGATATGAGATTCTGGCGGTCGATATTGTGTGCCGATGATGGGGAGTTTCGCGGCGAGGGCTCGATGACGGAAGATGCCTCGGGGTCGCGCGCATCTTGGGGCGAGGTGCGGCGTCGCTTCCGTGCGGCCATCAACGCATGTAGCGGCACACCTGTAGTCACCTGTGACAACTGCGGCCGCGAGCCTCCGTGAAGCGCCAACACGTACCCGTCGAAACCCTCCAACGTACTCTATTCATCCGCGCGGCACGGCCGCATCACGTCCCTCGATCGATGATCGAACCACAAGACCGTTGATCGATGGATGTCGTTTGTCGATATCGACCGCGGTTAGCCAATCATGTAGCCCTTGGGCTACATCGGTGCCTGTTTTATCAGTTTTTTGTATCCCTGAGGATACAAAATCGCAGATGGCAACTTGTGCCTCTGGGGCTACAATTAAGCCAGGTTCACTCATTTTTGATGCCCCGGGGCTACAAATGACCACATTGTCCGATGTCGGAGAGATGCTGAAAGAAGCGCGCAGCGCGGTGGGGCTTTCCCAGAGAGAACTCGCGGAGCGCGCCGGCATCGCCCGTACGACGCTTGCCCGTATGGAAACGCTTGCACGAGGCGACATGAGCGTATCCGCGCTGGTGCGCCTGCTTGAGGCAGCCGGCTACGATCTGCGCATGGTTCGGCGCGGACATCAGCGCACGCTGGACGATGTTCTGGCCGAACAGCGCAAGACCGAGGACTGACGAGATGCGCCTTAACGTCTATGTCAAAGGCAAGCCTGTCGCTCATCTCAATCGTCAGGCGGACGATTATGCGTTGCGCTACACCGACGATGCGACCGCCGACAACTTTGTCGGCTTGACGATGCCCGTTCGCGAAAATGCATGGGTGTGGCCTCGCGACTTGCATCCCTTCTTTCGCCAGAACTTGCCGGAAGGTTTTCTCCTTCAGGTGATTCGTGAGCAGTTCGGTCCTTATCTGGACGGAACGGACCTTTCGCTACTGGCTGTTATCGGAAGCTCGGGCATTGGCCGCGTGACCGTCTCACCCGAAGGAGGCTCACCAGGCGGCGAGCTCGAACCGGTCGATCTCAAGCGCCTGCTGCACGAGGACATGACGACCGATCACTTCGCAGAACTGGTGCGGTACTACGCTCGCGCAGCGATTTCCGGAGCCGTGCCCAAGTTCCTGGCACCTGAATCCTCATCGTTGCAGACGCCTGTTGGCAAGCAGACACTGCGCACGAGCAGGCACATCATCAAAGGCTCCGATGAGCAAACGCCGTATCTGGGCTTCAACGAACATTACTCGATGCAGGTGCTGGCAAGGCTGGGCGTCGCCCGCGTCGCGAATACCACGATGTCGGACGATGGTCGCGTGCTCGTCGTCGATCGTTTCGACGTGGACGAGCAAGGCAAACCGGCATATGGCGTGGAAGACGCGTGCAGCCTGCTTGGCCTGCCTCCGCACGAGAAGTACCGTCCGTCAATGGAACAGGTTGTCAACGCAACGAAACCATACGTCCACGCTGCAAATTGGAGGCGGCAGGCCGAACAGCTAGGCTGGCTGATCATCACCAACCATGTGGTGCGCAGCGCAGACTGCCATGCCAAGAACATCGCTCTCCTGTACTCGGGCATCGATGATGTCCTCTACACCCCCGCCTATGACATCGTCACCACGGAGGCTTACCCGCGCTTTGCGAACAATCCGCCCGCGCTGAGCATCGACGGTCGCAAGACATGGGCGCCGGGAAAGACGCTGGAGCGCTTCTTCAACACCCGGCTCGGCATCCCGCCGAAGCAATATCGCGAGATGGTCGAGGCGCTCTGCGACTCGGCCGTGTCCACCGGGAAGGCAGTCGCCGAAGCGGCAAAAAACGACACGCGGTGGCACTGGGTGGCAAAGCAGATGCTGCATGCGTGGAACGAAGGGATGGCGTCGCTACGGAGTGCCAAACCGCAGGCGGCACTGAGGGCGCTCACACCGGTGATTGATGCCGCCGGTTTCTCGGACGCGGACAAGGCCAACAATGGAAGAGAAGTGATCGGGCGCTCGGAATTGCTTGGAGAGCGCGGGAAAGGGAGTTGATGCGGGCCACCGAGCAATACGGCGAGCGTCCCCATTTGATGACCAAACCGCAAGACCTAGTGCATAGATATCGTTTGCCGCAGCGTTAATGACTATCGACAATCGTGGCTCGAATTCCCGCTGTTGGCGCCAGAAGTGCCTTGGCGGGCGGCACCCGTCGGCTATCCCGGCCGTCGCTGCCATCCAGCTCACGACGACATGTACGCGTTCACGCCTTCATTCCAGAATCCTGCCGGTTCGCCGATCCGCGAGCTGTTCAAATACCTCTCCGAGCCGGGGATGATTTCCTTCGCCGGCGGTTACCCGGCCAGCGACCTGTTCGACGTCGACGGCCTGAACGCCGCCGCCGAACGCGCATACGCCCAGCCGGTCCGCTGCCTGCAATACGGCCCGACCGACGGCCTCGCCGAACTGAAGCAGCAACTGATCGCGTTGATGGCGCGCCGCAACGTGACGTGCACGCCCGCCGAACTGCTCGTCACGACCGGCTCGCAACAGGGCCTCGATCTGCTATTGCGCGTGATGGTCGGCCCCGGCGACGTCGTGCTGACCGAACAGCCGGCGTACCCGGCGACCCTGTCGGCGATGCGTCTGCAACAGGCGCGCATCGTGACGATCCCCGTCGACGGCGAAGGCCTCGACGTCGACCGCCTCGCGTCGCAACTCGCATCCGGCGCGATCGCGCAGCCGAAGCTGCTCTACACGGTCCCGACCTTCGCGAACCCGACCGGCGCGACGCTCACGCGCGAACGCCGGCTGAAGCTGCTGCGCCTCGCGGTGCAATACCGTTTCCTGATCGTCGAGGACGATCCCTACGGCGACCTGCGTTTCGCGGGTGAACCGGTGCCGTCGATGCTTGCACTCGCGAACGACGTCGAAGGCGCGCGCGACTGGATCGTGCATTTCGCGAGCCTGTCGAAAATCGTCGCGCCGGGGCTGCGCGTGGGCTGGACGATCGCGCCGGCCGAAATCGCGCGGCGCTGCGTGATCGCGAAGCAGACGGTCGACCTGTGCAGCACGCCGTGGACGCAAGCCACCGCCGCCGAGTATCTCGCCGACGGCGCACTCGAACGCCATCTGCCGCGCATCACGGCGGCCTACCAGCGCAAGTGCGACGCGATGTGCGACGCGCTGCGCGACGGTCTCGGCGACGCGATCACGTTCCATCGTCCCGAAGGCGGGATGTTCGTGTGGGCACGCATCGGCGCGGTGTCGTCGGACGTGCTGCTGCAGCAGGCGATCGCGAACAAGGTCGTCTTCGTGCCGGGCAAGGCGTTCTTCGCGGACAACGTCGACGCGGCATCGCTGCGGCTGTCGTTCGCCGCGCCCGATGTCGACGCGATCCGGGAAGGCGTGGCGCGCCTCGTGCGCGCGTATGGTGCGGCGCTGGCCGCGTGAGGAGACACACATGAACATGATCATCAACCACACCGCATGGACGGACGAAGCGCCGGGCATGGCCGATATCCGTCCCGTCGCGCACAAGTCGTCGCAGATCAGCGCGGGGCCGCAGTACGTGGCCGACGTACTCGGCCGCTTCGGCGCGGAGTCGACCGACACGCGCGACGCCGCACCGGCCGTCCTCGGCTACAACTGAACCGCGCGGCGGCGGGCCTACAAGGAAGGCCCGCCGCCGAAACGGTTAAGCTGTCGCGATCGAATCGCGCAGGATCGCCGCGCCATCATGTCCGACACCGACACCCCCTCCGAATCGCTGACGGAAACGTACGACCGCATTTGGTCCTGCCTCGAGTCCGGCGTCGGCGCGCAGCGTTCGCCGTTCACGATGCTGCAGGCCGCGACGCTCGGCCTCGATGGTGCGCCGAAGGTGCGCACGATCGTGTTGCGGCAAGTGAGCCGCGCCGATCGCCTGCTGTCGTTCCATACCGATGCGCGTTCGGAGAAGGTCGCGGAATTGCGCCGTGACGCGCGTATCGCCATCGTCGCGAACGATCTCGATTCACTCGTGCAGATTCGCGCGGAAGGCGTGGCATCGATCTGCGACGACGAAGCGCAACGTCGCGCGGTCTGGCAATCGAGCCGTCCGCATACGCTGCTGCTGTATCGCGCACCGCTGCGCCCCGGCACGCCGATCGAGTCGCCCGAAGAGGCGCACGTTGCGGCAGGCGCAACCGCAGGCACATCGGCCATCGACGACGGCTACCGGAACTTCTGCCTGCTCCACGTCACGGTGACGCGCATCGACTGGCTCGAACTCGCGCGCGGCGGCCATCGCCGCGCGGTGTTCGACGTGAACGACGACGGCTACGAAGGCCGTTGGGTCGCGCCCTGACGGCGACGTCCGCGTTTCCGCTACAAACTCGTACAAGTCAGACAAATCCCGGATACATCAGACCTTTCAAATGGGCAACGCCGCGTGACCGGCGCGCGCCCGAATGAAAGCGAAGGCGCGCTCCGACGCGCGGCATGTTCACTTTCCACTTCACGAAAGGAGATGCCGAACGATGTCTTCCACACCGTTTTCCCCGACGCGTCGCCACCTGCTGGCCACTTCCGTGGCCGCCGGGGTATCCGCGATGCTGCCCACCGCCGCGCTGCGTGCGGCCACCGGCGGCAACGGCATACGCCCGTTCACCGCCCATATCCCCGACGACGCACTGGCCGACCTGCGCCGCCGCCTTGCCGCGACGCGCTGGCCGGGCCGCGAGACCGTCGCCGACGAATCGCAGGGCGTGCGGCTCGCGCGCATGCAGGCGCTGCTGCGTTACTGGGGCACCGAATACGACTGGCGCAAGGGCGAGGCGCGCCTGAACGGCTTTCCGATGTTCATCACCGAGATCGACGGGCTCGACATTCACTTCATCCACGTGCGCTCGCGGCACGCGAACGCGATGCCGATGATCATGACGCACGGCTGGCCCGGTTCGATCTTCGAGCTGCTGAAGGCGATCGGCCCGCTGACCGACCCGACCGCGCACGGTGCGAGTGCCGACGATGCGTTCCACGTCGTCGTGCCGTCGCTGCCGGGCTTCGGTTTCTCGGGGCGTCCGGCGAAAACGGGCTGGGGCTCCGACCACATCGCGCGTGCCTGGGGCGAGTTGATGGCGCGCCTCGGCTATACGCGCTTCGTGTCGCAGGGCGGCGACTGCGGCTCGGTGATCTCGCACCGGATGGCGATGCAGCGCGTGCAGGGCCTGGCCGGGATTCACGTGAACATGCCGGCGACGGTGCCGCCGGACATCGCGACGCTGCTCCAGACCGACGCGCCGGCACCGGCGTCGCTGGCGCCGAAGGAGAAGGCCGCGTACGAGAAGCTCGCGACGTTCTATCGCGACAACTGCGGCTACTCGGCGATGATGGTCACGCGTCCGCAGACGGTCGGCTACGCGCTGGCCGATTCGCCGTCGGGTCAGGCCGCGTGGATGTACGACAAGATCTCGCAGTGGACCTACAGCGGCGGCGTGCCGGAACGGTCGATCCCGCGCGACGAGATCCTCGACGACATTTCGTTGTACTGGCTGACCAACACGGCGACGTCGGCCGCGCAGATCTACTGGGAGGATCACTCGAACAACTTCAACGCGGTGGACATCTCGCTGCCGGCGGCGATCACGGTGTTCCCCGGCGAGATCTACCAGGCGCCGCGCAGCTGGGCCGAGCGCAGCTATCACAACCTGATCTACTTCAACGAAGTCGACAAGGGCGGGCATTTCGCGGCTTGGGAGGAGCCGGAACTGTTCGCCCGCGAAGTGCGCGCCGGATTCCGGCCGTTGCGTCGCGCGTAAGCGTGGCTTGACGGGAAAACGCGGGCCGGTAGCGATGCCGGCTCGTGTCGCGCGTCGCGCGCGGCCGACCGCGAACACCCGTTTCCGCCGCGATTTTGAATCGCTGTATGTCGTACCCGGACACAGATACGTTGGGATACAAAGCGTCCGGGCGGTTCGGATATAAAACCGGTGAAGCGATTCACACGGCGGCGCGGTGCGATGCGCCGCCGCCGTGAATGGCGATACCGCATCGCCCGCACGTGCCGCGGGCCCCTTTCTTACCGATCGACAATGGAGAACGCGTCATGCCTGATACCGTCAACACCCGCCGCCGCCTGATTCTGGGCACGACACTCGCCAGCCTGAGCCTGGCCGACCTCGGGTTCGGCTCGCTGGCGCGCGCGCAGTCGGCGCCCGATGCGTCGACGCCGAAGCGCGCGGCCGGCGCGGCGTCGCTCGGCAAGATCCACCAGATCGACGCGGGCGTGCTGAACGTCGGGTATGCGGATCTCGGGCCGAAGAACGGTCCGGTCGTGTTTCTGCTGCACGGCTGGCCGTACGATATCTACAGCTACGCGGACGTTGCACCGCTGCTCACGGCGGCCGGCTATCGCGTGATCGTGCCGTACCTGCGCGGCTACGGATCGACGACGTTCCGCTCGGCCGACACGGTGCGCAACGGCCAGCAGGCGGTGACGGCCGTCGACATCGTCGCGCTGATGGATGCGCTCAAGATCGACCGCGCGGTGTTCGGCGGCTACGACTGGGGTGCGCGCACGGCCGACATCATCGCGGCACTGTGGCCGCAGCGCGTGAAGGCGCTGGTGTCGGTGAGCGGCTACCTGATCGGCAGCCAGGAGGCGAACCGCAAGCCGCTGCCGCCGCAGGCCGAATTGCAGTGGTGGTATCAGTTCTACTTCACGACCGAGCGCGGCGCGCTCGGCTACGCGGCGAACCGCGACGCGTTCAACAAGCTGATCTGGCAACTCGCATCGCCGAAGTGGCAGTTCTCCGACGAGACCTTCGCGCGCAGCGCCGCGTCATTCCAGAACCCCGACCACGTGGCCGTCGTGATCCACAACTATCGCTGGCGCCTCGGGCTCGCGCAGGGCGAAGCGCAATACGACGACATCGAGCGGCGGCTCGCGGCCGGCCCGGCGATCACCGTGCCGACGATCACGATGGAAGGCGACGCGAACGGCGCGCCGCATCCGCAGCCGGCCGCGTATGCGAAGAAGTTCACGGGCAAGTACCAGCACCGGACGATCACCGGCGGCATCGGCCACAACCTGCCGCAGGAAGCGCCGCAGGCGTTCGCCGATGCGATCCTGCAAGTGGAGCATCTGTGATGCGGGCAGGTACCTCTGGTGTCGTGCATCGCGGCGCGCGCTATGCGCTCGTCGCGGGTGCGCTGCTGGCCGGTGCGTTGTCCGCGAGCGGCCCGGCCGCTTTCGCGGAGCAGCCGAAGCCGGCCGCGTCGCCGATCTACGGCGTGACGATTCCGCCCGGCTACCGGAAGTGGGAAATGGTCGCGCCGGCCGAGGAAGCGGCACCGCTCGACGAATTGCGCGTGGTGCTCGGCAACCCGGTCGCGATCCGCGCGCTCGAACGGTCGACGCTGCCGTTTCCGGACGGCACGATCCTCGTGAAGCTCGCATACAAGCGCAAGCAGTCCGACGAGTTCGCGCCGGCAACGGTGCCCGGCCAGGCGACGACCGTGCAGGTGATGGTGAAGGATTCGCGTCGCTATGCATCGACGGGCGGCTGGGGCTTCGGGCGCTTCATCAACGGCGTGCCGGCCGATATCGGTCAGCACCAGACCTGCTTCGCGTGTCATCGGGCGCGCGTGAAGAATCACGACTATGTGTTCACGCGGTTTGCGCCTTGAGGGGGCGAGCGTGGCGGAACCGGCGAATGCGTGTCGTGTGGGGTACGCCGTTCGCCATTCACCATCGTTCTGATCGCCGGTGCCGAATTGCGGGTGGCGCGGCGGAGCGGCCGAGCGAACCCGGTCGTCAACGATTGCGCCGCCGCGTAGTTTGCGTCACCACGAATAGCCTTGCATGCCGTAGTCGGTGTCGTGTCGACGTCCCCACCAGGGGAGGTACGCGTTGTTGCCGCCGCGTGCGCGGAACCAGTCTTTGGCGGGATCGATCGGGGTGAGCTTCGATGGTGGTCTGACGACGACGGCGACGGGGTGCTCGGGGTCGGTCGTGCCTGCGACCAAGGCGTTGCCGCCAAAGTGGTTGATCCGGCCGATTGCGAGTGCGACGTCGGTCAATGCGCTGCCGGTTCCCATGTCGCCGAGCAGGGCGGCCGTGTTGAAGGTCTGATTCCTGGGGTCGTATTCCGGAAGGGTTTCAGTCAAGGTCTGCGCGAGCGAGACAACGCGTAACGACGCTGCGTCGTTGGGTACACCTGCGTCGTGGACGATGTAACTCAGGTCCGTAACCGCGACGCCGGCGTTGCGTGCTGCTTCGTCGATCGTGGCTTTCCATGCCTGCACCGTTCGCGTCGTGCCGACCTTCGGCGAAAAATCGTGCGTGTTGCCGGTTGCGGCCTTGCCGATCCATGCGAGCGGTTCGCGCTCGGTGTTGAAGTTCGGGCCGGCGAGAAAAAGCACGACGAGGTTCTCGTTGATCTGCGCATCTGTGGGCGGGAAGTTCGGGGCGTCCCAGTTCATTGCCCATACGGTCTTGTCGGGGTTCGCCTGTAAATAGTCCAACGCGTTGTTCAGCGATGTGAAGCCGGCGTTTGCGCCGCCCTGAGTGATTTGCACGTCGGGAGGCGTGTCGCGGCTCCAAAGCGTCTTCGGTGATGGCGGCCCAATCTCGAAGAAGTTCATCATCCGATCGATCATGCGCGACTTGGCAAAGGCCGGATCAAGTCGGGGCGGAACGGCAGCTTCGACGCGTATGCCGGCGAGTTCGCGCCAATCTTTCTGGCTATCGGATTTCACGGTGTAGAAGTACTTTGCGTTGCTAAAGTAGCGGGCGCGCAGGAGAAGGATGAATTTGTCGACGTACTTGGCGTAGAAGCCCTTGAAGCTTTCCGTTCCGTGGTTGCCGTATGCGATACCCGCTACCGGTTGCAGTGTAGTAAAAGACTTCGGATCGGTCCGAATCATATCGTCATTGTTGTTCGGTGCAGCAAGGCCTTGCGTCCACAACAATTGCCATTCGGTCGGATAGTCCATCCGTTGTAGTGGATTCAACCAGAGCAGGCCGACGACTTGTGCAAAGAATGGCCTCGTCTGTGCTTCGGCTGTCGATGCTGCATTCGCCATCGGCTCTCTAACAGGCGCTGCTTGTGCGGAACGCATCGCGGCCGTGGTGAAGAGAAACACCGTGAGCGCAGCTAGTCCGGGTACAACAAAGAATCGTTTCATCCAATCTCCTATTTCCAAATGCGCTGGGTCGGGTTGTTCTACGTGTGCCATTAGGGATGCGATCAGAACGGTTGTGATCAGCCATGCCAAAATCGAAATGGCGATACGTCTCGGCCGTGTACCAATCAGCGTGTTCATACGACTCCCCCGACCTTGAGAAAAAATTCGCCTTCACGTTCGTCCGTGATCGCGTCGGGAATCTTGCCTTCACTTGTTTCGGCATGTGCCCATTCGGGGAGAGGCGTTCTATCGAGCGTTCCCGACGCGAAATAGCCGGCGTACCTTTTATTTGGATTTTCCAGGGGAATCCCATCCCCCATTCTCCAATCCGCCTCGATGCGCAAGTCGTAGAGTTGTTCGGGCGTGATGTAGCACAGGCCCACCGCAACGTCATACGCAAGCGCCTTTTCGGCATGCTCGGGGTTGGTCATCGTCGTGGAGTGATTCGTCGGGCTGTTGGTCGCGCCGCGATCGAGCCAATCGACAATCTGTTTGTCGCGCCAATCCTTATAGCCATCGGGCATCGCGCTTTTGCCGTCCTCGCCGATCACGTGGCCGTCTCGGTCTAGCCACTCCGTGTTCAATGTCCTACGTGCCTCCATTCGCATCAACGCGCGGTCCTCATAACGCTGCCCGGCTTCGGTTGCGGCCGTACCTTGGGCGATGCTGTCCTCGTTCTTTGCCTTGTACTGGTCGTAGGGGTCGTCGGCTCGCTTGTCCGCATCGGTCTTGCTCGCATCGCGCCACGCGGCCGGCGGATCGTTGCCTTCGTTGAAGTCACTGATCGCGTCGCCGTCCCTGGTCTCGACTGACTTGCCGAATCGCAAGGCCTTCGGCGGGAAAGGTTCGTCAAGCGCCGGGGCATCCGCCACCACTGTCCAGCCCTTCGGCGGATCGGCGTTCACGCGGAGCATGTTCAATGCCGAACTGATGCCGGTCACGACGAACATGAGTGGCGCAGTCACGAGCGTCGCCGCCATGCCCAACACAGACTCATTCCCTCTGATCGCACCCACCAGATTGAACTTGGCCGGCGGCGACGGCGGATACCAGAACCCCGGCTTCGTTCCTTGTTTGCCATGTCGCCAATCGTCTTCCCAGTATCGGTACGGCTTCTGAACGCCAACCGGAAAACCGGAAGCAAAGACCCGCTGCGTCAGGACTCCTGCCGCCCCGATATCGTCGAGTTCGTGCTTGCTGATGCCGCGCCAGCCAATCCCTTGAACCGTCACCGCAGAAATCACCTGATCGTGCGGACAGCAATATGCAGTGACGCGGCCATATGTCGATTCATTCAGCCCGTGCCTCGCGCGATCCTCTCGCGCCGCATAAGACCGATTGCTCGTCGGCGATACCCGCTCGTTCGCCATGTCTTCATCGATCTTGTCGGCGGGCAGTTCATGCTCTTTTCGAGCACCGATGATCGACATGAATGTGCCGAATGTCTTCGTGCGCGCAGCGTAGGTTTGTCGTCCACGCCGGCCGCTGCCGTCTTTCGTCGCGCGTTGCGACCAGGTATCCATGAACGTGTCGGATTTGTATGGGCCGTCTGCGTTCGCCAAGCTATATGGTGCGTTCGCCAGCACATAGGCGTCTGCCACGCAGTGGCCCGTGCGTCCCCACGGATCTTCAACATCGGGAAATGCGTCGCCGAAGAACGCCGCAGTGAGGCCGACGATATTTCCTTGGCTGTGGCATACGACGGTAATCGGGACATCGGCCTGCATGCTTCGGATCGACTCGATCAGCCTGGCCAAGCGCAACGCGGCGAGTACGCCATACGCACGCGGCGGCGCGCGATACAGCGGCCGGTTGGTCGGATTGATGCCTTGCACGGTCATCCAGCCCATCGTTCGATCATCCAGACCGCCGTGCCAAAGATCGGGCAGGCTGGCACAGCCGTTGGTGAACGGGCCGCCGCCCCAATAGTCTTTTTCGTTGAGAAAGATCTTGTCGCCGTACTCCTTCAGTTCCGCAGCAGTCGCGCGATAGCCCCAGCGGAAATGTATGACGGGCGAAAACGATGGCTCGGGCTTAACGTAGCTGCCGGGCCAAAGCTTCGGGTTCAGAAACCCATCCGGCGTCACACTCTCCGTGTACTTCGCGGGCGTCAATTGTCCCGCATCGATACCGTGATACATCATCTGATCGTCCAGACGCCCGAGCCTGCGGTTCAGGCCTTTGCACAGCCCTTCCTCCGACGCCTCGAACCATTCGCCTTCGGAATTCACCCCATGCACGAAGATCACGATACCGGGCAAGGGCATCTGCTTGAGACAGATGAGCGGCGTGTTCTTCGCAAACATCGTCACGCCTTCGACGCGGCCGACGACGATCGGCGGCGGTGCCGGCCGAGATGCGGGCACGTCCGGCGCAGCCGCCTGCGCGACGGGTTCGTCATTGCGCGTTTTCGCTTCCGATCGAGGATCGAAAATTGAATTGGTCATCCAGACTCCTCAACATGCGGGATGCGTTCCGCCACCATCGGACCGACACGGAATGAAAAGATAAGTGTCCGAAGCAAGAGGGAAACGTGATCAGGCGGCGAGCATACTGAATCGGCGCGCGTGAAAGACGCGGTCGCCCGAAAACTCCGCGCGGAGCCCGTGATAACGGACACGGATTGTCAGAATGTGTTTCAGGCCCGAATCGGTCGCATGGCTTCGTTGTTGACGTAGTGCGTGTGGCCTTGCGATCCGCTGTCGTCCGACAGGCGACCATCCGGCGAATTGGCCTCATGACGCGACTGCACACGACATCGCGTCCGTACCTGGAAGCGCTCGAATCGCTATCGTCCGTGTGTTCGTTGCGATGCTGACGGATTTGTATCGCACTGTATCTATCGAGGCTCCGGAAACATCGGATTGCACTGAAGGCGAGTTTCGGAAACAAGCCGGATACGTGAGCGGGTTCTACTGTCGACATGCAGAAAACGTTCGGTGCCAAGCGTTCGCACCGGATGCCGAGTGATCGATACCCCCCACCTTCCTTCAAGGAGCAATCTCATGAAAGCCGCTCGAATCCTCGCAGTCGCCGTACTCGCTTCGATCCCCGTCTTGTCGTTCGCCGATGCCGGCCACGGCCTCACGCGCGCCGATGTGCGCGCCGACCTCGTCCGGCTCGAGCAGGCCGGCTACAACCCGGCCGGCAGCGACGCGCGTTACCCGGACGATATCGCCGCCGCACAGAACGTCATCGCAGCGCAGCAGGTCGCGCGCTCCGACCAGAATGGCCCGTCGAAGTCGCAGGACGACAACGTGGCTGCCGCGTCGGCGCCAGCCTCCCGCTACGCCGCGGCCGACCAGCGCGCCGCACGGAACGCGCGCACGGACGCTGACGATCTGTACGCGCACTCGTGATCCGCGGCCGCGCCCGGGAGACGAGCGGCGCGGCCGCATCGGAAACACTTCAGATGCACAACACGATGAAAAGGAGCATGACGATGGTCGGTTTGACGAAACGGGTTCTGGTGTCCGCGGCGGTGCTCGGCGGGCTGTTCGGTGCGGTCTCGGCGCAGGCGGCGCCCAAGGAAGACCTGAAGGGCACGAACGTCGTGCTGGTGCACGGCGCGTTCGCCGACGGGTCGAGCTGGAACCGCGTGATTCCGCTGCTCGAAGCGCGCGGCCTGCATGTCGTATCGGTGCAGAACCCGCTGAGCTCGCTCGCCGCCGACGCCGCCGCGACGAAGCGCGCGATCGACGAGCAGAAGGGGCCCGTCGTGCTGGTTGGCCATTCGTGGGCCGGTGTCGTGATCAGCGATGCGGGCAACGACGACAAGGTGAAGTCGCTCGTCTACGTCGCCGCGTTCGCGCCGGACAACGGCCAGTCGATCGCCGACGTCACGCAGGGGCTGCCGGCACCGTCGTGGGCCGGCGAGTTGCGCAACGATGCAGGCGGTTTCGCGACGCTGTCGGACAAGGCGATCGCACAGGATTTCGCGCCGGACCTGCCGCCCGCGCAGCAACGTGTCGTCGCGGCGACGCAGGGGCCGTGGTACGGTGGCTGCATTTCGGAGAAGGTCGCGCAGGCCGCGTGGCATGCGAAGCCGTCGTCGTTCGTCGTCGCGACGCAGGACCGGATGATCGATCCGAAGCTGCAGGAGGCGATGGCGAAGCGGATCGGCGCGACGGTCACGCGTGTGAACGGCAGCCACGTCGCGATGCTGAGCCAGCCGAAAGCCGTGGCCGACGCGATCATCGCGGCCGCGGAACGTGCGAAGCAGGATGCGCAGTGAGTGAAGGCGGCGGCGCGGCGTGCGTGACGCGCGGCGCCGTCGGTGATTGTGAAGTCCCTTGACGAGGAGAATTCATGACGCAGCAACTCTGGCGACTGTCGGCGACCGAAATCGCGAAGCGCGAGCGGCAACGCGACGTGTCCGCGCGGGAAGTGGCGGATGCCGCGCTGGCCCGCCTCGAAGTGGTGAACCCGGCGATCAACGCGGTGGTCGAGCATCGTCCCGACGACGTGCGCCGGCAGGCCGACGAGTTGGATCGCGCGATTGCCCGCGGCGACGATCCGGGCCCGCTCGCCGGTGTGCCCGTGACGGTGAAGATCAACGTCGATATAGAACCCACTGCCGTTCTACCGATTTGTCCTATGGCCTTTTCGTCAGACGTAGCTACTTAATTGCAATCATAGAGAGAGTGTCGCGGTGCGTACCCCAACCTTCCACGTGGTCGATAGCCACTGGCCGTGCGCTACCTGGTGTATCTACCGCGCGGCTGTTGCTGGCTGAACCGCTTTCGGCGGCTTGTGCGAGACTGCGAGCTCTTTCCTGACACGCTTGCCGCGCAATATTTTGTTATCCTCTCCGTACCGATCGCTCATCCAGATGCCATGCGGTCGGATGTCGTCGTGGAAGCGCACCAGGCCGAGAATCCATCAGTGTAACTCCCGGCCTGAACAGATTTGAATGTTTATTCTTCTGGATCAGAGCATAGTGTTCGAGTGAGGAATATTTTCAGGAATGGGCTGCAGAACGTCCCAGTGTTCTACGATCTTGCCTTCATCCAAACGGAAAATGTCCATTACGGCCTCTCCTCGCGTACCTGGCTCTCTTACTAAATGGACGTGCAGGATGACGTAATCACCGTCGGCGAATACGCGCACGATGCGGCTATGCGACTGTGGGTACCTTTGCTTAAAAGCAGCCATGAATTGACGGAATCCTTCCTTACCATCCGCGATATGGGCATTGTGCTGCGTGTAGGTTGGACCCATCAAAGCGATCGCCGCTTCTGCGTCTTTGTCGTTCAGCGCCTCGTTATAGAAGGTGACGACGGTCGCCTTGTTCTTTTCGATTTGCGTGGGTTCGTCCGCATGAACAATTGCCGCAGCGAAGGTGATGCTTACACAAAGAATGAGAGCCTTCATGAGAGACATTATTTAACTCCGAGTGATGTTTGCGGTGGCCGTTGGGTCGTTCACGGCCGTGCCGCATGACGAATTTTTCGTACACCATGCGCGCGGCACCGCGAGCGACGCAGCGAACCCATGAAAGTCGAAATGTGATGGCAGCCCATTAAAAGAATCGTCGCGGTTGCGAGCATGCCTGGTTCCAAGTAGATAGCCAGTCCTAACAACGAGAGGAAATTGGCGAGGTAAAGCATGCGCACTTCCGGAGTCATTCGGTGGTAAACGAGTCTTTTTAACGAACGGAGTTGAGTGAGAAATCTGTCAACGCAGGGTATGCGACACCGCTCCTCAAGAATCGAAGTTGCATCGTGATTGGCATCCGGATCTCGAATGGTTCATGAGCGCACATCCGTCATGCATCGTGAGTGCACGCTCGTCCGCCTCCAACATTGACGGCACCTCTTCGCGAAGGAGATCGATGAACGTCCGGATCTTGGCGTCGAGAAAGCGTCGGGACTGATACAACGCGTAGACGTTCACGGGCTGCGCCTCATATCCCCGAAGAAGCCATACCAGTGCACCCGAGCGCAAACCGGGCAGCGCAACGCCAGCGGGCAGGATCGCGATGCCAAGGTCTCCTGCTACCGCAAGTTCCAGCGCCTCCATGGCATTGACCGTGAAGCGGGATGAACCGATGTCCACTGGGAACGTGTCGGCGGCGCCTCTGAGTACCCATTTATCAAACGGAAAAACGGACGTGGTCAATTGCAGGCACTGATGTTCGCGCAAATCTTCCGGCACTGCCGGTGCGCCGTGGTTCGCCAAATACCGCGGGGACGCACACACCACGCCGCGTATTCTCCCGAGCCTCAGACTGACCAACCCGGAGCTTGGCAATTCCGGCGCGAGAACAATCGACGCGTCATAGCCTTCCTCGATCATGTCGGGAATGGCACCGGTCATCGTGACATCGACTCCGAGTTCGGAAAACCGGTGCTGATACTTCAGTATTGCGGGCACCACCAGTCGATGGCCAAAGCTCGAAAGCGCGTGAACACGCAGGCGTCCGGTGGGATGTACCGTTGCTAAGCGCGCCTCGGATTCCGCGTCATCAAGGTTCGAGAGGATCTCCAGGCATCGGCGCAGGTAACGCTCGCCCGCCTCCGTCAGGACAACACGCCTCGTCGTCCGGTTTAACAGCCGGCTACCCAGATGTGTTTCGAGTTGACTGACGGCGCGTGAAACGGAGGGCGTAGTCATGCTGAGTCGCTTGGCCGCCGAAGAAAAACCCCCATCGTTCGCGACCTTTACAAAGATGCGCATGCATTGAAACGTGTCCATTGATCGCTCGCCAAAATGGAGAAGCTATGTCGAATGTCCACCACGACCACCTCGCGAATGGAACGCCCGTTTTCAAAAGTCAGGATAGGGTCGGCCGTGCCCGGAACCTGGTGCGCGTGCCTGGCAAAAACTCCTACGAGATACCGTCCTTGATGCGAGGTTATTCCGAACGCGGCGCAGCTCCCAATTGCACGATGATGTTAGCGACACCTTCTTACCCCGGATAACAGGTGGCCTGAACGCTATATCTACACTTGCAGGCCGAGTGTGCCGTAGCAGAAGTCAGCCTCTAGCGTCGAGTGAACCCCCGACCCTTTTGCCGTGTCCCCGTCACCAATTGACATTCAGACAGAGCACGTGTGTGGCAAATCTACTTCTTGAAAATGGAGATGTTTTCGGCGAGCCACCGGGTCAGGGGCAATGGAGCTTCCCCCGTCACCTCCTGGACAGTCGTGGTTGTTTCACTCATTGCGGAGTCACGGAACACCTGGTCCAGACCGACAAGCAAATCCGCGACGTATGCGGGCGACCCTTCCGCCAGTAGAACCTCTCGCTGCTGCTCGAGTGTCCGCTTCCCGTAAATGACATTGCGACCTAGCAGCTGCGAAAGTTCGTCCGCAATTTCATGCATCGTCATGGCACGCGAACCCGTGAGGTGATAAACCCGCTGGGACTCGGGTTCGACGTGCTCAAGCAAAGCAATGCGTGCCACTCTCGCAACGTCGCGCGTATCGATGAAATTGACCCGTCCATTACCGGCAGCACCCGCCCACGAATCTGAGGCGATAGCAGCGGCAGACCGTTTGAGAACGTCCATGAATGTGGATGGTCGCAGTGTTGTCGAGGCCACGGCTTGTCTGGCCAGATGCTCCTCAATTTGCATATGCCACGCCATCGGGTTCAAATGGGTCGGAGGCCCAAAGGACGAAAGCTTGACGATGTGACGAACCCCCGAAGCAACGGCGGCGTCAATCAGCGCGACTTCGTTTGCCACCTGCTGCAATGATGTGCCATGTGAGACAAACAGACGCTCCGTACCTTGAAGCGCATCGACGAGCGTACTCGGTTCGCTGAAGTCCACTCTGGCTGCGTTCACTCCCGGTGGCAAATGAAGTGCATCGAGCGTGCGGGTCAAAGCGACGACGTCGACCGACTCTGAGGCAAGGAGGCTGATCAGCGACGAACCGACGCGGCCGGTGGCTCCGGCGATTGCGATACGTGGACGCTGAGACGTGACGGGTGAACCGACGGTCATGACGAGTCCCTTGATGTATCATGGAATGAACGGTACAAGAATGTTGGAACTATCGTTCCAGATTGTCAAGCTGTTCCTGAGGACTCCATGAGCGGAAAGCCGCAATTCGACGAAGCGGCCGTAATCGATGCGGCCATGAAGGTCTTTTGGCGCCACGGCTATGCAGCGGCATCAATCAATCACCTTACCGAGGCGACGGGCCTATCCCGCTCCAGCCTCTACCAAAGATTCGGTGACAAGGACGGTCTCTTCCGGGAGGCGCTTGCAGCGTACACAAAGCGAGTGCTCAGTCGGATGAACGGAGTAGAAGCAGATACGGTGCGGGGGCGTCTCGAAGGGATCTTACGGGCCTACTTGCCTGCGCACCCCGACCGGAAACGTCCAGCGGGTTGCCTGATATCGCGAAGTTGCGCCGAAATGGTGGATCTCACAGCGGACGGAAAGGCAGCTGCGCGAGCAAGTGCGGAGCTTCAGTACGAGATGCTTGCAGGCCTCTTGCGCGATGGGATCACGAATGGCGAGTTGCCGAACGACACGTGCGTTGACGCACTCGCGTGGCTTTACCTCGGGGTCTTGCATTCAATTGTGAATTTGCCGCAAGCCGGCGCAAGTGCCGACGCGCTCGATCGCATGATTGACATTGCCATGTCGGCGTGGCCACCTTCCCCGAACGCTCAGCCAGCGTCAACATAGACCGCAAGAAATCTGTCAGTACTTGCGCAGCACGGGTTCAGGCGTGTTTGCCGTCAATCTTGCGGCTGCGACGCCACGCGTGCATCGAACACTTCGCGGGCGGTATCGAATTCGCCGAGATGTTCGAGCATCCAGTCATGGAGCGCCTTGAGGGGCCGTTGCAGCGCACGCCCCAAAGGCGTGATCTCGTATTCGACGGCCACCGGCGAAATGGGTATCACCGTGCGGGAAACAAGTCCGTTTCGCTCGAGCCGACGCAGACATTGCGTCAGTGCTTTCTGGCTCACGCCCTCCAGATGCCGCTTGATCGCGTTGAAACGCAACGGCCCGCTATCCAGCACCGTGAGGACCATCATCGACCACTTGTCGGATATCTGGTCAAACAGAAGGCGTGTCGGACAAGCGGCCGGAAAACGCTCAAGCTCAGCGGACATGGTTACCTCGAATATCCCTAGTAGAAGAAAAGTGCGTTATTGACACTAAGTTTCCGAAGTATACCATCGAGCCTGGTTTCCTCACCGGACGGCTCAACTCATGCCCGCATCTACCGAAATCCTGTTTCGGCCCTTCTCGGTCGGTTCGCTTACGCTACCGAACCGGATCGTCATGGCTCCCATGACCCGCTCCTTCGCCCCCCACGGTGTGCCGGGGCCAGCGAATGCCGCTTACTACCGGCGCCGTGCCGAAGGCGGCGTCGGCTTGATCATTTCCGAAGGCACCGTAGTCGACCGGCCCGCGTCCCGCAACGACCCCGATGTTCCTTCGTTCCACGGCGAAGCGGCGTTAGCCGGTTGGCAAGGTGTGATCGACTCGGTGCATGACGCTGGCGGCAAGATGGGGCCACAGTTGTGGCACACGGGCGCGGTGAAGGGTTTTCAGACCGAATGGACGCCGAACGTGCCGGTGGAAAGTCCCTCTGGCTTCGATGCGCCCGAGGTCCAGCGCGGCGTGGCAATGAGCGATGCCGACATTGCCGACACCATCGCCGCTTTCGCCAAGGCAGCCAGCGAGGCCAAACGGCTCGGTTTCGACACGGTCGAACTGCACGGCGCACATGGCTATCTGATCGATCAGTTTTTCTGGGCGGGCACCAACCTTCGGACGGACGCATACGGCGGACCAGGCATTGGCGAGCGGGCGCGGTTTGCGGCGGAAATTATTGCGGCTGTCCGCGAGGCAGTGGGCCTTGGTTTCCCGATCGTTATTCGATTGAGCCAGTGGAAACAGCAGGACTACTCAGCGCGTCTGGCACGCACGCCAGAGGAAATGGCGCAGTGGCTGGAACCGCTCGTGGCCGCCGGCGCGGATGTACTGCATTGCTCGCAACGGCGCTTCTGGGAGCCGGAGTTTCCCGAAGTCGATGGGGACGAGGGGCTTAACTTCGCCGGCTGGGCGAAGAAGTTGACCGGTGCCGCCACGATCAGCGTTGGGTCGGTTGGGCTTTCAGGCGAATTTATGAGCTCCTTTTCAGGAGAAAAATCGACTAGCGTGGGACTGGATGCGCTCGTCAAGCGGATGGATCGGGGCGAGTTCGATTTGGTCGCGGTCGGCCGGGCTTTGATTTCTGATCCGCACTGGGTGGAAAAGGTTCGCTCGGGAGAAGGCGAATTGCGAGGGTACGAGGTGACGGCGTTGGGGGAGCTTGTTTAGCGAGCTTGTGATTTTCTTTGTGTCGGAGTGCTCCGGCCAGCGTAAATCGGCCGGAGTCAACCTGAGGCTCGAGTGGGCCATCAACATCAACCTAAGGAAGGTTCGTATGTCGGATACATCGCAGATTGCTCTCATCCGGAAGTTGTATGGTGCCATGGGAGACGTGAATGCTTTCAAGTCGCTCCTGGCGGATGACGCCGAGTGGGATATTGC
Source organism: Burkholderia sp. BCC1998 (assembly GCF_905339875.1). NCBI lineage: Bacteria > Pseudomonadati > Pseudomonadota > Betaproteobacteria > Burkholderiales > Burkholderiaceae > Burkholderia > Burkholderia sp. BCC1998. The sequence continues at coordinate 205,865 of NZ_CAJPHE010000008.1, forward strand.
CGAAGGATTTCCCAATGGTGGCGTCTATCGCGGTCTTGACAAGACCGTCAATGGCTTCTTTCCGTTCATGGCCGACTTCGACGAGTTCTACGCGAAAGGCGACGAGTTCTTCGAGTCGGGCGATCACGTGATCGTTCTCGGACACTATTTCGCCCTTTCGAAGAAGGGCCGAAGGGCGCAATCCCGATTCGCCCATTTCTGGACAATTCGAGACGGAAAAGTCGCGCGCCTGCAGCAGACCGCCGACACACTTCTCATCGCACAAGCTCTTGGAAAATGACTGGAGCGCCGCGAATGGAACGAGTAGAACTGAACGGCGCGGACGTCGAATACGATGTCCGCGGATCCGGGGCGCCGGTGGTATTTATCCACGGTGCGATTCTGTCGGATGGATTCGTGCCTGTGATCGAGCAGGCCGGAATCGCGGAGAATTTCCAGATCGTCCATTACCGGCGCCGCGGCTACGCCGGTAGCTCACGCGCTGTTGCGGGCATGACGATGCAAGAGTGGGCTGGTGACTGCATCGCCTTACTGGATCACCTGGGCATTGCGTCGGCGCACGTGGCAGGGCATTCCTTTGGCGCAGGCATCGCATTGCAGATGGCGATCGATGCCCCGAGCAGAGTGCGGACGCTGGCATTGCTGGAGCCGCCGCTCGGGTCATTGGTACCGTCCGGGGAGCAGTTCGCGGAATGGACGACGACTGTCCGCGAGATCTACGACTCAGGAGACAAAGCTGCGGCCGCGGACATGGTCTTGGCAGGCGCGTATGGACAGGACTACCGGCGATTCACCGACGGCGCCCTGCCTGCGGGTGCGTTCGATCGCGCGGTATCCGATATCGACACGTACTTTCAGGTCGAACTCGGGGCCATGCTGCGCTGGAGTATCACAACCGAAGGCCTGAAAGATATTCGACACCCGGTGCTGTCGATGCGCGGCAGCGATACATTGCCGGTGTTCTTTGAGGGCGCCGATCTAATGCAGCAGTGGATTCCAGAAATCGACACGGTGTCGATTCCGTGTGCAGGCCACGACTTGCCGGGCAGGAATCCCGCTGCCGTCGCCACTGGTCTCGTCGAGTTCTTCACGACCTGCGAGCCGGCACCGGTTGAGCGCGCCGGCGCAGGCCAGGCAACCACACGTTCCCGGACGGGAGCTCGTCGCGCAGTCCAGCAGTAAGGCAAGCTCCCTGACGTAGCGATAGGCGATGGCGTCGCCTATCGCGCTGGCGGGCCAGCAAGCTGTCCGGTCTGGCGCGTCGGGAAACTTGCGGGCCTTCTTCGCTTTCAGTTTCTGGGAGGTCTTCGCCGCTTCTCAAAGGGGGCGACGCCGCTACGCTTGATGCCCCCGTATGAGCAGGGTTTTTCTAAATCATCTCACGGCAGTTGTATTAGCAATGCTAATCATGTAGATGATCCAGAGACGGCTGAATCATCCAATCGCACCGTGATGGCGCCACTTACTCGCCTATCAGAGATAGTCGTGTTTTCGCTATACGTTGCCGATGCCACGTGCAAAGGACCTTCTAATGTCCCTGTTATCACTATTCACGCCGCTTAAAGTCGGACGCTACAAGCTGGCCCACCGTGTCGTGATGCCTCCGCTCACACGCATGCGAGCTGGTGCCGGGAATGTTCCGAATCAGCTCGCCCCCGAGTACTACGGCCAACGTGCTTCCGAAGGCGGCCTCATCATTGCCGAAGCCACGCAAGTCACGCCCGATGGACAGGGTTACCCTGCAACCCCCGGTATTCATTCCACGGAACAGGTGGCTGGCTGGCGGAAAGTGACTGATGCAGTACATGCCAAGGGAGGCATCATCTTTCTGCAGCTGTTGCATACCGGGCGGGCGTCGCATTCGAGCTTCCAACCGAACGGCGAACTTCCTATTGCACCACCGGCGATCGCGATCACTGGTCTAACCGCGCTGACCCCGGAATGGAAGTCGGTGCCTTACGAGATACCGCGTGCACTGGAGCTGGACGAAATTCCCGGGATCATCGAAGCCTGGCGCGAAGGCGCGCGCGACGCCATGGCAGCCGGTTTCGATGGTGTGGAAATTCACGGCGCGAACGGCCTCCTGTTGCAGCAGTTTCTGGACGATAGCTCTAACAAGCGCGCCGACATTTACGGAGGTTCGGTCGAGAACCGGGCTCGGCTGCTCGTCGAGATCACGCAAGCGTTGATCGAGATCTGGGGCGCCGATCGCATCGGGGTTCGTCTGTCACCGTTCGGCAGATTCAACGACGTAGGCGATTCTGATCCGATCGCGCTTTACGGGCACGTGCTCACGCGCCTGAGCAAGCTCGGCATCGCTTACGTCAGTTTGATCGAGGCACGTAGTACGAGCGCCGGGCTGGAGATCGATACCCCTCAATCAGTCAGCGAGCTTCGCCTCTTCTGGCCGAAGACCCTGATCCTCGCCGGCGGATTCACCGCGGAGTCGGCGGACGAGGCCATCCGTTCCGGGCAAGCGGACGCGGTGGCGTTCGGCAGGCAGTTCATCTCGAATCCCGACCTGCCTGCGCGCCTCAGGCGTGGTGCGCCGCTCAGCCGCTATGACCGTGCGACTTTCTATGGCGGCGGTGCAGCAGGTTATGTCGATTACCCCGTGCTGGAAACGGCGGGCCATACGGAGTGACGTCGAGGTTCACGGCACTACCGGCGTCGTGAATCTTTCCGCCATTCAACCAACAGAAATGCCAATCCTCAAGGGACATTGAATATGAAAGTCGTCGTTCTTGCCGCCACCGGCCAGGTTGGCCGCACGGTCCTCAGCGAACTGATCAGCCGCGGTCATCAAGTCACCGCAGTCGCGCGTACTCCGGACAAGCTGCCCAACAGCATCCATACCGTGCGCGACGACCTGAGCAGCGCTGATCGAATTGCAGAGATCATCGCCGGAGCCGATGCAGTGGTCAGCGCATTCGGACCTCCGAAGGAGGACGCACGTTTCTTTAGCGACGTGAGTTACACGGATCAACTGGCCCACGTGATCGAGCGAGCGATTGCCGCTGTACGCAAGACTGGCGTCCCCCGCCTCCTCATGGCGGGCGGATGCGGCTCGCTGTGGTTTTCGCCGGGCGTGACAGTGCTGGAATCCGGGCACTGGCCCGAGAAGGCGGTTCCGATCGCGACCTCTCATGTCAAGGCATTTGCGGCGTTGAGAGCGTCGGATATCAACTGGACTTATTTCAGCCCGCCGATGCAGATCGATCCGGGCGTGCGCACGGGAAAGTTCCGTCTTGGCGGCGATGACCTCGTCGTAGACGAGCAAGGCAAAAGCTGGGTCTCCTTCGAGGACTATGCGGTTGCGCTGGTCGACGAACTGGAGAAACCTGCACACGAGCGAGCGCGCTTCACTATCGGCTACTAGCAAGTCCGCATTCGCATGGACGACCGCGCAGCAGCGCCAGCGGATGCCGGCCGAGCGTGAATCCCATCGCGCGATAGTCTGCCACGATCTTTGTGCCTTCGGATGCTTGCGGTAGCGCCGGCACCGCGTCGTCGCGTTCCGTACCGCGCAGAAGATCCCGATCAGGGACCGCGGCGACGGCCAGCCAGAGCGACGCGTGTCGGTTGCCGCCCGCGAGTGAGCAAAGTTCGTTCGCGCGCGCGAGCACCTGCGGGTTGTGCCGATCGAGCCGCGCGCGGCGCGCGAGGTCCGCGACGTCGACGAATGGCCGCGCGGCGCGTGCGAGCTCGATGCGGTCGGCGACGCCGTCGCGCATACCGCGCGACAACGAGAAGGCGAGGTGTCCGGGCACCGACGTCACCGGTCCTTCGTTTACCGAATCCCGTGCACTTGCGGTGACTGCTCGCACCTCAAGGCCGAGGATGGTGTGTCCGGCAGCAGCCGGTCGATCCGGGCCGCTGATGCGATGACGGGCGTGGTGCGTCGGCGATGCACCGCGCCGGCCGCCTGCCGTTCGCCGATTCATTGAAGCGTGCGCCGTTCGACCCGGCGCACGATTCCATCGCGGATTCCATCACGACGTGCGGCGCGCGTCGCGTGCGGCATCGTTCCCGGCTTCGCCGCCGCCGATCCTTTCAAAAAACTTCGATGCGCGACATCGAACGGCCCTCGCTCCCCGTCCTCCGCACGAATCCTCACCAATCGCGCGCGTCTGCTATTGCATTTCACGCGCTGCTGATTAGGAAATGAATTTTTATTGGTTCTGCTTCCCCGAGCGCGCTCGCATAGTGGGGCTGACGGCTATAGACAGCACGCAAGCTGCACCGGCCGCATTCCCGGCATGTTTGATCATACGAATCTGCGAGAACAAGGAAGCGTGATGACGTTTGCATTGGAAGAACGAACCGCCGCCCAGCAGGCGCTCGAAGACGCCCGCGCGGCGGCCGCAGCGGCGGGCACGCCGTACGCGGGCGGCGTGGCGCCGGAAGCCGCGTGGGCGCTCTTTTCCGCCGGCGACGCGTTGCTGGTCGACGTGCGCACCGCGGAAGAACGGAAATTCGTCGGCCACGTGCCGGAGTCGCTGCACGTGCCGTGGGCGACCGGCACGAGCCTGACGCGCAACCCGCGCTTCGTGCGCGAACTGGAAGCGAAGACCGGCAAGGACGCGGTCGTGCTGTTGCTCTGCCGCAGCGGCAACCGCTCCGCGCAGGCAGCCGAGGCCGCGGCCAAAGGTGGCTTCACGCAGGTATTCAACGTGCTCGAAGGGTTCGAGGGCGACCTCGACGAACAACAGCATCGCGGCGGCAGCAACGGCTGGCGCCATCGCGGCCTGCCGTGGGCGCAGGACTGAGTCACGGCCGTTACGGGGAGAAGTCAGCATGGCCGCATTCGATATCGACGACATCGTTCAGTCGCTCCAGACCGTGCGCCGCGCGTGGCGCGAGAAGCAGCGGCGCTCGCTCGAACCGGGCGGGCGCGACCTGCCGGCGCGCGAGGCGCTCGCACAGATCATCGGCGCGCTCAAGGGCGTGCTGTTCCCGATGCGGCTCGGGCCGCCCGACCTGCGGCAGGAGAGCGAGAACTTCTATGTGGCCCACGCGCTCGACGCGGCGCTGAACGCGCTGCTTGCGCAGGTGACGCTCGAGCTGCGCTACGCGGCGCGGCAACGCAACGCCGACGCGCAGATCGACGAAGCGGCCGCCACGGCCGTGCAGGCCTTCGCGGCACGCCTGCCCGACATCCGCCGGCTGCTCGACAGCGACGTGCTGGCCGCGTTCCACGGCGATCCGGCGGCGGGCAGCGTCGACGAAGTGCTGCTGTGCTATCCCGGCATTCTCGCGATGATCCACCACCGGCTCGCGCACGAGCTGTACCGGCTCGGGCTGCCGCTGCTCGCGCGGATCATCGCCGAGCAGGCGCATGCGGAAACCGGCATCGACATTCACCCGGGCGCGCGGATCGGCGGCGGCTTCTTCATCGACCACGGCACGGGTGTCGTGATCGGCGAGACCGCGATCATCGGCGAGCGCGTGCGCGTGTACCAGGCCGTCACGCTCGGCGCGAAGCGCTTCCCGCGCGATGCGGCCGGTCATCTGGAGAAGGGGCTCGCGCGCCATCCGATCGTCGAGGACGACGTGGTGATCTATGCGGGCGCAACGATCCTCGGCCGCGTGACGATCGGCCGCGGCGCGGTGATCGGCGGCAACGTGTGGCTCACGCAGGACGTGCCGGCGGGCGCGAACATCACGCAGGCCGTGCTGCGCAGCGAGGCGAATGCCGCGCCGCGCGCGCGGAGCGAGCCGGCCGAGCCGGTGCCCGACGCACAGGTGACGACATGAGCGACCTGATCCAGCACTTCGGCGCCAACGTGCGCAAGCTGCGCGAGGCGCGCACGTGGTCGCAGGAGCAGCTCGCCGAACACGCGGGGCTGAACCGCTCGTACGTCGGCGAGATCGAGCGCGGCGAGGCGATCGCCTCGATCGTCACCGCCGACAAGATCGCGCGCGCGTTCGACGTGTCGATCTCGACGCTGTTGCCCGGCGTGTCCGTCGCCTGACGCATTCCGCTTCCTTTCCCGTTCGGTGGTCCGCGTGACGGCTATAGCATGTTGAGCCGGCAGGTGCGTGCTTCCGATAATCACCCAGCGTCATAAGCAATCCCGTTTTTCATCTTAAGAACCCGGAGCCACACATGTCGACCGTTGCAAGCGGCACGGCCGCGCTGAGCGATCACGCCGCCCGCCAACTAGCGAACGCTACCAAGACCGTCCCGCAGCTTTCCACGATTACGCCGCGCTGGCTGACCCATCTGCTGCAGTGGGTGCCGGTCGAGGCCGGCATCTACCGCCTGAACCAGGTGAAGAACCCGGAAGCCGTGCGCGCCGCGTGCACGCAGCTCGAGGACGAAAGCGTGCTGCCGCAGACCTTCGTGCCGTACGAGGAACAGCCGCGCGAGTATTTCCTGAACGCGGTGAGCACGGTGCTCGACGTGCATACACGGATCTCCGATCTCTATAGCAGTCCTCATGACCAGATCAAGGAACAGCTGCGCCTGACGATCGAGACGATCAAGGAACTGCAGGAAAGCCAGCTGATCAACAACCCGGACTACGGGCTGCTCGCGAACGTGACCGACGAACAGCGGATTTTCCCGCTGACGGGCGCGCCGACGCCGGACGACCTCGACGAACTGCTGACCAAGGTATGGAAGGAACCGGCGTTCTTCCTCACGCACCCGCTCGCGATCGCCGCGTTCGGCCGCGAATGCACGCGGCGCGGCGTGCCGCCGCCGACGGTCAGCCTGTTCGGCTCGCAGTTCCTCACGTGGCGCGGCATTCCGCTGATCCCGTCGGACAAGGTGCCGGTCGCCGACGGCAAGACCAAGATCCTGCTGCTGCGCGTCGGCGACAAGCGCCAGGGCGTGGTCGGCCTCTATCAGCCGGGCGTCGCGGGCGAGCAGGGGCCGGGCCTGTCGGTGCGCTTCATGGGGATCAACAACCAGGCGATCGCGTCGTACCTGATCTCGCTGTACTGCTCGCTCGCGGTCCATTCGCCGGATGCGCTGGCTGTCCTCGATGACGTCGAAATCGCCAAGTACCATGACTATCCCGACACCTACCGTTAATCCCGGCTCGGCCGGCAGCGACGCGCTCGCGTTGCCGCACGCGCCGCTGCCGGCCGGCCTGCCCGACCCGGCGGCGCTCGCGCGGCTCGCGTCCGAGTTCTTCGCGACGCCGCCCGGGCAGGCCACCGCGCCCGGGCTGTCGGCGGGCAGCGGGGCGGTCGGCGGCGTGCCGTCGGCGCTGCCGGCTGCCGCGCCGATCCTCGCGTCGGTGAGCAATCCGGCGCCGGGCGGCTCGCCGCTCGCGGGGCCGGGCGGCACGGGCACCGGCGTGCCGGGCCTCGCGCTGCCGCAAGGCAAGGCGCCCGGCACGAACCTCGCGCCGTCCGCGCCGACGCACGTGCTGTCGCTCGGCAATCGCGTGCCCGCGCTCGCGCCGCACGCGGCCGCGCAGAACGGGCTGCCCGACAACGCAGTGTCGATCGCGCCCGCGTTCGAGCCGCGCGTCGGCGGCGCGGCGCTCGGCGTGCCGCAGGCGCAGGCGGCGGTGTCGGAGGGCGCGGTGCAGGCCGCGCCGGCCGCGTCGCCGTTTTACTTCACCGACGGCTCGCGGCAGGGCTGGCAGGCGACGCCGCAGGACATCGTCGTGCCGTCGAACGGCCTCGCGTCGCCGGAAGCGTTCGGACTGCCGGGCGACGATGCGCTGCGCGAACTGCTCGCCGTGCAGCGCGACGTGCCGGTGTCGCGCGCATCGGGCGGCGAGGTGCCGCGTTACTTCATCGACGATACGCGCGCGGCCGAGCCGCAAGGTCAGTTGTATCGCGGCGCACACCCGCCGTTCGACGTGAACGCGATCCGCCGCGATTTCCCGATCCTGCAGGAGCGCGTGAACGGCAAGCAGCTCGTCTGGTTCGACAACGCGGCGACGACGCACAAGCCGCAGGCCGTGATCGACCGACTCGCGTATTTCTATGCGCACGAGAACTCGAACATTCATCGCGCGGCACATGCATTGGCCGGCCGTGCGACGGATGCGTACGAGCATGCGCGGGAAACGGTGCAGCGCTTCATCGGCGCGTCGTCGCCGGACGAGATCGTGTTCGTGCGCGGCACCACCGAGGCGATCAACCTGATCGCGAAGTCGTGGGGCGTGCAGAACGTCGGCGAAGGCGACGAGATCATCGTGTCGAACCTCGAGCATCACGCGAACATCGTGCCGTGGCAGCAGCTTGCCGCACTCAAAGGCGCGAAGCTGCGCGTGATTCCGGTCGACGATTCGGGGCAGGTGCTGCTCGACGAATACCGGAAGCTGCTCAACGACCGCACCAGGATCGTGTCCGTCACGCAGGTGTCGAACGCGCTCGGCACGGTCGTGCCGGTGAAGGAGATCGTCGAACTCGCGCATCGCGCGGGCGCGAAGGCGCTGGTCGACGGTGCGCAGTCGATCTCGCACATGCGCGTCGACGTGCAGGCGCTCGATGCGGACTTCTTCGTGTTCTCCGGGCACAAGATCTACGGGCCGACCGGCATCGGCGTCGTGTACGGCAAGCGCGCGATCCTCGACGACATGCCGCCCTGGCAGGGCGGCGGCAACATGATCGCGGACGTGACGTTCGAGCGCACGGTGTTCCAGCCGCCGCCGAACCGGTTCGAAGCCGGCACCGGCAACATCGCGGACGCGGTGGGGCTCGGCGCGGCGCTCGACTATGTGAGCCGCGTCGGCATCGAGAACATCGCGCGTTACGAGCACGACCTGCTCGCGTATGCGACGAGCGTGCTCGCGCCGGTGCCGGGCGTGCGGCTCGTCGGCACCGCGCGCGACAAGGCGAGCGTGCTGTCGTTCGTGCTGAAGGGCTATGAGACCGAGGAAGTCGGGCAGGCGCTGAACGAAGAGGGTATCGCGGTGCGCTCCGGGCATCACTGCGCGCAGCCGATCCTGCGGCGCTTCGGGCTCGAGGCGACGGTGCGGCCGTCGCTGGCGTTCTACAACACGTGCGATGAGGTCGATGCGCTCGTGAGCGTCGTGAGAAGGCTGGCGGCACGGCGCTGAGGCGCGCGGCATGCGGAAAGGCCGCTTGCGACTCCCGGCAACGGGGCGTCGCAAGCGGCCTTTTTTCGTGGCGATGCGGCAGCGCGACGGCGCTCAGCGCCCGGCCAGCATGCGCCCGCCGAGCCCCATCAGCAGCAGCCCGGCCGTCGTGTCGAGCACGGCCTTGCGCCGGATCAGCAGCCGGCGCACCGACGGATGCGATGCGAGCAGCGCCATCGCGCAGTACCACGCGCCCGAAATCCCGATCGACAGCACGACGACCGTGAGATCGAGCCACACCGGCGTATGCGCCGGCACCATCAACGCGAAGATGCTGCCGTAGAACGCGACGGATTTCGGGTTCGTCATGCTGACCACGTAGCCCTTCTTCGCGGCCTGCCAGCCGGAGGACGCGGGCGGCGCGGACACGGCGAGCGGCTTGCGTGCGCTCAGCACCATCTTCAGGCCGAGCCAGATCAGGTACGTGGCGCCTGCCAGTCGCAGCGCGGTGTGCACCCAGGCGACGTGGGTCACGAGCAGGCCGACGCCGGCAATCGCGATCGCGGCCCAGGTGCCCGATGCGGCGGCGAGGCCGAGCCCGGTCATCACGCCGGCGCGGCGCTGCGCGAGCGCGGTGGACGTGACGATCACGAAGTTCGGGCCGGGGCTGGCCACGCTGAGCAGCAGGACGCCGGCGAGCGGCAGCAGGGTGTTGATGGTGGTCGACATGGCGCGGGCGGCGAAGCGGCGGAAGGAGCGTTCATCTTACCCCGGCGTGCCGTCGATGGCGCCGCGCGGTCGTTTCGGCACCGGCCGGCGAGCGTGCGCCGCCCGCCGCCGCCATTGTTGAGCGCGTTGGAAAGGTGCAATCCGGAATCGGCAATAGGTGTCGCGAATATGACCGATTATTCTCCCGAGCGCAGTACCGTCCGCCGGCCGCAAATGCTGTCGGACTGCTTACAAAATCAATTGCTCAGGGAGGCCTTTCATGAACCGCATCGTCGTATCCGGTGGTGTCGGCGCGGTGTTCGCCGTAGCAGCGGCATCACCCGCCTTTGCGCAGAGTTCCGTCACGTTGTATGGCCTCGTCGATACGGCGATCCGCTATCAGACGAACGCCGGCCCCGACGGCCGGGACCTGGTCGGCATGACGGTCGGCCCGGAAACGCACAGCCGCTGGGGCTTGCGCGGCAGCGAGGATCTCGGCGGCGGCCTCGCGGCGATCTTCCGTCTCGAGAACGGCTTCGAGCTCGGCGACGGCAGGCTGCACGTCGCGAACACGCTGTTCAGCCGGCAGGCGTACGTCGGCCTGGCGAGCGACCGGTACGGCTCGCTGACCTTCGGCAACCAGTACGCGCCGCTGTACGACACGATGGGCGACGTGTTCGACCCGATGACCGTCGGCGACTACTGGCAGGACAGCTGGGCGTACAACGGCATCGGCAACTACCTGACGGTGGCGAACTCGGTGAAGTACGAGTTCTCGACCAACGGCTTCAGCGTCGATGCGATCTACGGGTTCGGCAATCATGCCGGTGCGATGGGTCTCGACAGCACGTACGGTGTCGAGCTGACCTACGCGCAAGGGCCCGCGTCGATCAACGCCGGCTTCCAGCAGACCTCGGTATCGTCCGTGAACGGCAGTGCGGTCAACGGCGCGAAGGTGAACTTCCTGCACGTGAGCGGTGCATACCAGGTCACGCCGTCCGTGCGCCTGCTGGCCGGCTGGCTGCACGGGCAGGACAAGACGGGCACGACCGACTTCAACATGCAGCAGGCCGGCGCGCCCACGCTCGGTGGCGGCAGCCCGAATCGTATCGACGATACGTTCTACGTCGGCGCGAACTGGCAGGCTACCGCGCCGCTGCTGATCACGGTGGCCGGCTATTACGGCCACGCGCGCAATGCGGAGCGGCTCGACGGCACGCTCGGCTCCGGGATCAACTACTCGGCGACCGTGCTGGCCGAATATGCGCTGTCGAAGCACACCGAGGTCTACGGCACGGTCGATTTCGCGCGCGGCAACGGCGCGTTCGCGGCCGACTATCCGGGCGCCACCAACCGGCTCACCGGCAAGGTCGACCAGATCGGCAGGACCAACAACGTCGGGGCCGCGATCGGCCTGCGCCAGATGTTCTGACGACGGCGCGCGCGGCGTTCGCGAATGAAAAAACGCGTGGCGACCGATGCCGCCACGCGTCGTGGATCGAAGCGCGCTTGCCCGGTTCGGGCAGCCGCGCACAGCGATGTCAGAAATCGAACCCGGGCCCGCCCGCACCCGGGCCGCCCGGCACCGCGGCCGGCACCGCATCCTTCGGCGCTTCGAATACGGTCGCGTCGGTCGTCAGCAGCAGCCCCGCGACCGATGCCGCGTTCTGCAGCGCGGTGCGCGTGACCTTGGTCGGATCGAGCACGCCCGACTCGACGAGGTCGCCGTATTCGCCGGTCTGCGCGTTGTAGCCGAAGTTGCCCGTGCCTTCCGCGACCTTCGCGACGACCACGCTCGCTTCCTCGCCCGCGTTCGTGACGATCTGGCGCAGCGGTTCCTCGAGCGCGCGCAGCACGATCTTGACGCCCGCGTCCTGGTCGGCGTTCGCGCCCTTGAGCGCGCGGATCGCCTGCCGCACGCGGATCAGCGCGACGCCGCCGCCCGGCACGATGCCTTCCTCGACGGCCGCACGCGTCGCGTGCAGCGCGTCGTCGACGCGGTCCTTTTTCTCCTTCACTTCGATCTCGGTCGCGCCGCCGACCTTGATCACCGCGACGCCGCCCGCGAGCTTGGCCACGCGTTCCTGCAGCTTTTCACGATCGTAGTCGGAGGTCGCTTCCTCGATCTGCACGCGGATCTGCTTCACCCGCGCCTCGATGTTCTTCGCGTCGCCCGCGCCGTCGATCACGGTCGTGTTTTCCTTGCCGACCTCGATGCGCTTGGCCTGGCCGAGTTCGGCGAGCGTCGCCTTCTCGAGCGTGAGGCCCGTTTCCTCGGCGACGACCTGGCCGCCGGTCAGGATCGCGATGTCTTCCAGCAGCGCCTTGCGGCGATCGCCGAAGCCCGGCGCCTTGACCGCGACCGTCTTCAGGATGCCGCGGATGTTGTTCACGACGAGCGTCGCGAGCGCTTCGCCTTCGACGTCTTCCGCGATGATCAGCAGCGGACGGCCCGACTTCGCGACCTGCTCCAGCACCGGCAGCAGGTCGCGGATGTTCGAGATCTTCTTGTCGTGCAGAAGGATGTACGGGTTCTCGATCTCGGCGATCTGCTTGTCGGCGTTGTTGATGAAGTACGGCGACAGGTAGCCGCGGTCGAACTGCAGCCCTTCGACGACGTCGAGCTCGTCGGCGAGCGACTTGCCGTCCTCGACGGTGATCACGCCTTCCTTGCCGACGCGATCGATCGCCTCGGCGATGCGCTGGCCGATCGATTCCTCGCCGTTCGCGGAGATCGTCGCGACCTGCGCGATTTCCTTGCTGGTGGTGGTCGGCTTGCTGATCTTCTTCAGCTCGTCGACGGCCGCTGCCACCGCCTTGTCGATGCCGCGCTTCAGGTCGAGCGGATTGAGCCCTGCCGCGACGTATTTCTGGCCTTCACGCACGATCGCCTGCGCGAGCACGGTGGCCGTCGTCGTGCCGTCGCCGGCGGCGTCGCTGGTGCGCGACGCGACTTCCTTCACGAGCTGCGCACCGATGTTCTGCAGCTTGTCCGCGAGTTCGATTTCCTTCGCGACCGACACGCCGTCCTTGGTGACGACGGGTGCGCCGAAGCTGCGTTCGAGCACGACGTTGCGGCCCTTCGGCCCGAGCGTGACCTTCACCGCGTTCGCGAGAATGTTGACGCCTTCGGTCAGCTTCGCACGTGCGACGTCGCTGAAAATGATTTCCTTCGCTGCCATGATTTGCACTCCGTTATTGATTGACGACCGCGACGATGTCTTCCTCGCGCAGCACGAGGAATTCATTGCCGTCCACCTTGACCGCCTGGCCCGCGTACTTGCCGAACAGCACGCGTTCGCCGACCTGCAGGTCGGGCACGATGCGCTGGCCGTCCGCGTCCTTGCGGCCGGGGCCGACGGCGATCACTTCGCCCTGGTCGGGCTTTTCCGCGGCGCTGTCGGGGATCACGATGCCCGAGGCGGTGGTGGTTTCCTGGTCGAGTCGTTTCACGATGACCCGGTCGTGCAAGGGGCGTAGGCTCATCTGTCCGTCCTGTTCTGTTGTGTCGAAATTGGCTGGCACTCTTTAGCAGAGAGTGCTGACGAGTATAAAAACGCGTGGCGGCGCGATCCAATAACGGATTCCGAAATGCATTTGCGTGGATGCGCTATGGACGATCACCCGACAGCGCTGCTGAACGCTGTGTGTTCTTTTCCGCGTTCTCCAACGTTCGCCGCAACAGCGTCAGTTCGATTAGCTCGAGTTGGTAAGCGAAGCGCGACTGGACGCGCTTCAGCATCATCGAGCCGACGGACAGACCGAAAACCAGCGCGATACCCCAGAGAATCGCCGTATTGCTGAAGTTTCCGGAGACGAATCCGTTAGTCAGCGTGTTCCGCAGCCACGGCAATCCGCCCGCATCTTTGATATTGGTGAGCGTGATGGCAAGAAGCGCATAGGCCGCCGTACCTCCGCCGAAGAATGAAACGACGCGTGAGTCGAGGCGCTTCACCTTGAGTTGCAGGCAATGCTGCGCGTATTTCAGTGTGTTGTCGGCATAGCTGTTCAGAAGCCGGGCGTTTTTCTCATCAGTCTCTATCTCGCGAATGAGCGTATCCAGCGCTTCCTGTTTCCAGCGAAACATCTGCATGACGCCGACGATGGGCTCAACGATGAGAGAGAGAAGGCTCAGGACCACGGTGAACGCATAGAGCGCCAAGGCCGGCGCCTTTTGCCACTCTGCAGGCGCCAGTTTGTGCCATACCACCATCAAGAGGAGCAGCAGGAAACAAATGCCGCCGCCAGCAAGCAGAAGTATCGAGCCCTTCCGCGCTCGCTCCATCGACAATGCTTTTGCCGGCCGGTAAGGCTCGAACGTAGAGAGGGTTTTCAGTAGTTCCTTGATTTTCAACATGAGGTCTCCGATGAACATTTCACGGTCGGGTGGCATACAGCGTCGTGCTTTCGACCGACAACAATATGCGGTCGCACGCTTTCATCGCGGTATGCGATCGGATTATGCGTTCGGGATTTCATTTCCTATCTCGATATCGGGGATGAGCAGCACGGGCCAGCGTGGGCCGCCGTGCATATTCCTGCTCCCCGTTAGCATGTGACGAATCCGACTTTGGGCGCCGCGCGAGCGCCGCTAAGATCGCCGATCCGTAATCGAGCGTTCGACAAAATGAAAAAGTCCGCGTCGCCGTTGCATGCCTTCCGTTTCCGTGTCGTCTGCGCCGCGATTGCCGGCGCGTTGTCGCTCGCATCGTGCGGGGGCGTCGACAGCGATGCGCCGTCGCAGTCCGCCGCGACACCGCCGCAGGCCGCGAAGCGCCCGAACATCCTTTACATCATGGCCGACGATCTCGGCTATTCCGACATCCACGCATTCGGCGGCGAGATCAACACGCCGAACCTCGACGCGCTCGTCGCGTCGGGCCGCATCCTGTCGAACCACCACACGGGCACCGTCTGCGCGATCACGCGCGCGATGCTGATTTCCGGCACCGATCACCACCTCGTCGGCGAAGGCACGATGGGCGTGCCGACCGACGAGCGGCGCGGGCTGCCCGGCTACGAGGGCTACCTGAACGATCGCGCGCTGTCGTTCGCACAACTACTGAAGGACGCCGGCTATCACACGTACATCGCGGGCAAGTGGCACATCGGCTCGGGGATCGTCGGCAGTGCGACGGGCAGCGGACAGACGCCCGACCAGTGGGGTTTCGAGCGCAGCTACGTGCTGCTCGGCGGCGCGGCGACGAACCATTTCGCGCACGAGCCGGCCGGCTCGTCGAACTACACGGAAGACGGCAGCTACGTGCAGCCGGGCCAGCCCGGACAGCCGGGCGGCGCGGGCGGCAATCCGGCCGTGTTCTACTCGACGGACTTCTATACGCAGAAGCTGATCTCGTACATCGATGCGAACAGGCAGGACGGCAAGCCGTTCTTCGCGTACGCGGCCTACACGTCGCCGCACTGGCCGCTGCAGGTGCCGGACCCGTGGCTGCACAAGTACGCGGGCGTATACGACGCCGGCTACGATGCGATCCGCAACGCGCGGATCGCGCGGCAGAAGGCGCTCGGCCTGATTCCCGCCGACTTCAAGCCGTTCGACGGCCTGCCCGAAACGACGGCCGCGTCGCCGGCGACGGCGAACAACGGCACCGCGAACGCGAAGTACATCAGCGCCGTGCATTCCGCCGCCGACGGCTACAGCGACTACGGCACCGGCAAGGTCGACAAGCTGTGGGCGAGCCTGAGCCCGGCCGAGCGCCGCGCGCAGGCGCGCTACATGGAGATCTACGCGGGGATGGTCGAGAACCTCGACTACAACATCGGCCGCTTGATCCAGCACCTGAAGGACATCGGCGAATACGACAACACGTTCATCATGTTCCAGTCGGACAACGGCGCGGAAGGCTGGCCGATCGACTCCGGCGCGGACCCGACGGCGACCGACACCGCGAACGGGCAGGAGCCGGTCTATTCGACGCTCGGCACCGACAACGGCAAGCAGAACGCGCAACGGCTGCAGTACGGGCTGCGCTGGGCCGAAGTGAGCGCGACGCCGTTCCGGCTCACGAAGGGTTATTCGGCCGAAGGCGGCGTGTCGACGCCGACGATCGTGCGACTGCCGGGGCAGACACGCCAGTTGCCGACGCTGCGCGCGTTCACGCACGTGACCGACAACACGGCGACCTTCCTCGCGGTCGCGGGCGTCACGCCGCCGTCGCAACCGGCGCCGCCGCTCGTGAACACGCTGACGGGTGTCGACCAGAACAAGGGCAAGGTCGTCTACAACAACCGCTACGTCTATCCGCCGACGGGCCAGTCGCTGCTGCCGGTGCTCACCGGCTCGGCGACGGGCGAGGTGCATACCACGCCGTTCGGCGACGAAGCGTACGGCCGCGCATACCTGCGCAGCGCCGACGGCCGCTGGAAGGCGTTGTGGACCGAGCCGCCGCTCGGGCCGCTCGATGGCCACTGGCAGCTGTACGACCTTGCGGCGGATCGTGGCGAGACGACCGACGTGTCGGCGCAGAACCCGTCGGTGATCAGCACGCTCGTCGACCAGTGGAAGACGTACATGAGCAACGTCGGCGGGGTGGAACCGCTGCGTCCGCGCGGCTACTACTGAGGACGGCACGATGCGGTTCCGCTTCCGGACACTCGGCGCGGCGCTCGCGGCCACGCTGTTCGCGGCTGCGTTCGCCGTCGGCTATGCGAGCCCGTCGGCGTCGCCCGCCGGCGCCTTCGACGACGCGAATCGCGGCCGCCCGCTCGTGCCGCTCGGCTCGGAGCGGCAGTGCGAGCGCTACTCGGGCCTGCCCGCGAAGTGGCGCGACGACCCGAAGGCCGGGATGGTGCACCTGAGCGGCGGCGCGTTCGTGTTCGGCAGCACACGCGGCTATGCGGACGAGCGTCCGGCGGGCGACGGCAAGACGCGCGTCGGCGGCTTCTGGATCGACCAGACCGACGTGACGATCGCGCAGTTCGCCGCGTTCGTGCAGGCGACCGGCTACGTGACCGAGGCCGAGCAGCAGGGCGGCGCGGCCGTGTTTCACGTGCCGACGCGCGACGAGCTGAACGCGCGCGACCTCGCATGGTGGACCTGGGCGAAGGGCGCATCGTGGCGGCAGCCGCGCGGCCCCGGCAGCAGCGTCGACGGGCTCGGCAACCTGCCCGTCACGCTCGTCACGCAGCGCGACGCGCTCGCGTATGCGCGCTGGCTCGGCCGCGATCTGCCGACCGAAGCCGAATGGGAATATGCGGGCAAGGCCGGTCGCGACGACGCGTCGCTCGATGCGGCGCCGCGCGACGCGCAGGGCAAGCCGGCCGCGAACTACTGGCAGGGCGCGTTCCCGGTGCTCGATACGGCCGAGGACGGCCACGCGGGCCTCGCACCGGTCGGCTGTTATGCGGCGAACGGTTTCCACCTGTACGACATGATCGGCAACGCATGGGAATGGACGAAGGACACGTACACGGGCCCGCATCAGTCGCACACGAACGGCGACACGGCGGCCGTCGCACCGCCGACGCGCCGGCACGACACGCCGATGGTGATCAAGGGCGGCTCGTTCCTGTGCTCGCGCGATTACTGCGTGCGCTATCGCGCGTCGTCGCGCGAGCAGCAGGAAGCGGATCTCGGTGCATCGCATATCGGGTTCCGCACGATTCTGAGGGATGCGTCATGAAGCGGGTGATGCATTGCGTAGCCGCGTCGCTGATCGTTGCATGCGGTGTCGCCCATTCGGGCTGGATCGTTGCGGCCGAAACCGTCACGTCGACGATCCGCGTCGGCGTGACGCGCGGCGTGCATGCGGACATCCTGGACGAGGTGAAGCGTGTCGCCGCCACGCGCGGGATGAGCGTCGACGTCGTCGAATTCGACGACGCGTCGCGCATCGATACTGCACTCGCCGACGGCAGGATCGACGCGGCGAGCTTCGAGGACGCGCAGCGCCTTGCCGCGACGCGCACGGCGAAAGGTCATGCACTGAACGCCGTCGCGCCGACCGTCACGCTGCCGATGGCGCTCTATTCGCGCAAGATCAGGAGTCTGAACGAACTGCAGCCGGGCGCGACGGTCGCGATCCCGGCCGATTCGCGCGGGATGGCTCGCGCGCTCGTGCTGCTGCAGAACGACACGCTGGTGACGCTGCGCGACCAGGCCGGCCTGCATGCGACGCTGCGCGACGTGACGGGCAACCGGCTCGCGCTGAAGCTCGTCGCGCTGCGCCGCGACCGGCTGCATGCGGCGCTCGACTCGGCCGCGTTCGTCGCGATCGACTACGAGGACGCCGCGCGCGCGGGGCTGCAGCCGGCGCGCGACAGCATCAATCTCGAGGATGCGCGCTCGCCGTATGCGAACGTGCTGACCGTGCGCGACGCCGACCGCACGAAGCCGTGGGTCGCGCAGCTCGTCGCCGCGTATCACTCGGACGACGTCGCGCATTTCATCCTGACGCGCTACCAGGACTCGGTGCGGCGGCCGTGGTAGACGACTACCGCCTCGCGTGCAATGCGTGCGGCCGCTGCTGCAACAGCGCGCCGACGCTGTCGTTGCGCGAACTGTTCCGGCATCGGCACCGCTTCGTCGGCGCGCTGACGATCCATCGTGTGCCGAAGCGGCGCATCGGTGAACGAACGCGCGCGGGCGGACGCGAGCATGCGCTCGACGCGGACGACATTGCCGCCTGCGATGCGCTCGCGAACGCGTTGTTCCACCGCGCGCGCGGCGCGAGCGACGAATGGATTGCACTGACGCTCCAGGGCTACGACTATCCGTCGCTCGGGCGCTGTCCGGCATTGGCCGACGACGGCCGCTGCAGGGTGCATGCGGACAAACCTTCGATCTGCGGCGCCGTGCCGCTCGATCCGATGCTGCCGGACCGCCTGCAATCCCGCGTGCTCGCCGGGCGGCGCGACGAGACGGCGTGGCTCGGTGCGAATTGCATCGTCGGCGCGGACGGCGGCACGGCTTCCCTCGATATGGCGTCGGCGCTGCCGCTCGTGACGGCAGGGCAGGTCGCGGACCGCGCGGCGCTCGACACGTTTCGCGATGCGCTCGCGTTCGAGCGCGCGGTATGGCGCGACGCGGTATTCGCATCGCTGATCGACGGCGGACCGCAGGTGCGCGCGGCGTTGGCGCGGCTTGCGCCCGGCGGCTACTTGACGATGTCGATCGTGCCGGTGCTGCTGGCCGTCGCATCGGTGTCCGCGCATTGCCGCGCGTTGTGCATCGACTTCATCGACGCGCAGCGCGTGTTGATCGACGCACGTATCGAGGCGGCACTCGCACGCCGTCGTCTCGACGATCGGCCGGCGACGGCCGAATTGCGCGGCTTTGCGCAGGCACTCGAACGTGCGGGGCGCGCACTCGCCGCCATGCCGGCCGCCAAGGCGGGCACGCGCACCGACGCCCCGCGCATCGATGCGTGGCTCGACGATCGGCACGCCTCCATCGCGCTCACCGCGTGACACCGGCGGCACGCCGCGCGTGCCTTACACTTGCGCTCTTTCAACCGTCTCCGATGGGGCGCGCATGTACGCATCGACCTTCATTTTCCGCGCAGGGCAATACGACGACGAATTCCACCGCCTCGACCGGCAGATCGCCGACATGGCGCGCGCGACGCCCGGCTACCTCGGCGAGGAGACGTGGGAGAACGCCGAGGCGGGGCTGATCCAGAACGTCTACTACTGGGAATCGGAGGCGGCGCTGCGGCAGTTGATGCAGCATCCCGCGCATCTGGAAGCGAAGGCGAAGCAGGCGCGCTGGCTGGACGGCTATCGCGTGGTGATCTCGCAGGTGCTGCGCGAGTACGGCGACGGCAAGCTTGCGCAGCCGCATGCGCGGCAGCCGGCGTAAGCCGATCGCCGAACGGGCGCGTCAGGCGCCGTGCGTGATCCGCCCGGCATTCCCACACCACATCAAAGCGCCTCGACCAGCAGCCGGTTGCTCTTCTCGCAATACTCGTGACACGCGGCGCGCGCCGCGATCGACGCGCCATGCACGAACTTCGGCGCGTCCGCCCGCCGCGACATCGACACGACGATCGACGGCGGCGACGGCTGCAGCGGCAGCTCGACGACCTCGCCGCTCGCGATCAGCGCATCCACGAACAGCACCGGAATCGCGGCGACGCCGAAGCCGTCGCGTACGAGCTGCACGATCACCGAGATCGACGGCGAGCCGGTGATGCGCGTCTCCGACAGCGGCACGCCATGCGCGTGCGCGAGCGTGCGCACGATGTCCTCGAGCGCACGGTGCGGCGCGGTACCGCGCCCGTAGGTCAGGATCGGCTGGCGGAGCACCTGCCGCGCGAGGCCGGTGCGCGCAGTCGGCAGCAGCCCCGCGCGCGCGATCCAGCGCACCGGATAGTTCGCGAGCGCGTCACAGACGACCGACGCTTCGTCGCTCCCCTCCACGCGAATGATCAGGTCCAGTTCGCCGGCCATCAGCCGGCGCTGCAGCACGACGCTGACGTCGACGGTCAGGTCGATCTCCAGTTGCGGATAGTCGGCGGCGAGGCGGCGCAGGTAATGCGGCAGCCAGCTGTGCACGACCGTCTCGATCACGCCGAGCCGCAGCTTGCCGCGCAGCGCGCTTTCGCCGGCCGCGGCGGCCTGCAGCTCGTGCGTCGCCTCTACGACGGCCTTCGCATAGCCGAGCAGGTACTCGCCGTTCGGCGTGAGCCGGAATTCGCGGCTGTCGCGATCGACGAGCACGGTCTGCAATTCGTCCTCGAGCGCCTTCAGGCGCTGCGAGATCGCGGCCGGAGTCGCGTGCAGCGCGGCGGCCGTCGTGCGGAAGTTGCGCAGCTTCGCGAGCGTGACGAAGGTTTCGAGGAAACGCGTGTTCATGGCGGTCGGCAAGGCGTTGGGCGCGCAGCTTGCCCCGCTGAAAAAATGAACGGGACTGGGGAAAACCCGGCTTCGTGTAAAGAAATTCTATACACGCGACGCAAAAAAACTCGTTGGCGACAAAATTTTTTCTTTTCTATTCTTCGCCGTATCCGCTGACGCAACCGTCATTCCGACGACCTATCGATCTGCCCGCGACCATCATGACGCCTTCCGAATTCCGCCAGTCCGTGCGCAACGGCACGTTCCGCAGCCCGACGGCCGGCCAGTGCGGCCCGTTCGCGCAAGCGAATCTCGCGATCCTGCCGAACGCGTACGCGCACGATTTCCTGCGCTTCTGCCAGGCGAACCCGAAGGCGTGCCCGCTGCTGGGCGTGGGCGAACCTGGCGCGTTCCGGCTCGACGTGCTCGGCGAGGATCTCGACATCCGCACCGACGTGCCGAGCTACAACGTCTACCGCGACGGGCGCCTGACCGAGCGGGTCGAATCGCTCGAAGCGCTGTGGCGCGACGATTTCGTCGTGTTCGCGATCGGCTGCTCGTTCTCGTTCGAGGACATGCTGGCGCGCGAAGGGATCGGGCTGCGCCACATCGAGGAGGGTCGCAACGTGCCGATGTACCGTACGACGATTCCGAACCGGCGCGCGGGAATCTTCGGCGGCCAGCTGGTCGTGTCGATGCGGCCGCTGCGCGGCGCCGACGCGATCCGCGCGGTGCAGATCACGAGCCGGTTCCCGGGCGTGCACGGCGCGCCGGTCCATATCGGCCATCCGCAGGAACTGGGCATCGCCGATCTCGGCGCGCCCGATTTCGGCGACGCGGTGACGGTGCGCGACGGCGAACTGCCGGTGTTCTGGGCGTGCGGCGTGACGCCGCAAACCGCGCTGATGGACGCGAAGCTGCCGCTCGCGATCGCGCATACGCCCGGCTACATGCTGATGACCGACATCACGAACGCGTCGCTGGCCGTGTTCTGACCGACCGACGCCGGCGGCCCGCACGGGCGCCGGTCCGGCCCCGACGCGGCGGCATGCCGCGACCGCAGACGATCCGCCCGCCCGGAGGGCGGCGCGCAGCCGCGGCGCGACGCGCGCAAGCAACGCACGACGCAAGCAACGCACGACGCCGACACACCACGCGAACACACGACGCAAGCAACACACGACGCAAGAAGCGCACGACAAACACGACACGCACCACCCGCACCACCCGCACCACACGCACCACACGCACCACACGCAAGGTTTCGACCGCATATTTCGACAGGAGCTTCACCATGGAAAGCAAGATCCTCGCGGCGCCCGCCGCCGACCCCGCGGGCCCCGCACGCAACGGCCTGTTCGGATGGTATGCGGACGCGCAGCCGCGCGAACGCCGCGCGTTCTGGAGCTGCAAGGTCGGCTACATGCTCGACGGGATGGATACGCAGATGCTGTCGTTCGTGATCCCGACGCTCGTCGCGACCTGGGGCATCTCGCTCGCGGACGCCGGCTTCATCGGCACGATGACGCTGCTCGCGTCGGCGCTCGGCGGCTGGATCGCGGGCATCCTGTCCGACCGGATCGGCCGCGTGCGCACGCTGCAGCTGACGGTGCTGTGGTTCGCCGTGTTCACCGCGCTGTGCGGGCTCGCGCAGAACTATCACCAGCTGCTCGCGGCGCGCGCGCTGATGGGCTTCGGCTTCGGCGGCGAATGGACGGCCGGCGCGGTGCTGATCGGCGAAGTGATCCGCGCGCGCGATCGCGGCAAGGCGGTCGGCCTCGTGCAGTCGGGCTGGGCGATCGGCTGGGGGCTGTCGGCGCTGCTGTATGCGCTGCTGTTCTCGGTGCTGCCGGCCGAACAGGCCTGGCGCGCGCTGTTCCTCGTCGGCCTCGCGCCGGCGCTGCTGGTGGTCGTGATCCGCCGCTACGTGAAGGAGCCGGACGTCTACGAGAAGGAGAAGGCCACGCAGGCGAAGGTAGCCGACGCGCCGCGCCTCACCGAAATCTTCGCGCCGAAGCTGCTGTCGACGACGCTGCGCGCGGCGCTGCTGACCACCGGCGCGCAGGGCGGCTACTACGCGATCACGACCTGGCTGCCGACCTTCCTGAAGACCGAGCGGCACCTGACCGTGATGGGCACCGGCGGCTATCTCGCGATGATCATCTTCGGCTCGTGGGTCGGCTACCTGACGAGCGCGTACCTGACCGACCGGCTCGGCCGCAAGCCGAACTTCATCCTGTTCGCGCTCGGCTCGATGGTGATCGCGTTCGCCTACACGTCGCCGGTGCTGCACCTCACGAACGCGTCGATGCTGTGGCTCGGCTTCCCGCTCGGCTTCTTCGCATCGGGCATCTTCTCCGGGATGGGCGCGTTCCTCACCGAGCTGTTCCCGACGCGGGTGCGCGGCTCGGGCCAGGGCTTCTGCTACAACGTGGGCCGCGCGATCGGCGCCCTGTTCCCGTTCCTGATCGGCGCGCTGTCGAAGCACTACGGGCTCGGCGCGAGCATCGGGATCTTCGCGGTCGCCGCCTACGGCGTGTTGATCGTCGCCGCGCTGACGCTGCCCGAGACGCGCGGCCGCGAACTCGACGCCGCATAACGCCGCATGGGCGGGCGCCCGCCCGCCGCCTTTCTACCGCTCCCTTTTCATCGAAGCCCTCACGCGGCGCGCGACGCGCGCCGTGCGGCGGCGCTCGTCCTTCGTTCAACGACGCATCGAGTTCATCGCCATGACTGACCGACACACTTTCCCCGTTTCCTCCGACGCCGCGCGCTGGCAATTCTGGATCGACCGCGGCGGCACCTTCACCGACATCGTCGCGCGCCGGCCCGACGGCTCGCTCGTCACGCACAAGCTGCTGTCGGAGAATCCCGAGCAGTATCGCGATGCGGCCGTCGCCGGCATCCGCCACCTGCTCGGCCTCGCCGACGGCGAGCCGATCACGCCCGAGCGCGTCGACATGGTGAAGATGGGCACGACGGTCGCGACCAACGCGCTGCTCGAACGCAAGGGCGAACGCACCGCGCTCGCGACGACGCGCGGCTTTCGCGACGTGCTGCGCATCGCGTACCAGAACCGGCCGCGCCTGTTCGATCTCGACATCGTGCTGCCCGATGCGCTGTACGAGACCGTCGTCGAGGTCGACGAGCGGATCGGCGCGCACGGCGACGTCGTCGTGCCGCTCGACGCGCAACGCGCGGAAGCGGCGTTGCGCCGCGTGTTCGAATCGGGCGTGCAGGCGCTGGCCATCGTGCTGATCCACGGCTATCGCTACACCGCGCACGAGCGCGCGCTGGCGGATCTCGCGCGCCGGATCGGCTTCACGCAGGTGTCGGTGTCGCACGAGGTGTCGCCGCTGATGAAGATGGTGTCGCGCGGCGATACGACCGTGGTCGACGCCTACCTGTCGCCGATCCTGCGCCGCTACGTCGAGCAGGTCGCGCACGAGATGCCCGGCGTGAACCTGCAGTTCATGCAGAGCAGCGGCGGCCTGACGCGCGCCGACGCGTTCCAGGGCAAGGACGCGATCCTGTCCGGCCCGGCCGGCGGCATCGTCGGGATGGTGCGCGCCGCGCGCGCGGCCGGCTTCGAGCGCGTGATCGGCTTCGACATGGGCGGCACGTCGACCGACGTGTCGCACTACAACGGCGAATTCGAGCGCGTGTTCGAGACGCAGGTGGCCGGCGTGCGGATGCGCGCGCCGATGATGAGCATCCACACGGTCGCGGCCGGCGGCGGTTCGGTGCTCGGCTTCGACGGCGCGCGGCTGCGCGTCGGGCCCGAATCGGCCGGCGCGAACCCGGGGCCGGCCGCCTACCGGCGCGGCGGCCCGCTGACGGTGACCGACTGCAACGTGATGCTCGGCAAGATCCAGCCCGATCACTTCCCGCGCGTGTTCGGCCCGCATGCGGACCAGCCGCTCGACCGCGACGGCGTGGCCGCGAAATTCGCGGCGCTCGCCGACGAGATTCACGCGGCGACCGGACGGCGCGACACGCCCGAGGCGCTGGCCGAAGGGTTCCTGGAAATCGCGATCGGCAGCATGGCGAACGCGATCAAGAAGATCTCGGTGCAGCGCGGCCACGACGTGTCGCGCTACGTGCTGACGACGTTCGGCGGCGCGGGCGGCCAGCACGCCTGCGGCGTGGCCGACGCGCTCGGGATGACGCAGGTGTTCGCGCATCCGCTCGCGGGCGTGCTGTCCGCTTACGGGATGGGGCTCGCCGACCAGACCGCGATGCGCGAGCGCGCGGTGGAAGCCGTGTTGTCCGATGAATCGTTGCCGGCGCTGAACGCGGCGCTCGACCGGCTGGCCGACGACGCGGTCGGCGCGCTGCTCGAACAGGGCGTGGCGCCGGAGCGCATCGCGACCGAGCGGCGCGTGCACCTGCGCTACCAGGGCACCGATTCCGCGCTCGACGTGCCGGCCGGCAGCGTCGCCGCGATGCAGCAGGCGTTCGAGGCCGCGTACCGGCAGCGCTATGCGTTCCTGATGCCCGGCACGCCGCTGGTCGCCGAGCTGGCATCGGTCGAGGCGATCGGCCGCTCGGATGCGCCGGTCGAGATCGCGCCGCTCGTGCCGCGCGACGCGGGCGCGGCGCCGCGCGCGCACAGCGCCGTGCGCTTCCATTCCGGCGGCCAATGGCACGACGCGGCGCTGTACGTGCGCGACGCGCTGCTGGCCGGCGACACGATCGACGGCCCGGCGATCGTCGCGGAGAAGAACGGCACGACCGTCGTCGAACCCGGCTGGCGCGCGCAGATGACCGCGCAAGGCAACCTCGTGCTGACCCGCACGACGCCGCTGCCGACGCGCCGCTCGCTCGGCACCGATGCCGATCCGGTGCGGCTCGAGATCTTCAACAACCTGTTCATGTCGATCGCCGAGCAGATGGGGCTGCGGCTGCAGAACACCGCGTATTCGGTGAACATCAAGGAGCGGCTCGACTTCTCGTGCGCGATCTTCGACGGCGACGGCAACCTGATCGCGAACGCGCCGCACATGCCGGTGCATCTCGGCTCGATGGGCGAAAGCATCCGCACGGTGATCGAGCGCAACCGCGGCCGCATGCGCGACGGCGACGTGTTCATGCTGAACGACCCGTATCACGGCGGCACGCACCTGCCGGATGTCACCGTCATCACGCCGGTGTTCGCGGACGGCTCGGACACGCCGCTGTTCTACGTCGGCTCGCGCGGCCACCATGCGGACATCGGCGGCACGACGCCGGGCTCGATGCCGCCCGATTCGACGCACATCGACGAAGAGGGCGTGCTGATCGACAACTGGCAGCTCGTGTCGGCGGGCGTGCTGCGCGATGCCGACACGCGCGCGCTGCTCGCATCGGGCCGCTATCCGGCGCGCAACGTCGAGCAGAACATGGCCGACCTGCGCGCGCAGATCGCGGCGAACCAGAAGGGCGTCGACGAGCTGCGGCGGATGGTCGGGCAGTTCGGCCGCGACGTCGTGCTCGCGTTCATGGGGCACGTGCAGGACAACGCGGAAGAAGCGGTGCGGCGCGTGATCGGCGCGCTGCAGGACGGCGCGTATCGTTATCCGCTCGACAACGGCGCCGAGATTCGCGTCGCGATCCGCGTCGACCGCGCGGCGCGCCGCGCGGAGATCGACTTCACCGGCACGTCCGCGCAGCTCGACAACAACTTCAACGCGCCGAAGGCCGTCTGCATGGCCGCGGTGCTGTACGTGTTCCGCACGCTGGTCGGCGACGACATCCCGCTGAACGCCGGCTGCCTGAAGCCGCTGACGGTGATCGTGCCGGCGCGCTCGATGCTGAACCCCGAGTATCCGGCGGCCGTGGTATCGGGCAACGTCGAGACGTCGTCGGCGATCACCAACGCGCTGTACGGCGCGCTCGGCTGCGTCGCATCGAGCCAGGGAACGATGAACAACTTCACGTTCGGCAATGACCGCTACCAGTACTACGAGACCATCGCCGGCGGCAGCGGCGCGGGCGACGGCTTCGCGGGCGTCGGCGCGGTGCAGACGCACATGACGAACTCGCGGCTGACCGACCCGGAGGTGCTCGAATGGCGCTATCCGGTGCGGCTCGACTCGCATCGGCTGCGCGCGGGTTCCGGCGGCGCCGGGCGCTGGCGCGGCGGCGACGGCGCGGTCCGGCGGATCCGCTTCCTCGAGCCGATGACCGCGTCGATCCTGTCGAACAACCGGATTCACGCGCCGTTCGGCGCGGCGGGCGGCGAGGCCGGCGCGCTCGGCCGCAACACGATCGAGCGGGCGGACGGCACGGTCGAGACGCTCGAGCATATCGGCCGCGCGCAGATGGCGCCGGGCGACGTGTTCGTCGTCGAGACGCCGGGCGGCGGCGGGTACGGCGCGGCGGGCTGAGCGACGGGGTGTGACGTACGCGGAAAGCGGTGCGGCGGGGCGCCCGCCGCACCGCTTTTCGCGCGTTCCGGGCGGCAATCGCACCGGTTCCATTCATGCTGCTGCATCGGCTGCGCGGCCCGGCGATCTATTCGCTCGCACCGATCGACGCGATGTTGCAACAGCGCTGGGAATAAGGGCGCGCATTCACGCACGAACGGGCAACGAGAATCCCCGATTCCGCGCGCGGCGCAATGCGATCCGACCCCGCCGCAGCGCCGTGCCGACACATCGCTGCCGGGATGCCTCGATTTCCCGCAAACCGCCGTCCGGCGGGGCGCTCCGGCGATTCCACCGGCCGGGTTCGACGCGTTCGCGACCGGCTTCGTGCCTCCCGCCGATCACGAAAAATCCGTCATGCCAACCGAGTTCCGATTCCTTGACACCCCGTTCCAAATGTGAGTGCCAATCTTCTTCGTCATTTGATAAGATGGGTTCCATCATTCGTTTGGAAAACCTGCGCGCGAGATGCGCGAACGCCGGGTCGCATTGGTTGGAAACAAGTACGGAACGAGGGCCACTGGCACGGTCATCACGACTGCCCCGCCGGGTACGCGCGCTGCGCGCGCGGGGATCGGGGGCGGCCGGCTCGCCTCCGTCTACACTGTGCGTTTTTTCTGGATCGGGGCGTGTCCATGGATGACGAAAACGATCGCGCCGTGCTCGAAGCGCATCTCGGTACGCATAGCCCGTGCTGGCGGCTCGGCAGCGACAGCAATGCACTCGAGCTGGCCGCCGTTCGCGGCCTGACCAATGTCGCGGTGGCACTGACCGGCGAGCAGGCCGCGCGGATCCGCGCGCTCACCGGCGTCACGTCGCACCTCGTGCTCGAACTCGCGCTGTTCGGCGATCCGGTCAGCCTCCATCTGGTCGGCAGGAAGGTCGACACCGCCAATTGGGCCGGCACCGCCTCCGCCTATTCCGATACCGCGTCCGTCGCGGGCGACCTCGCGCACGGGCTCGCGTTCGCCGAGCAGGTCGTGTCCGAAGTGAATTCGCTCGTCGTGATCCTCGACCGCAACGGCATGGTGCAGCGCTTCAACCGCCTGTGCGAGGAAGTGACCGGCAAGCGCGAGGTCGACGTGATCGGCCGCAGCGCGTTCGAGCTGTTCATGAGCCCCGACCAGGGTGCGCAGTCGCGCAGCAACATCACCGGCTTTTTCGCGAGCAACCGGGCGTTCGAGGTCGAGCGCTACATCAACACGGTCAACGGCCCGCGCCTGTTCCAGTTCCGCAACAAGTTCGTGCAGAGCGGCAGCGGCGCCGACGAGCAGTTCCTGATCTGCTCGGGCGTCGACGTCACCGAGGAGCGCAACGCGCAGCAGCGGCTCAGCGAACTCGCGAATTCCGACGTGCTGACCGGCTTGCCGAACCGTCATGCAATCAGCGAGCGCATCCGCGTCGCGCTGGCCGCGGACCGCACCGACGTGCGCGGCCAGGTCGGCATCCTGTTCCTCGATCTCGACAACTTCAAGCGCGTCAACGACCACTACGGGCACATCACGGGCGACCGCCTGCTGCAGGACGTGTCCGCGGTCATCGGCGGCTGCCTGCCGTCCGGCGCGACGCTCGCGCGGCTCGGCGGCGACGAATTCCTGGTGCTGTTCGAGCACGGCACGCGGCCGCTGCTCGAGGCGACCGCGCAGATCATCCTCGAGCGGCTGCGTACGCCGATCCACCTCGGGCTGGTGGAGGTCTACACGAGCTGCTCGATCGGCATCGCGATGTATCCGCAGCACGGCGACTCGCTCGAAACGCTGATCCGCAGCGCCGACACCGCGATGTACGTCGCGAAGGAAGAGGGCAAGCATACGTACCGCGTGTTCTCGCTGGAGATGAACCAGAAGGTCGCGAAGTACATGTGGCTCGACACGAACCTGCGCAAGGCGCTCGAGGAAGAGCAGTTCGTGCTGCACTACCAGCCGGTCGTCGACATCGCGACCGGCGACGTGCACGCCGTCGAGGCGCTGATCCGCTGGCAGTCGCCGGATCGCGGGCTCGTCGCGCCGATCGAGTTCATCCGCTTCGCCGAGGAATCGGGGCTGATCGCGCCGCTCGGGCGCTGGGTGATGCGCACCGCGGCCGCGCAGGCCGCCGCGTGGAAGGCGAAGGGGCTCGACGTGCGGATCGCGGTGAACGTATCCGCGCGGCAGTTGCAGGACATGAACATCGTCGATCAGTTCGCATCGATCCTCGACAGCGCCGGGTTGAAGCCGAGCCTCGTCGACATCGAGCTCACCGAAAGCAGCTTCATCGAGGATGAGGAAGCGGCGCACGAGCTGATGAAGCAGTTCCGCCACCTCGGCGCGGAGATTCACCTCGACGATTTCGGCACCGGCTATTCGTCGCTGTCGCAACTGTCGCGGCTGCCGCTCGATTCGATCAAGCTCGATCGCAGCTTCATCACGGGCATCGACCGCAACCCGCGCTCGCAGGCGCTGGTGCGCTCGGTCGTGTCGCTCGCGCGGGCGCTGAGTTTCTCGGTGGTCGCCGAGGGCGTCGAGACGCACGCGGAAGCCGAATTCCTGAAGCAGATCAACGTCGACCACGCGCAGGGTTTCTACTTCGCGCGGCCGATGCCGGCCCAGGCCTTCGAGGCCTGGCTCGCGGAAACGAGAAAGCTCAGGCTGATCGCCTGAGCTTCCCCGCATGACGGGCGCCGCCGGTTACGCGGCGGCGCGCCGCTCACGTCACACCGTGCGCAGCTTCGACACGCGCCGGTTCTGCAGCATCACCAGGCGTTCCATGTACGCGAGATCCTTCGGCTCGATCGTGAACGCCGCGTGAACCCAGTCCTCGGTGATGTCCATCAGCTCGGAACGCGTGAGATGGAACACGCGTTCGCGTGCGCGCAGCATCGCGCGGATGCCGTTCAGCTTCGGCTTCATCACGTCGATGAAGGTGCGTGTCGCGAGATATGCGTCGCCCGCGTCGAACGTCTGGTCGATCAGCCCGCGATCCTCGTACCACTCGGCCGCATGCGCCTCGCCGGACGAGATCAGCGATTCCGCGAGCCCGCGGTCCGCCTTGCGCGCGACCAGCGAATAGCCGCCCATGCCCGGGAACAGGTTGAACGCGATCTCGGGGAAGCCGAGCTTCACGCCCTTCTGCGCGAGCATGTAGTGGTGCGCGAGGGCGGCCTCGAAGCCGCCGCCCAGCGCGCTGCCCTCGATCATCGCGATCGAGATCGCCCCGGTGCCGAAGCCCGTGTAGATCTCGTATACGCCGTCGATGCACGAGCGCGCGTAGGCCATCAGCTGGTCGCGACGGCCGCTGCGGATCGCGTCGACGAAGAAGCTCAGGTCGCCGCCGACGTTGAACAGCTCGGGGACGAGCGAGCCCGTCACCCAGAAGTCGAACGGCAGGCCCGAGTCGCGAGCGACGCGCGCGAGATGGATGATGTCGGTGACGAGTTGCTGGTTGAAGCACGGCCGCGGCTCCGATCGCAGCATCATCCACATGACGTTGCGGCCTTCTTCGTAGAACGCGGTCAGCTGCGTGAGTTCGCCTGCTTCGTAAAACGGACGGCACGCCGGATGGGATTGGAGTTGCATGGTATGTCCTCGAGAGATGTGGTTTTTCAGAGACCGACGCGGCCGACGACGTGGAAACCTGCCCCCGCACGGCGCCGGCCGCGGGGCACCGCCATTGTTGCGCGCGCACAAATGTCGAATTGCGGGGAACAACGCATGACGGGGACGCGTGCGGGTATCGCGTCCGGCGCGAACCGTGCGGGTCATGCGGGCGATGCGAACGATGTGGTCGATGTGATCGCCCGGCGGGAGAACCGTGATGAGAGGTGGGCGGGATCGGGCCGGTGGTCGTCAGGGGCGGTGAAGGTGGTGAAGGCAGCGAAGGCAGCGAAGGCAGCGAAGGCAGCGAAGGCAGCGAAGGCAGCGAAGGCGGCTGCGATGACGATGCCGTGCGCGATCCGCGCGATCCGCGCGATCCGCGCGATCGGCCGACGCGCGGCGTGCCGGCCGCTTACGCGTTGAAAGCGGCGCCGTGCCGCCGACCACGTCTCATGGATTGTGCGGACTGGTGCAGCGGCCGGGCGTCGGCTAGCTTTAGAGGATGACGCCGCCGCGCCCGGCGTCCCGGGAGGGGACCGTGACCGCATTCCAGAAGATGTGGCAGCTGCTCGTCGGAAAGCCGCTGGACCCGCTCGATCCGCGCACGCGCCATGCGATCGCGGTGACGCCGTTGCTGGCCTGGGTCGGGCTCGGCGCGGACGGCCTGTCGTCGTCGTGCTACGGCCCGGAGGAGGCGTTCCTCGCGCTCGCGCACCACACGCCGCTTGCGCTGTTCCTCGCCTGCGCCACCGCGGCGACCGTGTTCATCATCGCGCTCGGCTACAACCAGGTGATCGAGCTGTTCCCGACCGGCGGCGGCGGCTATCGCGTCGCGACCTCGCTGCTCGGGTCGAAGCCGGGGCTCGTGTCGGGCGCGGCGCTGCTGGTCGACTACGTGCTGACCGTCGCGACGTCGCTCGCGAGCGGTGTCGACGCGTTCTTCAGCCTGCTGCCGGTCAGTGCGCAGGCGTTCAAGCTCACGACCGAGATCGTGCTGATCCTGCTGATGACGGGGCTCAACTTCCGCGGGATGCGCGAATCGATCATGGTGCTGCTGCCGATCTTCATCGGCTTCGTCGTGCTGCATTTCGGGCTGATCGTATACGGCGTCGCGATGCACGGCAGCGCGCTGGCGACGATCGTGCCCGACGCGGTGCACGAGGCGCACGGGATGTCGCAATCGCTCGGCGTGTTCGTGATGCTCGCATTGCTGATGCGCGCGTTCTCGCTCGGCGGCGGCACCTATACGGGCCTCGAGGCCGTGTCGAACAACGTGAACATGCTCGCGGATCCGCGCGTGCCGAACGGCAAGGCGACGATGTGGTACATGTCGACGTCGCTCGCGTTCACGGCCGGCGGCATCATCCTGCTGTACATGCTGTGGCACGCACGGCCCGTCGAAGGCGAGACGCTCAACGCGGTCGTGTTCGGCAGCGTGATCGATCATCTCGGGCTCGGCTCCGCGTTCGCGCGCCACGCGCTGCTCGCGGCGGTGCTCGCGTTCGAGGCAGGGCTGCTGCTGGTCGGCGCGCAGACGGGTTTTCTCGACGGGCCGGCGGTGCTGTCGAACATGGCGTCGGACTCGTGGGTGCCGCGCCATTTCCGCGACCTGTCGACGCGCCTCGTGCGGCAGAACGGCATCATCGTCGTCGGCCTGTCGGGCCTGCTGATCCTGCTGTGGACGCACGGCAGCGTCGACGTGCTCGTCGTGCTGTACAGCATCAACGTGTTCCTCACGTTCAGCATGTCGCTGCTGGGGCTGTGCACGTACTGGTGGCGCCATCGCAGCGAGCGCGGCTGGTTCAAGCACTTCTTCCTGTCGGCGCTCGGGTTCAGCGTGACGTCGACGGTGCTCGTCATCACGCTGATCGAGAAGTTCACGGCCGGCGGCTGGCTGACGGTGCTCGTGACGAGCGCGGTGATCGCGCTGTGCGTCATGATCAATCGCCACTACGCGTACACGCGCGCGCAGCTCGCGAAGGAAGACGCGCTGTTCTCGGGGCCGCCGCCGGCAGTCGACGAGGCGACGGCGCCGGGCAAGCCCGACCCGTCGCAGCCGACGGCTGTGCTGCTGGTCGGCAAGCATCGCGGCGCGAGCATGCATGCGCTGCTATGGGTGAACCGGCTGTTTCCCGGGCACTTTCGCAACGTGATCTTTCTCGCGGTGGGCGAGGTCGATGCGAAGGCATACGACGGGCACGAGCATCTCGAACGCCTGTGTCACACGATCACCGAAGCGCTCGACTACTACGTCGCGCACTGCCGCCGCAACGGCATCGCGGCCGACTACCGGATCGCGTTCGGCACGAACCCGGTCGTCGAATTCATGAACCTCGCGTCGTCGACGCTCGATGCCTATCCGAACGCGGTGTGCTTCGCGAGCAAGCTGATTTTCAGGCGCGTGAATTTCCTGACCGCGTGGCTGCACAACCAGACGCCGGTCGAACTGCAGGCGCGGCTGCACGTCGAGGGGCGGCAGATGGTGCTGCTGCCGATGAACGTCGGGTAGCGATGCACACGGAAGACGCCCACGCACGCTTAGAAACGATTCAACATGACGTGGCGCGTCAGAACGTTCAGTATTCGAAAGCTTTTGCCCGTTTTCCCGGAAAGATTTGATAAGATGCGCGCGCTTCGACGCCATCAACAGAACGACAAATCCTTTCCGAGGGGCTCAATGAAGAACGCAGCATCGTTCGTATTCCATTTCGCGCGCCGTGGCCGCAACGCACTGTTCGCCGCCGCGCTGCTGTCGCTTTCGTCGCTGGCGAGCGCCGGCGGCGACAAGCCGGGTGCGAAAGATCATCCGTTGCTCACGCGTTTCGCCGGCGCGACCATCACCGCATATTCGCAGACGCCGTTCGACGAGG
This sequence comes from Burkholderia sp. BCC1998, assembly GCF_905339875.1. Taxonomy (NCBI): domain Bacteria; kingdom Pseudomonadati; phylum Pseudomonadota; class Betaproteobacteria; order Burkholderiales; family Burkholderiaceae; genus Burkholderia; species Burkholderia sp. BCC1998. Next base: position 239,227 of record NZ_CAJPHE010000008.1, read on the forward strand.
CGTTCCTGCCGAACCAGCCGATCGATGACGAGAGGACCGCCAAGGGCCTGAATCTCGAAGGCAAGATCACGCGGATCTCGTACGCGATCGACGGCGGCCGGTCGACGCTGGAAGTCGAGCGCAACTATCTCGACGCGCTGCAGAAGGGCGGCTTCCAGATTCTGTTCCGCTGTACGGCGGAGCAGTGCGGAAAGAGCGGCGGCAGCGACTTCCAGAGCGTCGTGATCAATTCCGGCCGGCTGCGGCAGGCGGGCGGCGGCGACGCGAACTTCGGCGACAAGCACCGCACGATCCTCGCGAAGCTGCCGCGAGCGTCCGGCGATGCGTATGTGTTCCTGCACATCATGGACAGTTCGGCATCGAACAAGCGCACGCTCGTCTACGAGGAAGTCGTCGAAGTGAAGCCGATGCAGACCGGGCAAGTCAAGGTGCTCGATTCCGGTGCGCTGCAGAAGGGCCTCGTCGCGACGGGCAAGGTCGCGCTGTACGGCATCTACTTCGACACCGACAAGGCGCAGGTGAAGCCCGAGTCGAAGCCGCAGCTCGACGAGATGGCGAAGCTGCTGACGGCAAACCAGGCGCTGAAGGTGTACATCGTCGGCCATACCGACAATCAAGGGCAGTTCGCGCACAACGCCGACCTGTCGCAAAAGCGTGCGGAGGCCGTCGCGCAGGCACTGGCGACGACCTACAAGATCGCGCCGGCGCGGCTCGTCGCGAAGGGTGTCGGGTCGCTGTCGCCGGTTGCGTCCAACGGCGACGACGCCGGCCGCGCGCAGAACCGCCGCGTCGAACTCGTGCAGCAATAACGCACGCCGGACCGGACGCACGCGCTGCGCGAACGAACAGGGCCGCGGCAACGCGACCGTGACGGGCGATGTGACGCCGACGCGCTACGACCTCAACGGGCAATTGCACGGGCAGCATGCACAGGCCGGCGCATACACGCTCGCGTGGACGTGGCGCGGCAAGCGCGTCGGCGATTGCCATTGAACGCAACGACGCTCGACGCGCAAGCAGCCGGACCGCGAGCGCCCTTCTGCGCCCGTTGATGTCCTCGAGAAACATGTGCCGCCATTCCGGGGCTGTACGCTTGAAGGGGCTCGACGTGCGCGGCGCGCTTTCCGCTTACGAATGGTGATGCGTATGCGAGCGTGCCGAGCGCTGCGACGAGCGGTGCAGCAGTCGGTCGCGCGTGCGGTCGCGGCTGCGCCATTCCGCGAAGAACAGCACCGCGAATACGAGGACCGCGAGCATCAGGATGATCGCGACGATAGCGTTTTCCATGTCGCCTCCGGCAGGTAGGGGCCGGTGCCGGTCGTTCCGACCCCGGGCCGCGAACGCGCACACGGCGCAGCGGAAACGGGGGGCAAGAACGAGGGCCAGGCCGCGTTCGCGTCAGCATCGGCATCGCTTCGATCAGCGCGATTCCGAGCCGCGCGCCGATCGCGGCGCCGACACGTTCAGGATGCCACCGTTCGAGATGCAGCGCACCGATCGGGATCACGCCCGGCAGCGCGAACGCGATCACGAGATAACCGATTTCGAATTCGTGTCGATCGGCACGATGTCTCCATCCCCATGTCGGCGTGTCGAATTCACCCGATCGTCATGCGTTTCGGCGACCTCGCACGCGCGCGTTACGCGCCCAAATAATATGTCGCGACATGACATAAATGGCGATCGCGCAGCCAGCAGGGCGCGAAAGTGCGACAGTCTGCCGGCGTGACGCAGGCGCGCTTCCTCGTGCGCCCGCTGCATGGCGGCGCGGGCCGCCGCCCCGTGGCTTGACGCTCGCGGGCACGTCACCCACACTGGGTTGAACGACGGGGCGCGGCGCGCCAATGCGTGCCCGTTGCGTCCCGACCTGAGCACGAAACGCGCGGAGAGCTTCGACGTGGTGCGTTTTCCGTTCCGATCGACCGGCAGGCTGCCGGGTCGCGCCGCAACGCTCGCGGTTGCCGTGACCGCGATCGCGCTGGCGTTCGTGCGTCCCGCGTTCGCCGACGCGGGCGACGCCGCGCCCGTCACGCTCGTCAGCGACGTCCATGTATTCGTGATCCAGCACGACGGCTCGCTCGACGAGGACGACGATTCGACACTGCGCGCGAACGATGCGAACGGGATCGATGCGATCGCGCAGCGTTACGTGTGGTTCGACAAGAACCTCGAGAAGGTCGACCTGGTCGCGGCCGAGACGGTCGATCGCGACGGTGTCGCGCATCCGGTCGGTCCGGAAGGCATCCGCGATGTGCAGGAGCCGCGCTCGGCCGGCGCGCCGACGTTCCAGGACGGGCTGCTGCGCACCGTCGTGTTTCCCGGCGTCGAAGCCGGATCGAGCACGCGCATCGCGTTCCGCAAGTCGCGCACGAAGCCGGTCAACGCAGGTTACTTCGGCTACTACGTCGAACCGTCGCGCGAGCCGGTGGAGAACCAGCGGCTGATCTTCGACGTGCCGGCCGACATGCCGCTGCATGCGGACGCGCGCGGTTACGTCGCGCTGCCGCCGGTGACCGCGAACGGCCGCACGCGCTACGCATTCGAATACCGGCACGGTACGTACGACCGGATCGAGAGCGGCTCGGTCGGCTATCCGACCTACGGCGACCGGCTCGTGGTGTCCACGCTGCCCGACTACGCGGCGTTCGCCGCGCGCTACCGCAACGCGGCCGTCGACCCGGGCGCGAACGATTCGGCCGTCGTGCAGCTCGCGCGCGCGCTCACCGCCGGCGCCGCCGATCCGCGCGAGCGCGCGCGCATCCTGTACGACTGGGTGCAGGCGAACGTCCGTTACGTCGCGCTCTTTCTCGGCGAGACGGCCGCCGCGCCGCACCGCGTGACCGACATCCTGCGCAACCGCTACGGCGACTGCAAGGACCACGTCGCACTGTTCGGCGCGTTGCTCGCGGCGGCCGGCATCCGCAGCGAAGCGGTGCTGATCAATCTCGGCTCCGTGTACACGCTGCCGTCGGTGCCCGGTTACGGCGGCGGCGCGATCAATCACGCGATCACGTGGCTGCCCGATCTCGGCGTCTACGCGGACACCACGACGGCCGGCATCGCGTTCGGCTACCTGCCGCCGATCGTGATGGACCGGCCGGCGCTGCTCGTCGACACCGGCGTGCTGTCGCGCACGCCGGCCACGCAGCCGAAGCACCGCGCCGCGCGCGTGGAGATCGATGCCGCGCAACCGGGCGCCGCGCGGTTTCATGCGCGCGTCGAGGACGACGGCTGGACCGCGGAACTCGAACGCACGCTGTTTCGCCGGGCGGCGCCCGACCGCATCCGGCAACTCGCGAACGAACGCCTGCGGCAAAGCGGGCTGCGCGGCCGCGCGCAGATCGCGACGAGCGATCGCCGTGCGACGGACGGGCCGTTCGACGTCACGTATGCCGGCACGCTCGATCACTTCGTGTGGCCGGACGGCACGACCGCCGTGCCCGCGCTGTCGAGCCTCACGGGCGGCATCGCGACGCAGGTCGAGGGCTGGCTGGCCGAGCCCGTGCGCACGCAGCCGTGGGCATGCATCGGCGGCACGTTCGACGAGACCGGCCAGGTCGCGCTGCCGGCCGACGTCGCGATGACCGACCTGCCGGCCGATACGGCCGTGCACGACCGCTTCGTCGAGTTCACGTCGCATTACGTATTCGATGCGGCCGCGCATGTCGTGCAGGTCACGCGGAGGATGAAGGCCGAATTCGGCCGCCAGGTCTGCACGCCCGACGAGTTCACGGCGCTGCGCGCGTCGCTCGAACGCATCGAACGCGACACGCAGGCGCAGATCGTCGTGCGGGCCAGGCAACGTTGAAGGTCGGGCGCGGCGCACGCGGCGCCCGGTGCAATCGCGCGTGCGGCCGAAGCCGGCCGGCGCGCAGGAGACGAACATGACGGAACGGGAACACGAGATCGCCGACCTGTCGAAGGAGTTGCTGGGCCGGATCGTGCAGGGCGCGGTGACGAACGGCGCGCCGGTGGATGCGCAACAGTGCGCGGCGCTGGCCGTGGAGTGCGCGACGGCGCTGATCGACGCGCTCGACGCGCGCAGCGGCTGAGCAGGATCGTCACGCGCGGCGGCCGATCGTGCGATGCCGGGGCGACCCGGCAGGCGTTCGCTGCGCCGTGCGTTGCGCGTGACGCGTTACACGTCACGCATCGGCGTGCGTGTCGCCTTCGGCACGCACCGCGCCCGGCGGCCTGCCCACCACGCGCTTGAACGCGCGGCTGAACGCGGCGAGCGACCCGTAGCCGAGCCGGTACGCCACCGCTTCGATCGTCTCGCCCTCGCGGGCGATCCACTGCGCGGCGAGCCGCATCCGCAGTTCGGTCAGGTAACGCACCGGCGTCATCCCGGTGGCCGCGAGAAAGCGCTCGGCGAATACCGAGCGCGACACGCCCGCTTCGGCGGCCAGTTCCGCGACGCTCCAGTTGCGCCCCGGATCGCGATGCAGCGCGACGATCGCGCGACCGAGCTTCGGCTCGCGCAACGCCTGCACCCAGCCGGTCGCGTCGCCGCATCCGCACTCGACCCAGCCGCGCACGATGAACGCGGCGACCACGTCCGCGAGCCGCGCGAGGATGCCCGCGAAGCCCGCGCGCTCGGCGCACGATTCGCGCTCCATCGCGTCGAGCATCGGGCGGATTTCCGGGTAACGCGCGAGCAGCGTGCCGACGTGCATGAATTCCGGCATCGTCCCGACGAGCGGCTGCATGCCGCCGAGATCGAGCTCCATGCACGCGCTGAAGATCAGCGCATCGCCGGCGGCCGGCTCCGTCGCGGCGCAGGTCGTCGCGCCCACCGACGCGACCGTGTCGCAGATCTTCGCGGCCGCGAAGCCGCCGATCTCGCGGCACGGCGCGTCCGGATCGGACACCAGCGCATGCGTGCGGCCGTGCGGCAGCAGGATCGCGTCGCCGGCCTCGAGCCGCACCGTCGTGCCGTCCGCGTCGCGCAGCAGCACGGGCCCGCGCCCGACGAAATGGAACTGCGCGCGGCCCGGCGCATGGCCGAAGCTCAGCCCGAACGGCCGCGGCACCTGGATCCGGCGGTACTGCACGCCGCTCAGGCGCATCCCCAGCAGCAACTCGCTGACGAGGTCGTGTACGTCGGGCACGGGGGGAAGCAAGGGCTCGGACATCGCGAGATTCGGACGATCGATCAACAAGAACGGATTGTATGTCATAGACCGTCCTGCCGCTGTTCCTTACGATACGCCCTCATCAGTACTTTCCCTAACCGACACGGAACCCCGCATGAATCCCGGAATCTCCTCGGCCGCTTCGACGGCGGCCCCCCGTGAACCGGCCTGGGGCGCGGTATTCGCGATGACGCTCGGTGTGTTCGGCCTCGTCACCGCCGAATTCCTGCCCGCGAGCCTGCTCACGCCGATGGCCGACAGCCTCGGCGTGACCGAAGGCGTGGCCGGCCAGGCCGTCACGGCCACCGCGACGGTCGCGCTCGTCACGAGCCTGCTGATCTCGGCGCTGACGCGCACGATCGACCGCCGGCGCGTGCTGCTCGCGTTCTCGGTGCTGCTCGTCGCGTCCAATCTCGCGGTCGCGTTCGCGCCCGACCTGACGACGCTGCTGATCGGCCGCGTCGTGCTCGGCGTCGCGCTCGGCGGTTTCTGGACGATGGCGACGGCCACCGCGATGCGGCTCGTGCCGACCGCGATGGTGCCGCGTGCGCTGTCGATCATCTTCAGCGGCGTGGCGGTCGCGACGATCGCGTCCGCGCCGATGGGCAGTTATTTCGGGCACCTGATCGGCTGGCGCAACGTGTTCCTGATCGCGGCCGGGCTCGGCGCGCTCGCGTTCGTGTCGCAGGTCATGACGCTGCCGTCGATGCCGCCGAGCGGCACCACGCGGCTGCGCACGCTCGTCGACGTGCTGCGCCGGCCGACCGTCGGCCTCGGGATGTTCGCGACGATCCTCGTGTTCACCGGGCATTTCGCGTTCTTCACGTATCTGCGGCCGTTCCTCGAACAGGTCGCGGGCGTCGGCGTGAACGGGCTGTCGGCGATCCTGCTCGGCTACGGGATTGCGAACTTCGTCGGCACGTCGCTCGCCGGGCGCGTGCTCGAGCACCGGCTGCGGCCGATGCTGATCGGGATGCCCGCGCTGATGGTCGTGCTCGGCGTCGCGCTCGTCGCGCTCGGCCGCGCGCCGATGATCGACGCGGTGCTCGTCGCGTTGTGGGGGATGGCGTTCGGCGGCGTGCCGGTCGCCTGGTCGACGTGGGTCACGCGCACCGTGCCCGACGAAGCCGAGAGCGCGGGCGGGCTGATCGTCGCGGCGATCCAGCTCGCGATCGCGACGGGCGCGGCGGCCGGCGGCGTCGTGTTCGACGCGAACGGCGCGGGCGGCGTGTTCCTGGGCGCGGCGGCGGTGCTGGCCGTCGCGGTCGCGACGATCGTGACCGGCGTGCCGAAGCGGGTCGGCGTGGCGCCGGCGCTGGCCGAGTGACGGATTGCGGCACGCCGATGCGCGCGATCGCACATCGGCTAGTGGCGCGGCGAGGTCGCGCCGGTCGCGCAACGGCCGGCCCGGTTCATGCGGCGTGGCCGAGTCGATCGTATCAAGCAGATAGCGGGACAGACGCCGCCTGGGCGATGAGCGCCGCCGGCATGGCGGCGCGACGCCGGAAGCGTACGGAGGGCCGCGCCGCGCGCCAATCACATACCGGCTCCGCTACGCGCGTTGCTTCACCAGCGCCGCGAGCGCGTTCATCGCCTGCAGGTAAGGGTACGGCCCGTGACTGATGCGCGCGACGCCGTAGTCGGCGAGTTCGGCCAGCGTTGGCGTTTCCGACACGCGCATGATGTTCACGGGCAGCGGCGACGCGGCCGTCAGCGCGCGAATCAGCGCCGGCGACCTCAGGCCCGGCACGAACAGGCCGTCGGCGCCGGCCGCCGCGTACGCGCGTGCGCGGGTCAGCACGTCGTCGAGCAGCCGTTCGTCGTGCGTGTCGGCCGCGGCCTTGAAGAACACGTCGGTGCGCGCGTTGATGAAGTAGCCGATATCCGCGCGGTCGGCCGCGTGCCGGGCCGCCGCGAGACGCGCGGCCGCATCGTCGACGGTGCGCAGTTCCCCCGTCGCCGGAAAGCTGTCCTCGAGATTGCAGCCGATCGCGCCGGCTTCGATGCTGCGCGCGATCGTGTCGGCGAGTTCCTCCAGCCGCTCGCCATACCCGCTTTCGAGATCGACGGTGACGGGCAGGTCGGTCGCCTGCGCGATCCGCGCGAGCACGTCCATCACGCGTGCTTTGGGCATCTGCTCGCCGTCGACGAAACCGTTCGCGACCGCGACCGACCAGCTGCCGGTCGCCAGCGCGACAGCGCCCGCGTCGGCCACCGTGCGTGCACTGCCGGCGTCCCACACGTTGAACAGCGCGAGCGGCTGGCCCGCGCGGTGAAGCGAACGGAAATACGCGGCTTTTTCCTTGTTATTGCTGGTCATGCTCGCTCCTTCTGGTGAAATTCGAATCGGGGAGTGTGTCGAACGAGACGTCGACCGTGTCGAGCGCCGCGAGAAAATCGCGCGCGTCGAACAGTTCGCCGAGGCTGCGTACGCCGCCTGACGTCAGCGTCCTGCCGTCCAGCAAGCGAACCGTCGCCTCGACGATGATCGGTGCGCTGACCGCATAGATGTCGCGTCCCGACGCGGTCGCGCGATGCGTGGTGCCGTTCTGCACGACGACGGCATCCATCGCGAATCGCTGCGCCGAGCGGCCGAACGCGTCGACCGGTTGCGGCGGTGGCGTACCGGCATCGCGCACGTCGCGCAGCGCGAGCGTCGCGAGCCACGACTCGATCGTATCGATGCGCAGATGACGCGCGAGTGTCATCACTTCCGAAAACGGCAGCAGCGTCACGTCGACATCGCCGAACGGCGATGGAAACGGCCACCGGCGTTCGCGCGCGGTCGACGGCACCGCGGTCGGCTTGCCGTCCCGCTGAATCAGTCGGGTCGCGTGATTGCGCTCGCCGGTCACGCGCGTGCCGCGCGTCGGATGCCAGCTGTCGAGGCCGGTCGCGACATCGACGCGCTCGATCGGCTCGCGCGGGTCGACGACTGCCGTGACGAGCAGATCGGCCAGGCCGCCGTAGAACGCGGCGGCCGGCATGAGCGTCACGCCGGCGGAGCGTGCCCGGGCATCGCGCTGGCCGGTCAGCGCCTGGACCGACGGCTGTTCGGCCGTCAGGTCGAGATACGGGATGCCCGCTCGCAACGCCGCATCGGCGAGCGGCAGCGCGGTATCGAGGTACGGACCCGCGCAGTTGATCAACGCGTGCGCGCCGCGCAACGCGATGTCGAGCGCAGCCGGATCGTCGACCGGGGCGACGCGCCACGGCGCCGCGTCGTGGCCGCCTTGCGCGAGCCGCGCGGCATCGCGTCCGATACGGATCGCACCGCAGCCGCGCCGTGCCAGCTCGGCCAGGACGAACCGCCCGGTGTGACCCGTGGCGCCATACACCGCAACCGTCATTTGACCGTCCATGACCGACTCCGATACAGACCGGTTTGTTTTATAGTACAGACCTGTAGCGCCGTCAATCTTCGGGTGCTATCATCGGCTGCATTTTTGCGGGACAGGCGGCCCTTGGCGGCCGGGCTTGGATGAAAAAGGGAACGGACACGAACGGGAGCGCGCCCGATACGCGCGAGCGCATTCTGCAAACGGCCAGCGCGCTGTTCTATCGGGAAGGGACGCGCGCGGTCGGCGTGGACCTGATCGTCGCACAGGCGGGCGTCGCCAAAACGAGCCTGTACCGGCACTTCGCGACGAAGGACGACCTGATCGAGGCGTTTCTGCTGCGCGAGGATGCGGATTTCTGGGCGCACTGGGACGCGGTGGCCGCGCAGTACCGGCGCACGCCGCGCGAGGAACTCGATGCGCAACTGCAATGGATCGGCGAGCGGATCGAACGCCCCGGCTATCGCGGCTGTCCGCAGATCAACATCGCCGCCGAGTACGCGGACGGCAATCATCCGGCTCGCAAGGTCGCCGTCGCGCACAAGCAGGAACTGCGGCGCCGGCTGACGGAACTGGCCGGCGCGATGCGGATCGACGAACCGGGAACCTACGCGCTGCGGCTCGCGACCGTCATCGACGGCGCGCTCAGCAGCGGGGAGGCACTGCATGCGCACGGGGCCGTGCGCTTCCTGCAGGAATGCGCGCAACTGCTGATGCCGAAGAAGGGCCGGAAGTGAATGACGTGACGCGCCGCTTCAGCCGCGCGTAGCCGGATCCTCCGACAGCGCGCGCAACTGGCCGCGCAACACGTCGACTGCTTCCGGCGCGAACGGCCGTTCGATCTCGGTATGCGTCTGCTGCCAGAGCGGGAACGCTTCGGCCAGCAACCGATGACCGGCAGGCGTGAGTTCGAGCAGGCGGCTGCGCTTGTCGTCCGGATCCGCCGTGATCGTGAGCAGCCCGCGCCGCTCGAGCGGCTTGAGCGCGGCGGTCAGCGTGGTGCGATCCATCGCGAGCAATGACGCGACCGATTTCATCGCGGCCGGCTGCGGCCGGTTCAGCGACATCAGCAGCGAGAACTGGCCGTTGGTGAGATCCAGCGGACGCAACACCTCGTCGAAGATGCGCGCGAGATTGCGCGCCGCGCGCTGCATGTGCAGGCACAGGCAGCAATCGCGCACCATCAGCGTCGTTTCGAAAGGGAGCGTTTCTTTGCGTGCCATGTTGCAATTGTGTTGATATCAACCTATTGTGTCAAGGGCGAGGTGCGGCAGCCCGCCGTGCCCGCCATCGGACGGAGGAAGCATGAGTGCTCAACAGCAGTTGTATCTCGCGGTATTCCTCGGCAGCAAGGACAGCCCGGGCATGAAGGCGTGGATGGCGTTGCCGGAGGACGAGCGGCGCACGCGGGAGCGCGAAGGGATCGCCGCGTGGCATGCGTGGGTCGAGCGGCATCGCGACGCGATCGTCGAGCCCGGCGGGCCGCTCGGCAAGACCAAGACGATCGGCAAGGGCGGCGTGACGGACACCGCCAATGCGATGAGCGGCTTCACCGTGGTGCGCGCCGCATCGCACGACGCGGCCGCCGCGCTGTTCGAGGGCCATCCGCATTTCACGCTGTTCCCGGGCGATGCGATCGACGTGATGCCGGTGCTCCCCGTGCCCGGCATGTGAGCGGCGACAGGCGCTGCATGCGTGGGCGAAGCGGCCGGAGCGATCGAAGTGATCGAAGCATTCGAAGCGGCCGATTGGCCGTCGCCTGTGCGCGGCGATTTTTCCCGACATTATCGATGGAGACATTGCGATGAAGCTTTACGGATTCGCCGGCACGCGCTCGCAACGCGCGCTCTGGGGGCTCAAGGAACTGGACGCGGATTTCGAGTTCGTGTCGGTCAACCTGCTCGAGGGCGAGCACAAGCGGCCCGAATTCCTGCGCCTCAATCCGGCCGGCAAGGTGCCCGTGCTGGTGGACGGCGACCTCGTGATTCCCGAGTCGGCCGCGATCGTGCTGTATCTCGCGGACAAGTACCCGGAGAAGGCGCTGCTGCCCGTCGATCCCGCTTTGCGCGCGCAGGCGTATCGATGGGTCATGTTCGCGGTGACGGAGCTTGAACAGCCGCTGTGGCGGATTACGCGCCATTCGTTCCTCTATCCGCCGGAAAAGCGCTCGCCGGCCGATATCGAGCTGGCACGCGAGGATTTCTCGACGATGGCCGCGATCCTCGACAAGCATCTCGAAGGGCGCGAATTCATCGTCGGCGACACGCTGACGGTGGCCGATTGCGTGACGGTCTACCTGATCGACTGGGCGAGCGAATGCCACCTGATCGAACCGTTCCCGCAATTGCGTGCGTACCTCGAGCGGCTTTATGCGCGGCCGAAGGCGCCGCAACGGATCGCGGACGCACGCAAGGCGGCGTGAAGCGGCGGTCGGTCATGCCGACGGGCGTGATCGACCGCGGCCGCGCGATCTTGCGGGCTTGCGGTTACGACACCGCGTCAGGCGCACCCAGCGTGCGACACAGCACCGACAAGTCGCGAACGGTCAGATGCGCGGACGGGGCACGATGCGCAGCGTGCTCCGCTTGCGACCCTGCGTGACGTACGACCCACGCTGCCTGAAGCCCCGCATTCAATGCGCCGACGATATCGAGGTGAAAGTCGTCGCCGACGTGCAGCAGCTCCGCCGCAGGCACGCCGAGCGTCGCGGCGGCCGCATGGAAGATTTCCGGCTCGGGCTTCGCGAACCCGAACGCACGCGCGCTGAGCGTTTCACGGAAGAACTCGCCGCCGCCGGTCAGTTGAAGGTCCGCATTGCCGTTCGTCACCGCGATCAGTGGAAACCGCGCGCTCAACCACGCGAGCGCCGGCAATGCATCGTCGAAGAACTCGACCTGGTTCCGCGCCGAATAGAACACGTCGTAGGCGCGGTCGGTCAGTGAGACGTCTTCGTTCGCCCGCTCCAGCGCCAGCCGGATCGATCCGATGCGCAACGCGCGATAGTCGCCGACGAGATCCGGCCGCGAGCGTTCGTATTCGTCGCGCAGTTGAGCCAGCGTCTGCGACGTCGGCAGCACGCTCGCGGTATCGGGTGCGTGCGCGATCAGCCACGCATGCAGCGACGCCTCGGCCCGTGCGACGGAAGGGCCGAACGGCCATAGCGTGTCGTCGAGATCGAACGAGATGGCGGAAACTTTGGATAGACGCATGGCGATGGAAGATATCACGCCGTTGCCGTTCACCACGGCCACGGGATCGAGCGTCCCGTGCCGCGCTCGACGGCCTGCCGATACAGGAAGCGCGCCACGGTCAGGTCCTGCAGCGCGAGCCCCGTCATGTCGAATACGGTGATCTCGCTCGGCGAGCGATCGACCGACACGGTCCCGGCGAGCACGTCGCCGATTTCGGTGCGCGGCAGATCGGGCGCCCATTGGCACTCGCCGATGCCGCGCGCCTGCTCGTGATCGTCCACGAAAATGCGCGCGCGCTGCAGCACGCCTTCGGGAAGCTCGCGCTTGCCCGCGGTGTCCGCGCCGACGCAGGTCAGGTGGGTGCCGGGCTGAACCGCGTCCGCATCGAACAGCGGGCCGCCGCCCGGCGTGGCCGTGATGACCACGTCGCTGTCGGCCACCGCATCGTTCCGGTCTCGCGCGACGCGGATGTCGCAGCGTTCGCGGAATGCCGATTCGAACACCGCGTCCGCTTCGCCGCGCGCGTTCACGTACTGCACCGCGCACCGTTGCGGCAGCAGCCTGAGCGCACGGTCGAGCTGGACGCGCGCCTGCACGCCGGTGCCGAACACGCAGATGCGCGTACTGTCGCGGCGGGCCAGCGCCTGCAGGCCCAGGCCGCCGGCCGCGCCGGTCCGGGCGGTGGTGATCGCGTTGCCGTCCATGATGCAGAGCGGGCGGCCGGTGGCCGGATCGAACAGCATGATCGTCGCCTGGTGCGGCTCGCCGCCCCGGCTGCGATTGCCGGGCCAGAATCCGGCCGCCTTGAAGCCGAGCAGATCCTGGCTCGCGACGTCGCCCGACTTGATGCCGAACACGCCGCCGGTATGCAGCTTCTCGCGCACGACCGGGAACACGCGCCCTGCGCGTTGGCTGTGCAGCACGAAGGCTTCGCGGACCGCCGCCATCACGTGTTCGGTTTGAAGGGCCGGTTCGACGACATCCCGGTCGAGAAGAAGGAGGTGGGCGTCTATCGGCATGGTGGGGGAGCCTGTCGGATGCAATGTGAATCGCGGTTTTATAGTTTGTATAGAATTGGACAAATAGTCAATATCGGGAGGGAGGGAGGGCGGGCGCGCGGCGGCGGTTGCATCGCCGGACATCGGCGTATCACTCCGACGAATCGGCCACCGCACCGCGATGCCTGGTGCTTACCACCCGTAGAAGCGCGGCCAGTTCTGCACGGTGCCGGCGTCGCCGAGCGCGTGATATTCCGGATGTTGCGCGCCGGTCGCGCACGCGTGGTTCGGCAGAATCCGCAAACGGGTCCCGATCGGAAACCGCGTCGCGATATCCGTGTCCGGCGTCCCGATGCGGGACACGATGCCGTGCTCCTGATTGGCCGCGCTCATTACGTACTCGCCGAGCACGTCACCGTCTTCGCTACACACCTGCCCGTAGCCGAAATCCCGCGCCTGCCGCTGCGTGCCGCGATCGCGGCTCATCGCCATCCAGCCCGCGTCAACGATGACCCAGCCTTTTTCTTCCTGGTGCCCGATGACGGTGGTCAGCACCGACAGCGCGATGTCGGACAGCGCGCACACGCCGACGTTGTGCATCACGAGGTCGAACAGCACGTACACGCCCGCGCGGACTTCGGTCACGCCGTCGAGGCGCTCCGCGGACAGCGCGGTCGGCGTCGAACCGATGCTGACGACCGGGCAGGGCAGCGCGGCGGCCCTGAGGCGATCCGCGGCGTGCACGGTCCGGCTGCGCTCCTGTTCGGCGATCGCGACCAGCGCGTCGCGGGTGTCGTATTCGTAGCTGGAGCCGGCGTGCGCGAGCACGCCGCCGAGCGTCATGCCGCCGTCGACCAGCGCGCGGCCGACGTCGATCAGCAGGTCGTCGTCGGGGGCGATCCCCGAGCGATGGCCGTCGACATCGACCTCGATCCAGACTTCGAAGCGCTCGCCGTGCGCGCGCCCGAATTCGGCGATCGCGTGCGCGGCCGGCAGGCTGTCGGCGACGATCTTCAGGTCGCAGCCCTGCCGGCGCAGCGCGAGCGCCTGGCCGAGCTTCGCGGGAATCATGCCGACCGCGTAGACGATGTCGCGCACGCCGCTCGCGAAGAACTGCTCGGCTTCTTTCAGCGTCGACACCGTGATGCCTCGCGCGCCGGCCGCGACCTGCGCGTCGACGACGTGCTGGCACTTGGTGGTCTTCACGTGCGGTCGGAACCTGACGCCGAGCGCGTCCAGATGCGCCTGCATGCGCGCGATGTTGTCACGCATGCGGCCGACGTCGATCAATGCGGCGGGGGTATTGAGAAGGAGGGGAATGCCCATGATGCGTTGCCTCGGTGGATTGCCGACAGCGAACACAGTAGGGCGTTTGGCGCGCAGCGTGTTTAACGCGTGCCAAATCGAGCATTAAGCAGCATTTAATCCCGGGACCGCGCTCATGCCTTGCCGCGCCACGGCGGCGGAGCGAGGAATTGCGTCGCGGCTTCGAGGAAAACCCGCTGCCGCGCGGAGCGGCCGGTGCGCGACGGCAGCAGCGCGGTCACCGGCGCGGGCGGCAGATGCCAGTCGGGCAGCAGCCTGACCAGCTTGCCGTTCGCCAGCAGCGGCGCGACGTCCCACTCGGAGCGCTCGACGATGCCGAGCCCGGCCAGCGCCCAGTCGGTGATGACGGTGCCGTCGTTCGACGACAGCGCGCCCGTGACGCGAATCACCGCCGATCGTCTGGATTCGCCCTTGCCGTCGCCGGCTTGCGAGAAACGCCAGCGCGGAATGTCCTCGTCGTTCTCGCGCAGGCACAGGCAGTCGTAGCGGGCGAGGTCGGACGGATGGCCCAGCTGCTTGATGCGCCGCGCGTAACCGGGGCTCGCGCACAGGAAGCGCTCGTTGGGCGCGAGCGGATAGCCGATCCACGACGACGACTTCAGGCTGCCGACATGGATGACCACGTCGGCCCCCGACGCGCTGGTCAGCGGACTCTCCGACAGGTGCAGCGAGATTTCGAGCTTCGGATGCGCGCGTTGCACGTCGCGCACGATCCGCGCGACGTACTTGCGTCCGAAGCCGAACGGCGCGACGACGCGCAGCGTGCCCTGCACGTCGCCGTGATCGCCCGCGATGTTGTTCGGCAGCGCGTCCACGCGCTCGAGGATCTCCACGGCTTCCCGATAAAGCCGCTGACCTTCGTCGGTCAGCTCGATCCCTTTCGGTTGCCGCACGGCGAGCCGGACGTCCAGCCTCGCCTCCATCCGCTGCAGGCGGATCGTGACCGCGGGCGGGGTGAGGTCGAGCAGGCGCGCGGCGGATGCCAATGAACGCGACGCGCCGATCGCGCGCACGAGGCGAAGGTCGTCGAGGTCGAGCATTGCGTGTCCTTTAATGCTGGCGTTGCCGGGCATTAAACATCACATTGCATCAAGCATGTAGCGCTACGCCGCCGCGGTCCCCATGCGGGGGGCATGCGTTTCACGTCGCGCGCCCGAATTCGCGCGATTTTCGGGTGGAGGCGGCACGCCGCCGCAAGCCGCGCTGACGCGCCGCAACATCCCGGCCGACGCCCGGCCGACCCCCGATAGCCGGCAGTCCGATGCAATCCGGCGCCGCGCAAAACCCGCGCGTCGTTGTGTTCTGTCCCCCAACTTCTGCCCGGTTCGCCCGCCACAGGGCAAAATACGGGTTTTCCGCACCCGAGAGGGCGCGCCCGAATCACGCGCCGGGCGGCGGCAGTGCGCATTCGCACGCCGCCGCCCGGCGCCCAGGCAAGCTGCTCGCCGTGTCGCGAGCCCACAGGAGTCCAGACCCCATGCCCGAAACCAACCTGTCCTTCTTCGGCCGGCTGTCGCTGGCCGTCGGCACGTTCTTCTCCGTGATCGGCAACCGCGAGTTCGCGGCCGGCGTGCTGCGCGTGCGCGACGGCGCCCCGGCACCGGTCGCCCCGGCGCCGGTTGCGCCGGCCCCCGCGGCAGCCCCGGCGCCCGCGCCCGTGAAGGCGCCGGCCCCCGAGCTGCGCGAAGCGAGCCCGCAAGCCGCGCTGCAACTGCTCGGCCTGCTGCAGCGCGATGCGCGCTTCATCGACTTCGTCGAGGAAGACATCGCCGGCTACGCGGACGCCGACATCGGCGCCGCCGCACGCCTCGTGCACGACGGCTGCCGCGCCGCGCTGCGCGAGCATTTCACGATCGTGCCGGTGCGCGATGAAGCCGAAGGCAGCCGCGTGACGCTGCCGGCCGGCTTCGACGCGACGGCCGTGCGCGTGACGGGCAACGTGGTCGGCGCCGCGCCGTTCACGGGCACGGTCAGCCACCGCGGCTGGCGCGTGGCCGACGTGCGCCTGCCGAAGCTGACCGGCAGCCACGACGCCTCGGTGGTCGCACCGGCGGAGGTGGAACTGTGAACGATCCGCGCTATTCGATCGGTATCGACCTCGGTACGACCCACTGCGCGCTGTCGTACGTCGACAGCGCCGCGAGCGACGGCGAAACGATCGCGCAGCAGGTGCTGCCGATCGCGCAGCTGACCGCGCCCGGCGCGCTGGAGTCGCGCGACCTGCTGCCGTCGTTCCTCTATCTTCCGCATGAAAGCGAGCTGACGCAGGGCGACCTGACGCTGCCGTGGACGGCCTCGCGCGCGTTCGCGGTCGGCGAGATGGCGCGCACGCGTGGCGCCGGCACGCCGATCCGCCTCGTGTCGAGCGCGAAGAGCTGGCTGTGCCACCCGGGCGTCGATCGCCGCGCGGCGATCCTGCCGAGCGATGCGCCGCCGGAAGTGGCGCGCGTGTCGCCGCTGGAAAGCTCGATCCGCTACCTGACGCACCTGCGCGAAGCGTGGGACCACGCGCATCCCGACGCGCCGTTCGCCGACCAGGACGTGACGGTCACGATCCCCGCGTCGTTCGACCCGGCCGCGCGCGAGCTGACGGCGGAAGCCGCGCGTGCCGCCGGCTATTCGCGCATGACGCTGCTCGAGGAGCCGCAGGCGGCGCTCTACAGCTGGATCCAGAAGAGCGAAGGCGGCTGGCGCAAGCAGGTGCAGGTCGGCGACCTGATCCTGTGCGTGGACGTCGGCGGCGGCACCACCGACCTGTCGCTGATCGCGGTGGTCGAGCGCGACGGCAATCTCGAACTGCATCGCGTGGCGGTCGGCGAGCACATCCTGCTCGGCGGCGACAACATGGACCTCGCGCTCGCGCACGTGGTCGCGCGCAAGCTCGCGCAGCAGGGCACGCAGGCCGATCCGTGGCAATTGCGCGCGCTGACCTACGCGTGCCGCTCGGCGAAGGAAACGCTGCTGTCCGACCCGACGACCGACGCGGTGCCGCTCGTCGTGCCGAGCCGCGGCTCGAAGCTGATCGGCGGCTCGATCCGCACGGAACTGACGCGCGCGGAACTCACGCAGACGATCCTCGAAGGTTTCTTCCCGCAAGTCGACGCGGCCGCGCGCCCGGTGAGCCGCGCGCGCGTCGGCCTGACGCAGCTCGGCCTGCCGTATGCGCAGGACGCGGGCATCACGCGCCACCTCGCGGCGTTCCTCGGCCGCCAGGTCGCGGCGCTCGACGCGCTCGAAGGCGTGCAGCGTACGCTGCCGCAAGGCGCGACATTCCTGCATCCGACAGCGGTGCTGTTCAATGGCGGCGTGTTCAAGTCGCCGCTGCTCACGCAGCGCGTGCTCGATACGCTCAACAGCTGGCTCGCCGCCGAAGGCGCGCCGGCCGCGCGCCTGCTCGAAGGCGCGGACCTCGATCTGGCGGTCGCGCGTGGCGCGGCGTATTACGGCTACGTGAAGCGCGGCCGCGGCGTGCGCATTCGCGGCGGCACGGCGCGTGCGTACTACGTCGCGATCGAGTCGGCGATGCCCGCGGTGCCGGGGCTGGAGCCGCCGGTGCAGGCGCTCTGCGTCGCGCCTTTCGGGATGGAGGAAGGCTCGGATGCGGCGCTGCCGCCGCAGGAGTTCGGCCTCGTCGTCGGCGAGCCGGTGCAGTTCCGCTTCTTCGGGTCATCGGTGCGGCGCCAGGACCAGGTCGGCACGCTGCTCGACTACTGGTCGCCTGAAGAGCTGCAGGAACTCGAGGAAATCCAGGCCACGCTGCCCGCCGAAGGGCGCACGGTCGGCGAGGTCGTGCCGGTGAAGCTGCATGCGCGCGTGACCGAAGCCGGCACGCTCGAGCTCGAGGCGATCCCGAGCGGCACGAACGAGCGCTGGAAGGTCGAGTTCGACGTGCGCGGCGCCGCCTGAGCGCGATGAAGCGCTATACGGTCGGCATCGACCTCGGCACGAGCAATACGGTCGTCGCATACGTCGAGGCCGGCTCCGACGCGATCCGCGTGTTCGACGTCGAGCAGCTGGTCGGCCCCGGCGCGGTGGCGGCGCAGCCGCTGCTGCCGTCGGTGCGTTATCACCCGGCGGCGGGTGAACTGCCGCCGGACGCGCTGCGGTTGCCGTGGGCGGCCTCTAACGCAGGTGCGAAGGCTGATGCGAAGGCCAACGCGAATGCGGCCGGCGCACCGCCGGCCGTGATCGGCCGGTATGCGCGCACGCTCGGCGCGCAGGTGCCGGGGCGGCTCGTCACCAGCGCGAAGAGCTGGCTGTCGCACGCGTCGGTCGACCGGCTCGCGGCGATCCTGCCGTGGGGCGCGGCCGACGGCGTCGACAAGGTGTCGCCGGTCGACGCGAGCGCGAGCTATCTCGCGCACGTGCGGGCCGCGTGGGATGCGCGTTTTCCCGATGCGCCGCTCGCGAAGCAGGACGTCATTCTGACGGTGCCGGCGTCGTTCGACGACGGCGCCCGCGCGTTGACGGTCGAGGCGGCCAAACGCGCGAAACTGCCGGCGCTGCGCTTGCTGGAAGAACCGCAGGCCGCGTTCTACGACTGGTTGTACGGCCAGCGCGCGACGTTGCGCGACACCTTCGCCGCACCGCGCCGCGTGCTGATCTGCGACGTCGGCGGCGGCACGACCGACCTCACGCTGGTCGACGTCGCGCCGGGCGACGACGGCGAACCGGCCTTCACGCGCGTCGGCGTCGGCAATCACCTGATGCTCGGCGGCGACAACATGGACCTCGCGCTCGCGCGCCTGGTCGAGACGCGGCTGACCGAGCCCGGCACGCGGCTGTCGGCCGCGAGCCTGTCGCAGCTCGTCGAGCGCTGCCGCGCGGCGAAGGAGCGGCTGCTCGGCGACGACGCGCCGGCCTCCGTCACCGTGACGCTGCTCGGCGCGGGCAGCAAGCTCGTCGGCGGCGCACGCTCGGCCGAGCTGACGCGGCAGGAAGTCGAGCAGATCGTCGTCGACGGCTTCTTTCCGCAGGTCGAGGCCGGCGAGCTGCCGCGCCGCGCGCGGGCCGCGATCGTCGAATTCGGCTTGCCGTATGCGAGCGACCCGGCCGTCACGCGCCACGTCGCCGCGTTCCTGAATCGTCACGCGGAAGGCCCGCTGCCCGACACGCTGCTGCTCAACGGCGGCGTGTTCCGCGCGGGGGCGCTGGCCGGCCGTCTCGCGCAGACGCTCGGCGCGTGGCGCGGCGCGCCGCTCGACGTGCTGCACAACGCGCATCCGGACGTGGCGGTCGCGCGCGGCGCGGTGGCCTATGGCCTGGCGCGGGCGGGGCATGCGCCGCGCATCGGCGGTGGTTCCGCGCGCAGTTATTTCCTCGTGCTCGACGATGGCGAGGGCGCCACGGCGGCGCGCGGCGTCTGCCTGCTGCCGCGCGGTGCCGAGGAAGGCCGCGAGATCCGGCTCGAGGAACGCACGTTCGCGTTGCAGCTCGGGCAGCCGGTGCGTTTCCACCTCGTGTCGACGGTCGCCGACACCGCGTACCAGCCGGGCGATCTGGTCGAGCTGGACGGCGGCGACTTCGTGCGGCTGCCGCCGATCGCGACGGTCGTCGACGCGAAGGCCGGTAGCGATGCGCGCGAAACGCCGGTGAAACTCACCGCGTCGCTGACCGAGGTCGGCACGCTCGAAATGCACTGCATCGCGACCGACGATGCAGCGCGCCGCTGGCGGCTCGAATTCCAGTTACGTGGCGATGCGCCCGCGCAAGGCGACGATGCCGCGTTCGCGCGCCATCCGCGCGTCGATCACGCGATCGAGCTGATCGACCGCTCGTTCGGCAGCAAGGCCGCGGACGTCACGCCGAAGGACACGCGACGGTTGCGCGCGCAACTTGAACAGGTGCTCGGCCCGCGCGACGAGTGGGACGTCGCGCTCGCGCGCGAGCTGTTCGACGCGTTGCTTGCGCGCGCGCGTCGCCGGCGGCGCTCGGCCGATCACGAACGCGCGTGGCTGAACCTCGCCGGCTATTGCCTGCGCCCGGGCTTCGGCCATCCGCTCGATGCGTGGCGCATCGAGCAGCTGTGGCCGCTGTTCGACGACGGGATCCAGTACGTGAACGACGCGCAGGTGTGGTCCGAGTGGTGGACGTTGTGGCGGCGCGTGGCCGGCGGCCTCGACGACGACGCGCAGACGCAGGTGCGCGATGCGATCGCGTTCCTCGAACCGTCCGACGACAAGCGCCGCAAGCTGCCGTTCGACCCGGCCAAGGTCGGCCCGGCCGACATGACGCGCTTGTCGGCATCGCTCGAACGATTGCCGGTCGAGCGCAAGGTGGAACTGGCCGAGCGGTTGATCATGCAATTGCAGAAGCCGGCCGAGCGCACGCTGTGCGCGTGGGCGCTCGGGCGCATCGGTGCGCGCCGGCCGTTCTACGGCAGCGCGCACAGTGTCGTGCCGGCCGACGTCGCGAACCGCTGGCTCGACGCGCTGTTCGCGCTCGACTGGAAGCAGGTCGAGCCTGCGGCGTTCGCGGTCGCGCAAATCGCGCGGATGACGGGCGACCGCGAACGCGATTTGCCGGACGAAACGCGCGACGCGGTGATCAAGCGCCTGTCTTCCGCGAATGTGTCGGCCGCGTGGATCGACATGGTGCGCGAGGCGATTGCATTCGACGAAGCCGACACCGCACGTGTGTTCGGCGAAACGTTGCCGGCCGGGTTGAAGCTGCTGGGCGGTTGATGAACGGGCCGGACGATGTTTCGATCTGGTTCGTAGATCGAAGCATCGTCCGGCGGCACTATCGGACTATCCGCGTAGGATGTCCGTTCAGGCCGAAGCATTGTCCGGCGGCGCCATCGGGCTATCCGCGCAGGATGTCCGTTCAGGCCGAAGCATCGTCCGGCTGCGCCATCGGGCTATCCGCCGCAGGATGTCCGCTCAGGCGTGTGGCACCGGTTCGCGTTACCGCGCCGCCGATTCCATTTCCTTCACGTCATGTGCTGCGGCCCGCCGCGCGAGATGAATCCCCGCGAGCATGCAGCGCACCGAGCCGCCGGCCAGTTCGATCGTCGGCACGTCGAGCGGCAGCAGCCGCGCGGAGCGTTCGATCGTCGCGCGCTGGCCGCCGGTGAGGCAGTCGAACGCGCGCCGCGACAGCGCGAGCACGCGCCCGTCCTTGCCCGACAGCTCCAGCGTATTGCCCGCGAAGTTCGCGATCTGCGCATGATCGAGCGCGATCACGGTGCGGCCCGTTTCGGTCAGGCGTTGAGCGATTTCGTCGCGGCGCCGGCGCTCGGCGATCAGGTCGAGGCCGATCATCGCGAACTCGGTGGCGACGCTCATCATCACGTTCGTGTGATAGATCGGCTTGCCGTTCGCATCGGCCGTGTCGAAGCAGATCGGCTCGAAGTTGAAGTGCGTGCAGAAGCGTTCGAGCGCGACCGGATCGGCGCGGCGCGAACGCGCGGTGTACGCGATCCGCGCGACGTGGTCGAGCACCATCGCGCCGGTGCCTTCCAGGAACACGTCGTCGTATTCGAGCCCCGAGTAGTCGATCACGTCCTGCACGCGGTACTCGGCCTTCAGCATCTCGATGACGTCCGCGCGCCGCTCGCGGCGCCGGTTCGGGCTATGCATCGGAAACAACGCGATATGCCCGCCCGGATGGGTCGAGAACCAGTTGTTCGGGAACACGGAATCGGGCGTGTCGCGCTCGCCTTGGTCGTCGAACACGTGCACGCGCACGCCGGCGTCCGTGAGCGTCTGCGCGGCTGCCGTGACTTCGTCGCGCGCGGCGGCCGACACCGACAGCGTGTCGTGCGCGCCGCCGACGGCCGTGCGCTGGAACGCGTTGTCGGCCGCGGTCTGCGGATTCGGCAGGAAGCGGTGCGGACGGATCATCACGACGGCGGCCGGCGCCTGGATCGATACGAGATTCATGAACGTTTGAAGAGACAGGCGGAGAATCGGGCGGCGCGCCGGCCGCCCGGAATGACGATCAGCGTGCGAACGCGGCGACGGCTTCGGTCACGAACGCCGCATGACCCTGCGCGATCGCGGCCGGATCGTCGATCAGCGCGAACAGGTTCTTCGGATCGACGGCCGGCGGAATCAGCGCGATCTCGACGCCCGCGTTGTGCTGCTGCGCGAGCGCATACAGGTAGCGCAGCGCCGAGTAGTCCTCGAGCGCGAAGCCGACCGAGTCGAACACCGTGACTTCGTCCGCGCGCTCGCGGCCGGTCGTCTCGCCCTGCAGCACGCGCCACAGTTCGGTCACCGGGAAGTCGGCCGGCATCTGCTGGATCTCGCCCTCGATGCGCGACTGCGGCTCGAATTCGACGAACACGCGGCCCGCCTGCAGCACGCCCGCGTCGAGCTCGGTCTTGCCCGGGCAATCGCCGCCGACCGCGTTCAGGTGCATGCCGGGCTCGATCATGTCGGCCGTGACGATCGTCGCATACGCCTTGTCGGCGGTGACGGTCGTCACGATGTCGGCGCCACGCACGGCGTCGGCGGTCGACGCGGCGCGCACGACGCGCAATTCAGGGTAAGCGGCGAGGTTCTTCACGAGCTTGTCGGTCGCGAGCGGATCGACGTCGAACACGCGGATCTCGTCGATGCCGAGCAGCGTATGGAATGCGATCGCCTGGAATTCGCTCTGCGCGCCGTTGCCGATCAGCGCCATCGTGCGCGCGTCGGGGCGCGCGAGCGCCTGCGCGGCCAGCACCGATGTCGCGGCGGTGCGCAACGCGGTGGTCAGCGTGAGTTCGGCGAGCAGCAGCGGGTAGCCGGTGTCGACTTCGGCGAGCGCGCCGAACGCCATCACGGTGTGCATCCCGCGCGCGGCGTTGACGGGGTGGCCGTTCACGTACTTGAACGCGAACAGCGACGCGTTCGCGACGGGCATCAGCTCGATCACGCCGTCGCGCGAGTGGCAGGCGACGCGCGGCGACTTGTCGAAGTCGGCCCAGTGCAGGTAATCGGCGCGCAGCGTGTCGACGAGCGCGCGCAGGAACGGCGTGACGCCGGTCTGGGCGATCAGTCGGGCGGTGGCGGGAACGTCGAGGAAGCGGGTCATCGGTCTGTCTCCATTTTGTTGCCCGGACGGGTGTCCAGGCGTTCTGGTCGACCGGGGCGGGCGTGTCGGCCCGGGCCCCGGCTCCATCAAAAGCGGCGTTGCGGCCCATGCGGCCGGTCGATGGAGTCATTATTTCCGTGAGTCGAGCCAACAAAAAGACGGCAAAAATGGCAGATTTCTCGATAGACTTGGCAGATTGCTGGCCGGATATGGCAGTTTGTTCAAATCATGCTGGTCGAAATGCGTGCCGTCCGGCACGCTGGCGGCCGTGTCACGTTCAACAGGAAGGTCCGTTCATGATTACGCTCGACGACGTCGACCGGCAGCTCATCGCGCTGCTGCGCGACAACGCGCGGATGCCCGTCGTCGCCCTTGCGAAGGCGTTGCGCGTCGCGCGCGCGACCGTGCAGAACCGGCTGACGCGGCTGGAGAAGAACGGCGTGATCGTCGGCTATACGGTGCGGCTCAAGCCGGCCGCCGAGCGGCACCGGATCCGCGCGCTGATGTCGATCGCGGTGCAGGGCAATCGCGGCGCGGAAGTGGTGAAGGTGCTGCGCGGGCATCCGAACGTCGCGTCGATCCACAGTACCAACGGGCGCTGGGATCTGGTCGCCGAGCTGCACGCCGATTCGCTCGAGCATTTCGATCGCGTGCTCGGCGCGATCCGGTTGATCGACGGGATCGCGAATACGGAGACGAGCATTCTGTTGTCGACGCACAAGGCGTGACGCGCGGCGGCGCGCGTCGGCCGGTGTGGTCGCCTGCGCCAGCGCCGGCGCGGCGGCGTGTCAGTTGCCCGCTGCGGATTCGGGAAACACCGGTTCGCCCAGCGTCAGCATCAGCCGGTTCGCCCACGCGAAGATCGCGACGGCGTGCGACAGGTCGAGAATTTCTTCGTGGGTGAGCCCTTCGGCTTCGAGCGCGGCGATGTCGCGTTCGTCCACCGTGTCGGGCCGTTCGGTCAGCGCGACCGCATAGCGGACGATCGCGCGTTCGCGCGCGGTCGTGCCGGCTGTCGACGGATCGTCGAACACCTGGTCGATCGCATCGGTGCGTTTCGCGAGCTGCGCGAAGCGCTGCGCATGCACCGATGCGCAATACACGCAGCCGTTCACGCGCGACACGGCCGTGCTTGCCAGCTCGCGTTCCGCGCGCGACAGTCCGCCGGGACCATACATGATCGCGTTGAACACGCCGGAACGCTGCCGCAGGATGTCGGGCAGGTGGACGAGCAGCAGGTAGTAGTCCGACGTTTTCGCTTGCGGATGGCTCGCTTCGAGCACCGCGAGCTGGTCGGCCGTGGCGCGCTCGAGCGGCACCGTGTCGAGCCATGCACGCCAGCCGAGCGTGGCGGACGTGAAACCGTGCGTGGCCATCGTCATGCGGCCTCCCGGGCGGCACGCGCCTGCAACGCTTGCGCCGCTGCCGCGACACGAAGCTGATACGAGACGAAGGCGACGAGCTGCGACAGCGCGACGATCGCGGGTGTCGTGAACCCGGCCGACTTCAGTGCGTCGAGATCGGACGGGCGTGCGTCGGCGGGCGAGCGCGTCAGGCGCCGCGCATGCGCGAGGAGCGCGCCGAGGCGCGTGGGCAGTGCGTCGAACGCATCGGCGTCCGCGCGGGCGATGTCGTCGGGCGTGCCGCCCGCGTCGATCAGTCGTGTTCGGTAGACCGCTGCCAGCGCGTGCGCATTCGAGCGCTGCGCGACATAGCGTGCCGCATGCAATCGTTCGATCAACGAAAGATCGGGCAGCGCGGTGTCGAACAGCGCGGCTTCGCTGAGCCGCGTATGGAGCAGCACCTTGTCGCGTGCGCGACGCAGCGCGGCCACGGCATCGCCTTCGCGCAGGCCGGCGACGGCGTCGATCGTATCCGGCGCGGCGGCCGGCGGGATGGGTTCGGTCATCGTGATGGATTCCAGTCGTCGTGAGTAGCGTGGATCGCGGCGGCGCTCATGCGTCGGCGTCGCGCCATTCGTCGCCCTGCAGCTCCGCGGTCGCGAACGCGACGAGCGCGTCGTAGTGGCGGTCGCGATCGGCGTCGAACAGCCGGCTCGCGATGCCACGTGCGAGCCGCCCGGCGCCCGCGCTGATCGCGGGGATGTCGCCCGACAGCTTGCCGTGGCTAAGGCTCGCCGCATGGTTGAAGCAATGGATGCGGGTGACGGCCTGGCAGGCGCCGCGTTCGCGTTCCTGGAACGCGAACGCGGGGCCGAGATCGGGCGACTCGGCGAGCTCGTCGAGCCATGTGCCCGGTTCCGGTTGATAGCGATCCTTCCAGCGCCGCACATGCGGCCCGAACGACGCGAATTCCGCGCGTGTCGTCCAGTCGGAATGAAAGCCCGTCGCGAAGATCAGGAAGTCGACCGTGTAGCGGCCGCGCGGCGTGACGACGTCGAGGCCGTCCGCGTGTTCGACCAGCGTTTCGATCGGGCTGGCTGCATGGAAGTGTGCGTGAGCATGCCGCGACACGCGCAGCACGCTGTCGCGCGGCGGCGGTGTCTGCGACGTCAGCGCGTAGTGCATGAAGCGCCACTTCGTCGCATCGTCGAGGTCGGCATAACCGTGCACGAGGCCCGGGCTGCCGATGCCCGTCAGCTTGTTGATGCGCGGAATGTCCGCGCGACGGAAGAACAGGTCGACGCGCGCGGCGCCCGCTTCGAGCGCGGTGCCCGCATTGTCGAACGCGGACGCGCCCGCGCCGACCACGCCGACGCGCTTGCCGGCGAGCGAAGCGAAATCGATCGGCTCGGACGAATGGGCCCAACGCGAGCGCGGCGCGCGTTGCGCGACGGGCGGCACGTACGGGCCGCCGAGCCCGTCGCGGCCGGTCGCCAGCACGACGTGTCGCGCGAGTACGGTCTGCGCGTGGCCGTTCGCGCGCAGGTCGAGCGCGAGCAGGCCGTCGTCGCGCGGACGCAGTGCCACGAGCGCGGTGTCGTTGCGCACCGGCAGGTCGAGCACGCGGCGATACCAGCGCAGGTATTCCATCCATTGCGTGCGCGGAATCTTGTAGAGCGCATCCCACGCGTCGCGGCCGTATCGTGCTTCGAACCACGCGCGGAACGTCAGCGCGGGCAGGCCGAGCGCGGGGCCGGTGAGCTGCTTCGGCGAGCGCAGCGTTTCCATTCGCGCGAACGTGATCCACGGGCCTTCGTAGCCGGCCGGTGCGCGGTCGATCACGCACTGGTTGTCGATGCCGAGCAGGCGCAGTTCGGCGGATGCCGCGAGCCCCGCCATTCCGCCGCCGACGATCGCGACGTCGAGCACGCGCGTGCCGTCGACGTCGAGCGGCGGCACCCACGACGGCGAGGGCAGGTCGAGCCAGCGCAGGTCCTGGGCGAGGCGGGCTTCGAGTGCGTCGAGCGTGTCGGGTGCGTCGGGTGTGTCGGGCGTCGCCGTCATGCGGCCTCCGGGCGGGTACCGCGTGTGCGTGCGGTTCGTGTGGCGCGCGTCGCGCGAGGCGGGCGATCGATGCGCAACCGGTCGCCTCGCAACAACGCGTCGTGCACGGATGCATCGTGAAAGGTCACGTCGTCGAGCAGCGCTTGCGTCGTGTGCTGCAGCGCGTCGAGCAGCGCCTCGACGGCGGCCGTGCGCGTCTTGCCGGCGGGCGTCGCGACACCGAACGCGAACGGGATGTCGACATCGAGCGGTCGTGCGACGACGCCGTCCACCGGCAGTGCCACGCCGGTCGCCGGGTCGACGATGCCAATCCCGACGCCCGCGCGCGCGGCCATCACCGCGTTCAGCGATGCATTGGTTTCGATGAACACGTGCGCGTCGACGCGCGCGGCCGCGAATGCCGCATCGATCCGCTGGCGCAGCCGGTGCCGGTTCGCGACCGTCACGATGCGGCGGCGCGCGAGATCGCGCAGCGCGATGCGCGGCTTGCCCGCGAGCGGATCGTCGGCCGGCAGCACGGCGACGCAGGGCGTTTGCGCGATCCAGTGCACGTCGAGCCCCGCATGCGCCATCGGCAGCGTGACGACGCCGATATCGGCCGTGCCGGCGAGCACTTCGTGCACGACGTGTTCGGCCGACTCGCTGCGCAACTGGTAGTGCGGCGCCTGCGCGCCGTCGGGCAGTGCGGCGAGCGCGGCCGGCACGAGCGTGGCCGCGAGTGAAGGCGTGGCCGCGATGCGCACGGGTTCGGCGGTTTCTTCGCCGAGTGCGCGCGCCCGCGCTTCGATCGCGCGCAGGCCGACGAGCGAGCGTTCGACTTCCTCGTAGAGCAGGAATGCACGGCGCGTCGGCGTGACGCGCGGGCCGTGCCGGTCGAACAGCGCATAGCCGAGATCGGCTTCGAGCTCCTGGATCTGCCGCGTGACGGCCGGCTGCGAGCGGCCGAGCAGTTCGCCCGCGCCGGTCACGCTGCCGGCCGACATGACCGCGGAAAAGGCTTCGAGTTGATGCAACTCCATGACGCGTTCCGATGATGCGATTTGCGCATTGTAGGAGTGCGAGCATGCACGATTCATATAATGATTTTTGCTATCGACAGTGCCAAACATGCGAAGCGCACGCGCGCCGGGACGACGCGCCGTGCATGCATGCGCGTCGGCCGGCAGCGATGCTCAACGGCAAACGTCAATCGAATCAATGCGCTGCAACGCATGCCGATGCGTCGCGCGAGGCGCGCCGTGCAGGAGACCGTGGCAGTGACGTTGCGCTTCGCGCCGCGCACGATATCGATATGCGCAAAACTTCGTTGGAACGCCCTGAACCGGATGGTTACATGCCCTCACTCTTTTCGACTGACTGAAGCTGGGGGGACGCATGAACGTTTCGGGGAACGACGCACGCGGCGCATGGCGGCGCGTGCTGGGCACGGTGGCGGCACTGGCTGCCGCATGGGGCTTGTCGACGGGCGGCGCGCTCGCGGCGGGCGTGTCCGGCGAGCCGGTGGTGATCGGCGTGAGCGGGCCGCTCACCGGGCAGGACGCGCAATACGGCGAACAATGGAAGCGTGGCTTCGATCTCGCGCTCGACGAGATCAACGGCGGCGGCGGCATCCACGGCCGGCCGCTCGCGGTCGACTTCCAGGACAGCCGCAGCGATCCGCGTCAGGCGGTGGCGATCGCGCAGAAATTCGTCGCGGACCCGCGCATCGTGATCGAGCTCGGCGACTTTTCCAGCGCGACGTCGATGGCCGCGTCGCCGATCTACCAGCGCGGGCAGTTGATCCAGTTCGGCTTCACGAATTCCCATCCGGATTTCACGAAGGGCGGCGACTACCTGTGGAGCACCGCGCTGAGCCAAGCCGAGGAGCAGCCGCTGCTCGCGCGCTACGCGGTGAAGGAACTCGGCTTCAAGCGGATCGCGGTGCTGTACCTGAACACCGACTGGGGCCGCACCAGCAAGGACATCTTCGCGAAGGCGGTGACGGGGCTCGGCGCGCAGGTCGTCGCGGCCGAAGGCTACCAGCCGGCGGAGAAGGATTTCCGCTCGACGCTCGTGCGGATCGGTGCGTCGAAGCCCGATTCCATCGTGCTGATTTCCTACTACGCGGACGGCGCGCAGATCGTGCGGCAGGCGCGCACGTCGGGGCTCACGCTGCCGATCGCGGCGGTCGGCTCCGTGTATTCGCCGAAGTTCCTCGAACTCGGCGGCACGGCCGTCGAAGGCGTCTATACGGAATCGAACTTCTTCCCGGCCGAACCGCGCCCGGAGGTGCAGGCGTTCGTGCAGCGCTATCGCGCGAAATTCCATGCCGATCCCGATTCGTTCGTCGCGCGTGCATACGATGCGCTGATCCTGTCGGCCGAGGTGCTGCGCCGCTACGGCGTGACGCGCCAGGCCGCGCACGACGGCTTCGAGAAAGTGAGCGACGTGCCGAGCGTGATCTTCGGCAAGGTGCGTTTCGATCCGCAGACGCGCCGCGTCGCGGGCGCACGCACCGTGTATCTCGTCGTGAAGCAGGGGCAGTGGGCGCTGTGGGACGGCGCGAAGCCGCAGCTCGCGGCGCGCTGACCCCGACCCGGAACCGCATGCAAATGACGGACGCATCGTGATGGCTTCCTGGCTCGACTACACGCTCAACGGCCTCATCGTCGGCAACATCTACGCGCTGCTCGCGGTGGGGCTCGCGCTGATCTTCGGCGTGTCGCACCTGATCAACTTCGCGCACGGCTCGGTCTACATGGTCGGCGCCTTCATCGGCTGGCTGTGCCTGACGCGCTTCGGCTTGCCGCTGCCGGCCGCGCTCGCGGCGGTCGTCGTCGGCTGCGGCGCGCTCGGCATCGCGATCGAGCGGGTCGGGCTGCGGCCGTTGCGCCACGCCGCGCGCATCGCGCCGCTGCTCGCCACGATCGGCATCAGCTTCATCCTCGACCAGCTCGCGCAACTCGCGTTCGGCGCGGACCCGCGTGCGGTGCCGACGCCGCTGCCCGACTGGCACCTGCGGATCGCCGGCGCGACGCTCGGTGCGCTCGACCTGCTGATCGCCGGCATCGGCCTCGCGGCGGCCGCGCTGCTGTACGGCTTCCTGCGCTTCACGCGGCTCGGCTGGGCTGTGCGCGCGACCGCGCAGGATCGCGATGCGGCGCTGCAGATGGGCGTCGACGTCGATCGCGTGAACCAGACGGTGTTCGCGATCGCGTGCGCGCTCGGCGGTGTCAGCGGGCTGCTGGTCGGCATGTACTACAACAGCATCGATCCGGCGATGGGCTTCCAGGCGACGCTGAAGGGCGTCGTGGCGCTGCTGATCGGCGGGCTCGGCAACGTGCCCGGCGCGATCGCCGGCAGCCTGCTGCTCGGTCTCGTCGAAAGCTACGGCGTCGCGCTGTTCGGCACCAGCTATCGCGACCTGTTCGCGTTCGGACTGCTGATCGTGTTCCTCGTGTGGCGGCCGAACGGCCTGTTCAGCGGGAAGCGCGCGCTGCCGCCGGAGCCGATGACGGGCACCTTCCTCGCGGCCGCGAAAGCCGTGCGCGTGCCACGCCCGGTGCTCGTCGTGCTGATCGTGGCGGCGGCCGTGCTGCCGTGGTTCGGTGCATCGCCTTATGTGCTGCAGACGCTGACCAACGCGTGGCTGTACGGGCTGCTCGCGCTGAGCCTCACGCTCGTCGCGGGCACGGTCGGGCAGATCTCGCTCGGCCACGCCGCGCTGCTCGTGATCGGCGCGTATGCGTCGGCGCTGCTGTCGTCGGATCTCGGATGGTCGCCGGCCGTGACGATTCCGTGCGCGGGCGCGATCACCGCGGTGCTCGGCACGTTGCTCGTCTATCCGGCGTTCCGGCTGCGCGGGCACTACGTATCGATCGCGACACTCGGGATCGGCGAAGTGGTGAGCCTCGTGATCCTGAACTGGGACGGCCTCACGCGCGGCCCGCTCGGCATCACCGGCATCGCGCCGCTGCCGTGGGCGACGACCGCGCGCGCCGCGTACTGGTTCACGCTCGCGGTGCTCGTCGCGTTCGCGCTCGTGCAGGTGCGGCTGCTGCGCTCGCATCTCGGCCGCACGCTGCGCGCGGTGCGCGAGGACGACGTCGCCGCGCGCGCGCACGGCATCGCGCCGAACCGCTACAAGGCGATCGCGTTCGCGGTCGGCGGCGTCGCGGCCGGCGTGAGCGGCGGCATCGCCGCGCACCTGTACAGCTACATCAATTACCAGACCTTCGATTCGCAGGTGTCGATCCTCGCGCTGACGATGGTGATCCTCGGCGGGCTCGGCAACGTGCTCGGCGGCGTCGTCGGCGCGATCGCGCTGATCGGGCTGCCCGAGCTGTTCCGCTGGGCGGCCGACTACCGGATGCTGATCTACGGCCTCGTGCTGCTGCTGCTCGTCCGGTTCCGGCCGCAGGGCCTGCTCGGTACGGTATGAGGAGGATTGCGATGACCACCACTCGACCCTTGCTCGACGTACGGGGTTTGACGCGCCGCTTCGACGGCGTGACCGCGCTCGACGCGGCAAGCCTGACGCTCGCCGACGGCGAGCTGCTGAGCGTGATCGGCCCGAACGGCGCGGGCAAGTCGACGCTGTTCAACCTGATCGCGGGCGCGGACCGCCCCGATGCCGGCCGCGTGACGTTCGACGGCCGCGACATCACCGGCACGCCGCCGGAACGGCTCGCGGCGCTCGGCATCGCACGCACGTTCCAGCACGGCCGCGTGTTCGGCAACCTGAGCGTGCTCGACAACGTGCTGATCGGCGCGCACGCGCGGTTGCGCGCGGCGCGGCCGGGCTGGCCGGCGCTCGGCGCGGCGGCCGAGGTGTGGCGCGCGCTCGTGCGGCCCGCGTCGGTGCGGCGCGAGGAAGCGGCGCTGCGCGACGAGGCGCGCGACATCATCGCCGGGTTCGGCGAGCGGCTCACGCCGCGCATCGATCATCCGGCGCACAGCCTGTCGTATGCGAACCGGCGGCGTGTGGAGATCGGCCGCGCGCTCGCGCTGCATCCGCGCCTGCTGCTGCTCGACGAGCCGACCGCCGGGATGAACGAGACCGAGACCGCCGAGATGCTGCAACTGATCCAGTCGCTGAAGACGCGCGGCCTGACGATCCTGCTGATCGAGCACAAGCTCGAACTCGTGATGCGCGTGTCCGACCGCGTGATGGTGCTCGACAACGGCGTGAAGATCGCCGAAGGCGCGCCACGCGACGTGCGGCACGATCCGCGCGTGATCGAGGCTTATCTCGGTCGCCGCCATGCAGGCGGCACGACGGCCGAGCGCACCGTGCAGGCGGCCGCATGAGCGCACCTTCTTCCGGACCCGACACGACCATGACCGACGCGCTGCTGAAACTCGAACACCTCGACACGTTCTACGGCCCGGTGCAGGTGCATTTCGACGTGAACGTCGAAGTCGGTCGCGGGCAGATCGTCAGCCTGCTTGGCGGCAACGCGAGCGGCAAGTCCACGACGATGAAGCTGATTCTCGGGCTGATGCGGCCGCGTCGCGGCGTCGTGCGTTTCGACGGCGACGACGTGACCGCGCTCGCGACGCCGCAGCGCGTGCGGCGCGGGATCGCGGCCGTGCCCGAGGCGCGGCGGCTGTTCGGCGACATGAGCGTGCGCGAGAACCTGCTGATGGGCGCCTATACGCGCGGCGATCGTACGGCGGTGGCCGACGACTACGCGCGCGTGCTCGAACTGTTTCCGCGCGTGCGCGAGCGGCTCGCGCAGCGCGCGGGCACGCTGTCGGGCGGCGAGCAGCAGATGCTCGCGATGGCGCGCGCGCTGATGGCGCGGCCGAAGCTGATCTGCATGGACGAGCCGACGATGGGGTTGTCGCCGCTCTACGTCGACAAGGTGCTGGAACTGATCGACACGATCAACCGGCAGGGCGTGACGGTGTTCATGGTCGAGCAGAACGCGAGCCTCGCGCTGGAGATCGCGCATTACGGATACGTACTGCAGACGGGGCGCGTCGTGCTCGAAGGGCCCGCGAAAACGCTGCTCGACGACGAACGCGTGCGCGATGCGTATCTCGGCGGGGAGGCGGTCGCGGCGTAGTCGACGGAAGGGGCGCCGCGTCCCGCCGATTCATGCGTGACCGGCGTGCGCCGTTGCCGGCCGCGGAAACGTCAGCACTACCGCGAATCCGCCCGCATCGGGAAACGCGAACCCGACGCGCCCGCCGTGCGCCTTCATCACTTCCTGCACGATCGCGAGCCCGAGCCCCGACCCGGTGCGGCGTTCGCTGCCGTCCGGCGCGATCCGCACGAACGGCTGCAATGCCGCGTCCCAGTGCTCGCGCGGAATGCCGCGCCCGTTGTCGGTGACGGTCAGCGTCACCGCCCGATCCGCGTTGCCCGCGGTGGCGACCGACACGACGATATCGTCCGCATGCCCGTGCAGCAGCGCGTTGTGCAGCACGTTCGACAATGCCTCCTGCAGACTGATCGCATCGCCGTCGATCCACGCATGCGGCGCGTCGCTCGCGAACGCGACGGCCACGTCGCGCGCGTCCGCGAGCGGAATCGTGCGGCCGAGCACGTCCTTCGCGAGCGCGACGAGATCGACGGGCTGCAGCGGCACGACCTCGGTGCGATGAATCACCATCGCATGATTGAGCAACTGCCCGGTGAGACGCCCGACATCCGAGCAGGTCGCGCGCAACGCATCGAGCCGCGCCGCATGACGCGCGGGATCGGCTTCGCCGTCGAGCAGTTCGATCTGCGCGTCGAGCCGCGCGAGCGGCGTGCGCATCTGGTGCGCGGCGTCGGCGATGAAACGCTGCATCGCGTTGATCCGCTCGGCGAGCCGCCGCATCAGCCCGTTGATCGACCCGATGATCGCGTCGATCTCGCTCGGCGTGTCGACGGCCACCGGCCGCAGGTCGGCCGGGTCGCGCGCGGCGATGATCGTGCCGATCTGCGCGAGCGGGCGCAGCCCGCGCCGGATCGCGAGGCCGCTCGCGCCGATCGCGAGCACGCTCATCAGCAGGATCAGCGTCCACACCTTGATGCTCATGTCGTTCGTCAGCTGTTGCCGCGCATTGGTTGTCTGCGCAACCGTAACGAGCGCCCAGCCCGGCGTGCTTTCCTCCGGCATGTAGCGCGCGATGGTCGCGGTGCGGATCCGGTGACCCTGGTAGACGGCGTTCGCGAACGACGGGCCCTGTTTCGCGGCCGCGAGCGTCGCGGGGCTCGCGAGATCGTTGTAGCCGGCCACGACGACGCCGCGCGAATCGACCACCTTGTAGTAGACGAGGTCGTAGCGCGACAGCGTCGACAGCGCGGCGACGGGCGGGTTCAGCGCGAGCACGCCGCCTTGCACGTACAGGTTCTCCGCGACCTGGATCGACGCGCCGGCGAGCAGCTGGTCGTACGCGCGCTCGGCCGCGACGCCCGCGTAGTAGCGCGCGATCGCGGCTAGCGCGAGCGCGCCGGTCGCGACGACGAGCGCGATGAACAGCAGCGTGCGCCCGAACAGCGTCTTCGGGAACCAGTCAGTGCGCGGCAATCTGATACCCCATCCCGCGCGCGGTGCGGATCTCGACCGAGCTGCCTTGCAGCTTCCTGCGCACGCGCGTCACGTATTGCTCGACCGCGTTCGCGGTCGGCTCGTTGCCGAAGCTGAACAGCTGGTTCAGCAGTTCGTCCTTCGAGAAGATCCGCTGCGGACGGCTCGCGAGGATCTCCAGCAGCGCGAATTCCTGGCGCGACAGCGACAGCGGCTGGCCGTCGAGTTCGGCAAGCCGGCTGCTGCGATCGATCACGAGGCCGCCGAGCGTCAGCACGTCGTTCGCATGGCCGCTGTTGCGGCGCAGCAGCGCCTGTACACGCGCATCGAGCTCGCGGTAGTCGAACGGCTTCACGAGATAGTCGTCGGCGCCGAGGCCGAGGCCGCTCACGCGGTCGTCGATCGCCGAGCGCGCGGTGACGAGCAGCACCGGCGTCGTGCTGCCCGACGCGCGCAGGTTGCGCAGCACCGCGAAGCCGTCGAGGCCGGGCAGGTTCGCATCGAGCACGACGAGGTCGAAGCGCTCGACGCGCAGCAGGCCGTTCGCGGTCGAGCCGTCGGTTTCGAGATCGACGGCATGGCCGAGCCGCGCGAGGCGGCTGCGGATCGCCGCGCCGATTTCGGCATCGTCCTCCACGACGAGAATGCGCATGGTGCCGTTTGCAGGGTGAGGGGTTAGGGGTTTTCCCGGGGGCGGGATGTCAGTATTTTCTCAGACTCGCTCGATAACCTGTGTTCAGCCGGAGCAAGCGACGACGGCATTAATACCAGAGGAGACGGCAACATGCAGCATGTCACGGGCACGACGAAGGCGCGGCCGGATGCACGGCGTAGCCTGACGCCGGCTGCCGCGTTGCCGCTGGTCGCGCGCCGCATGGAGGCATGCGCATGAAGACGTCGCCGCGCCGCCGCGCGTTGCTCGCCGCCGGCCTCGGCATGCTTGCCGCACCGTCGCTGGTGCGCGCGAAGCCGCGCACGGTGCGGATCTCGAAAGGCTATGGCGTGTTGTACCTGCCGCTGCTCGTGATGGAGAAGCAGCGCCTGTTCGAGCGGCATGCGGCGCGGCACGGCCTGCGCGACGTCGCGGTCGACTGGGTACTGCTCGACGGCGGCAATTCCGTCAACGACGCGATGATGGCCGGCACGCTCGATTTCGCGGGTGCCGGCGCGCCGGGCTTCATCGAGCTGTGGGCGCGGGCGCGCGGGATTCCGAACGTCGAGGTGATCGGCATCAGCGGATTGTCCACGACATCGCTGTCGCTCAATGCGAACCGTCCGGGCCTGACGTCGCTGCGCGACTTCACGCCGTCCGACCGGATCGCGGTGCCGGGCATCCGCACGTCGCTGTCGGCGGTCGTGCTGCAGATGGTCGCGAGCCGGCAGCTCGGCGCGCGGCATTTCGCGCAGCTCGACTCGATCACCGTGAACCTGCCGCATCCGCAGGCGATGCAGGCGCTGATCCGCCGCGAGAACGGCGTCACCGCGCACTTCACGTCGCCGCCGTTCTCGACCCTCGAATTGCGGCAGCCGGGCATTCATCGCGTCGTGAATTCGGTCGACGTGCTCGGCCCGCTGACGCTCGACGTCGTGTTCGCGCCGAAGCGGCTCGTCGATACGGAGCCCGCGCTGGCCGCGGCGTTTCTCGGTGCGCTCGACGAAGCGAACCGCCTGATCGCGCAGGACCCGCGCGCGGCGGCCGCGCTGTATGCGGCGTCGTCGGGCGTCGCCGTGTCGCACGACGATGTGATGCAGATGCTCGCCGCGCCTGACACGCGTTTCTCGGTGCGGCCGAACCAGCTGATGGACTACGTCGAATTCCTGTATCTCGCCGGCACGATCAAGGCGAAGCCGCGCGCGTGGCACGAGATGTTCGCGCCGATGCTCGACGACTACCGGACCGGCTGACGACGGCGGCCATCCGTTTCCGGATCCCGATTTCATCGAACCCCACCGCGCCCGCGCATGCATCGCGCGCGGCGCCGATTCAACCGACAAGCAACCGCTTCACGGAGGAGCCCGCAGTGAATGCCACCGAAACCCTGGACCCCGCGTCCGCCGAAGAGCAGCGCATCATGTCGAAGATGGCGCGGCGCCTGATGCCCATCCTCGTCGTGATGTTCCTGATCGCGTTCATCGACCGGCAGAACGTCGGCTTCGCGAAACTGCAGATGGTGCACAGCCTCGGGATGACCGAGGCCGCGTTCGGTCTCGCGTCGTCGCTGTTCTTCATCGGCTACCTGCTGTTCGAGGTGCCGAGCACGCTCGCGCTGCATCGCTACGGCGCACGCGTGTGGCTCGCGCGGATCATGCTGACGTGGGGCCTCATCACCGTGCTGATGGGCTTCACGACGTCGATGCCCGCGTTCTGTTCGCTGCGCTTCCTGCTCGGGATCGCCGAGGCCGGCTTCTATCCGGGCGTGATCTATTACCTGACGCTGTGGTTCCCGCAGAGCTATCGCGCGAAGGTGCTCGGCATCTTCACGCTCGGCAGCGCGCTCGCGAACATGCTCGGCTCGCTGGTCGGCGGTGTGCTGCTGAGCCTGAACGGCGTGTGGGGGCTCGCGGGCTGGCAGTGGGTGTTCGTGGCGACGGGCATCCCGGCCGTGATCGTCGCGATCGTCGTGTTCCGCGTGCTGCCGGCGTCGTTCCGCGAGGCGCCGTTCCTCGACGAACGCGAGAAGCAGATCGTCGCGGCCGCGCTGGAGCGCGAGAAGCCGGCGCAGGCCGAGCATGCGCAGCCGTGGAAGGCGCTGCTCGATCCGCGCGTGATGCTGTTCGCGGCGACCTACATGCTGATGTCGACGTCGCTGTACGGCGTCACGTACTGGCTGCCGACGCTCGTGAAATCGTTCGGTGTGTCGAGCAGTACGAACGGTTTGCTGAGCATGCTGCCGTGGGCGCTCGCGGTGGTGCTGCTGGTGTGGCTGCCGTCGAAGCTGCGCCGCGCGAAGAGCATCCTGCGCACGATCGCGATCGTCGCGGCGCTCGGCGCGCTCGGCTTCCTGCTGAGCCTCGTGCTGCCGTCGACGCCGCTGCGCTTCGTCGCGCTCGTGCTGGGCGGGGCGTGCATCCCGCTGCTGTATCCGTGCTTCTGGTCGATGCCGCCGCGTTACTTCACCGGCGCGCGTGCGGCGGCGAGCGTCGCGGCGATCAACTCGATCGGCAACCTCGGCGGCTTCTTCAGCCAGAACCTGATGCCGTTCGCGGGCAAGGTGACGGGCACGGCGTTCGGGCCGATGATCGTGCCGATCGTGTGCCTCGCGCTGCTCGGGATCGGCGCGCTCGTCGCGTGGACGCGCTCGGAGCGGGGGATGGTGGCGGCGCGGGTGTGATGGACGGCGGCGGCCGGGGGCTGCGGTATCGCACAGTCCCTGCTGCCGATTGGGCCAACGGTCGAACAAGTCACGATCCTCACCGTTCGGCATCAGTGGGAAGAAGACTACCACTGCCCCCGCAGCAGCACACCGCCGCTACTGCTTCGCCTTTACCTCTTCCGCCCGCGACGTCCCCCGTCCGTCATGCGCGATCGCCACATGCGCCGACGCCACCGGAATATCCACCTCCACCGTCGTTCCTTCGCCGAGCGTCGTATCGATCCGCAGCGTGCCGCCGACGAGATACGCGCGCTCGCGCAGGCCGACCAGCCCGAACGATCCCGACTTGCGCGGCGCACCGGGATCGAAGCCCGCACCGTCGTCGCGAATCGTCAGCGCGATCGTCTCGTCACGGTAGACGAGCGCCACGGTCGCGCTCGACGCGGCCGCGTGCCGCGCGACGTTCGCGAGCGCTTCCTGCGCGATACGGAACACGGCCGTCGCATACGGTTCGTCGAGCAGCAATTCGCCCGGCTCGACGTGCAGCGCGCACGCGATGCCGTGACGGCGCTGGAAATCCTCCACGAGCCATTGCATCGCGGCCGCGAACCCGAGGTCGTCGAGCATCAGCGGACGCAGGTCGGACGCGATGCGCCGCGTGGCCGTCACCGCGCCGCGCGCGAGCGCATGCATCGCCGCGATCTTGCGCGCCAGCGGCGCATCGTCCTGTGGCACGCGGTCGAGCAGCCATTCGAGATCGTTCTTCAGCGCCGCGAGCGTCTGCGCGAGTTCGTCGTGCAGTTCGCGCGCGATGCGGCGCTGTTCGGCCTCGCGTGCGCTCGCGCTGATCGCCGCAATCTCGCGCAGTTCCTCGCGCGACACCTGCAGCGCCCGCTCCGCGCGCACGCGCTCCTCGACTTCGCGCCGCAGGTCGCGGTTCGACGCGCTCAACTGCGCGGTGCGCGCCGCGACGCGCTGCTCGAGCCGTTCGTTCGCCTCGTTGAGCTGCGCGCTCTTCTGCACGACGAGCAGGTGCTGATAGCGCGCGCCGGCCAGCGCGCGCACCGTCTGCGCATGCAGCCGGCCGTTCTCGAACAGCAGCGCGAACAGCACGACGCACGATGCGACGAGGCCGTAGGTCCGCCCGGCGTAGAAGCCCAGGTCGAAGCGACCGTGGTTCAGCATCGCCGACAGCGCGATGTCGAACAGCCAGGCGACGAGCACGATCATCACCCACAGATCGAGCACCGAATGACGACGCCGCAGCCGCCACATCAACACGAGCGCGGCGAGGTTCAGTGCCCAGACGATCGTGATCGCGTGCGTCATCGTCG
The DNA here is from genome assembly GCF_905339875.1 of Burkholderia sp. BCC1998. Lineage (NCBI taxonomy): Bacteria > Pseudomonadati > Pseudomonadota > Betaproteobacteria > Burkholderiales > Burkholderiaceae > Burkholderia > Burkholderia sp. BCC1998. The sequence goes on from NZ_CAJPHE010000008.1 coordinate 277,793, forward strand.
ACGCCATCCGGTTGCCCTGCATGATGCGCGGCAGCAGGTCGTGGCCGGCGGTCGCGAGCAGCGCGAGCGCGACGGTCGCGCCCGCGGCCGACGCGATGCAAAGCAGGATCGGGATCGCCGCGCGACGCTGCTCGAGCGACGGCGGTCGCGCGCGCGCCGCCGCGCGCAGCAGCACGTACGCGATGACCGTTAGCGGAAAGCCGCCGTGCCAGAACAGATAAAGCCACGCGGTGGTCTGTTCGCCCGCGCCGAGCAGGCCCGTCGGCGAGAACAGCCCCGGAAAGGTCAGCATGTGCGTGCCGGCCATGAAGCCCGTGAACAGGTAGCCGCCCGCGAGCGCGAGCAGCGATTTCTCGCGCAGGATCGCGTACTGGCCGAGCAGCAGGCCGGCCGTCACCATGTCGTTGATCACGATCGCCGACTGGTACACGGGAATGAAGCCCAACACGCGCGCGAGCGGCACGCCCGCGAACGGCGCGAGGGTGGCGAAGATCACGGCCGACACGATCACCGTCGCGATCGCGAGCCGCCGCTCGCGCCGGTCGGGCGGCAGCGACGACATGAACAGGCGCGACGGATCCGACGCGTCGTTGTCGTCGGGGGCGGCGGAGCGGACGCGGAACGCGGGCATCATGCGTCGTCGACGCCGAGGTCGAGATCGTGGCGCATCGCGTAGCGCACCAGCGCGGCTTCGTGCGGCAGTTCCATCTTCTCGAGGATGCGGGTCTTGTAGGTGCTGACCGTCTTCGCGCTCAGCGTGAGTTCCGCTGCGATCCGCGTGACCGTCTGGCCCGCGACGATGCGGCGCATCACGTCGAGTTCGCGCGCGGACAGCCGCTCGTGCGGCAGCATGTCGGCCGGCGTGCGCAGCGTGCGCGCGAGGCTCTCGGCCGCCGACCGGCTCACGTACACGCCGCCCGCCGCGACCTTGGTGACGGCCTCGACGAGTTCGGCGGTCGCGCTGTCCTTCGTCAGGTAGCCGGTTGCGCCGGCCTTGAACGTGCGCGCCGCGTACTGCGCCTCCGCATGCATCGTCAGCACCAGCATGCGCAGCGACGGCGCATGCGTCCTGACCAGCCGGATCAGCTCGATACCGGTCGGCGCGGGCATCGACAGGTCGAGCAGCAGCACGTCGGCGGCGCGACGCTCGGCCAGCGCGAGCGTGGCCGCGCCGTCGCTCGCCTCGCCGACGATTTCGAAACCGCCGGCCGTTTCCAGGATGTGACGCAGTCCGTCCCGCATGACTGCGTGATCGTCAGCCAGCATTACCCTGATCATCTAGCGGTCCTCTTCGGGATGATGCCGCGGGCTGCTCCGCCGGTAGCCGCCGCGGCCGTTCTTCTGACCAATATATTCCGCCGAAACCAAAAATGGTGCACCTGCGGGAAATTTTTGAGATACGAGAGTGTCGAATCTGTCTCAAAGCGAAATAATCGGCGTGAAATGGTACAGGCGATAGGGCCAGATGGGGCGGGTATTCCCGAGGAATGGTCGCCGTCGGGCGGGCGGCATGCGTCGCGGACCGCCCTGATTCAGAGATAAACTGGTGCCCGATTGCACCGTCCCGACCCGAGGAGCCGCCACGATGATCGATCTCGCCGACATCCTGCCGTCCGCGTTGCCCGACGCCGTCGCGTGGGCTGACGCGCAGGCGGCCCACGGGCTCGCGCAGGGCGTGCCGCTGACGCCCGCGCAGGCCGACGACGCGCGCACGGTGGGCGTCGCCCGGCCGGAGCGGATCCGCGTCGTGGTCGCCGACCGGCTGCCGTTCCCGGACACGCCGGCGCTGGGCGCGATCGCGCGCGACACCGGCCTGCTGTCGCCGGGGACGATCGGCCTCACGCTCGGCCATGCGGTGTTCGTGCTGCGCGGCCACGACACGCGACGCCTGCTCACGCACGAATTCCGTCATGTGCATCAGTACGAGGAAGCCGGGTCGATCGGCGCGTTTCTCGCGCGCTACCTGCACGAGATCGCGACCGTCGGCTACCACGACGCGCCGCTCGAGGCCGACGCGCGCCAGCACGAGTTCGACTGACACCGCCCGCCGGCACGACCGCGCGCACACGCCGATGAACCTTCCCCACGCCACCGCCGGCCCGGTGCAGACACGCCGCGCCGCCACGCCGCGCGGCCTGCGATGAGCGACACCATCCACGCATGGCTCGGTGCGATCGGCGCGCATCCGGCGCTCGTGCTGGCGATCGTGTTCGCCGCCGCCTGTGCCGAGGCGATCGCGCTGATCGGCACGGTCGTGCCGGCCGGTGCCGTGCTGTTCGCGGCCGGCACGCTGATCGGCGCGGGCGCGCTCGACGGCTGGACGACGATCGGCGTCGCGGCCGCCGGCGCGATCCTCGGCGACGGGATCAGTTACGAGCTCGGACGCCGCTACCGCGGCGCGATTCGAAACGGGTGGGTCCGGCTGGGCTACGCGGATGCCTATGCGCGCGGCGAGCAGTTCGTGCTGCGCCACGGGACGAAGAGCATCGTGCTCGCGCGTTTCCTGGCGCCGGTGCGCGCGGTCGTGCCGGTCGTGGTCGGCTGCGCGACGCTGCCGCGCCGGTCGTTCTATCCGGTCAATGTCGTGTCGGCGCTGATCTGGGCGCCCGTGCACGTCGTGCCGGGCATCCTGTTCGGCGCGTCGGCGGTGCTGGCCGCCGCGATCAGCGTGCGGGTCGCCGCGATCCTGCTGGTGATCGCCGCGCTGGTCGCGCTCGTGTGGATCGGCGTGCGCGTCGCGCTGCGGCGCGGCTGGCCGTTGCTGCGCCGCGCGGCCGGCGCGGCCGTGCACGCATGCGCGCGCCGCTGGCCGCGCGTCGGCGGCTGGCTGCACGACGCGATCGAGAAGGGGCGCCGCCTGCCGGGCGTGGTGCCCGTGTTCGCGCTGCTGTTCGTCGGCTGCGTGTGGCTGCTTGCCGGCATCGTGCGGGACGTCGTCGCGAACGATTCGCTGATGCACGCCGACATCATGGTGTATGCGTTCCTGCAGGACCTGCGCACGCCGCCGGTGGATGCCGCGATGCGCGCGCTCGCGGTGCTGCACGGACACGATACGGGGCTGATCGTCGCGGCCGCGTTCCTGGTCTGGCTGATGATCCATCGCTGCTGGGTGACGTCCGCGTGGTGGCTTGCGACGGTCGGCATCGCGGTCGTGCTCGTGCCGGCGTTCGGCACCGGCGTGCCCGGCATGACGCCCGCGAGCCTGCCGCCCGGCGCGCTGCACGTGCCGCTGCCCGACGCCGACGCGGCGTTCGCGATGCTCGCGAGCAGCGGCATCGGCTGGGTGATCACACGCGACCGGCCGGCGCTGTGGCGCATTCCGGTCGTGACCGCGGTCGTGTTGTGGATCGTGCTGGGCGGCTTCGCGCGGCTTTACGTCGGCGATACGTGGCTGTCGGGTCTGCTCGGCGGCTGGAGCCTCGGGCTCGCGTGGTTCGCGGTGCTGGCGGGCGCCTATGCGTACTGGCAGGTGCGCGAGCATGTGCAGCCGCGGGGCGCGCTCGTCGCGGTGCTCGTCGTGCTCGCGACGGCCGGCGTCTGGACCGTGCCCGCGCAATGGCAGCTCGATCGCGCGGCGCGTCCGCACGTGGGCGACGTCGTCGCGATGACGGTCGATCAATGGATGCGCGGCGGGTGGCAGCGCGTGCCGACGCGGCGCACCGAGATCGGCGGCGATCGCGAGGAATATCTGCCGCTGCAATGGTGCGCGACGTCGGACACGCTCGATCGCCATCTTTCGCTGGCCGGCTGGCAACGCGCGACGCCGTGGTCGGCCGCCGCCGCGCTGCGGTGGCTCCTGCCGCAGGGGCCGGCCGATGCGCTGCCCGTGCTGCCGCGCTATACGCACGGCGAGAGTACGCGCCGTGTGTTCGTGCGTGTCGATCCGGCCCGCCCGGACAGCCGCCTCGTGCTGCGGCTGTGGCGTTATCCGTACGCGCTGCAGGATGCGCTCGGCACGCGGCCGCTGTGGTACGGCGCGCTGTATCGCGAGACGCTGCATCGGCCCGCACGGCTGATGACGGTCGTGCGCGCGACGACGATCGACGATGCGGCGACGATCGCGCAGGCGCTGCAGGTCGAGCCGACGCTCGCGCGGCCGCCGGCGGGGACGAGTGGGGCGCCGGCCGCGGTGCTGCTCGTGTGGATGGTGCAGCCTTGAAGCGCGTGCGCCGCGTTATGCGTGCGACGGTTGCGCGGGGACGACGGACAGGCGCAGGCCGACCGTCTTGAGCACCGCGAGCAGGGTTTTCAGCGTCGGGTTGCCGTTGGGCGACAGCGTGCGATACAGCGATTCGCGGCTGATGCCGGCGTCGGCCGCGACCGCGCCGAGCCCGCCATACGCTTCCGCGACCGTGCGCAGCGCGAGCAGCGCGGCCGCGCGGTTGTCGGGGTCGTCGAGCGATTCCATCGCGACGCGCAAATAGGCCACCGCGAGCTCGCGGTCCGCGCCGAGTTCGGCGACTTCCGCGTCGTGGTGCGATACCGCGCCTTTGAGCTTGTTCATGCTTGCCTCCGTTTCCAGTCCAGCCAGTGTTCCTTCGCATGCCTGATGTCGTCGGACTGGCTGTGCTTGTCGCCGCCGTACAACAGCAGCACCAGCGCACTGCCGTACCGGCCAAAGTACACGCGATAGCCGGCACCGACGTGGATGCGCAGTTCGATCACACCTTCACCGACGGGCTCGCAATCGCCGAAATTTCCGGTCTGCACGCGACGCAGCCGCTCGCGAATCCGCGCCTGGGCGAGCTTGTCGCGCACGGCGTTCAACCATTCGGTGAAAGGCTCGCGACCGTCGGCGCGCTGATAGCGAAGCAGTTCGAACTTGGAGAGCATTGTAGCTTATAAGTTACATAAAGGCATGGATATCGACGTGATTGCGTTCTGGGCCCGATGAGGCGGATGACGTGAGACGCACGCGGGCCGACTGCCGAATCGAGACGAAGCACGACGCGAAGGCGCTGCGCGGGAATGCCTGCAGTGCCTTCGTGGCTCGGGGTGTCAGGCGGCGAGACCGGTTACCCGAACGAAAATCATTCTTTCATTCGGGGCGTGGGATGACGATTCGGCCGAACGGCTGATCTCGTCGGCGCGTACGGGAAACGCGCCGTGCGGGGGAGGGACTGCTCAAACGATCGGACCGCCGGTGCCGCCGCGTGACGCGACGGTCGACCCGGCGAGTCCGGCCTGCGTTACTGCTTCGCCGGCGCGGCCGTCGCGACCTTGTCGAGCGCGGCCGGGATGAACGTGTCGAGCTGCGCGGTCACCGATTCGTAGAAGTCGATCGGCTTGCCCCACGCGTCGGGTACGTCCTTGTGCACGCCGGTCGCGTATTCGGCAAGCGTGAAGACCTTGCCGGCGGCAGACGGATAGAGCGTGAGCACCTTCTCCTTGTGCTTGTCGGTCATCGTCAGGATCACGTCGGAGTGCTTGACGTCGTTCGCATTCAGTTGCACCGAACGATGCGCGGACGTGTCGATTCCGCGCCGCTTCATCAGGATCACACCGTTTTCCTCGGGCTTTTCGTCATACGGATCCTCGTCGACCGCGCGCGAGATCACGGCGATATGCGCGTGCCGTTGCGCGATCAGTTGTCCGGCGATCGCTTCGGCCATCACGCTGCGTCCGGTATTGCCCGTATCGACGAACGCGACCTTCTTCGGTTCCTCCGCGAATGCCGACGTCGCGCACTGGACGCCCAGGCAACAGAGCAGCGCAAGCATCTTGAGGATGGGGCCTTTTTTCATTGGTGTCTCCGCCAGGGTGGGGTGGTCGTCGCCGCGGCACGACGCCGAGGCTGGCGGAGATCATGCCGGCCGCGCATGCCGGAAAAAAATAAACGGCCGGTTTTGGCAAGAGGGTGTCGCATTGTTGCAAGCGGGTCGATCGAGGCAGTCGCGCTCCGCAGCCTCGATCGCCGGCATCACCGGATCGTCACGTCGCGACCGCCGTCGCCGCCAACCGCCGCGCGGCAAATCCCGCCAGCGTCCGCAACGCGTCCCGCCCCGAGCGCAGATAGAACGCCTGCAGATGAAACACATGCCAGCGCGCGGCATGAATCTCCAGCCGGCACGGCACGCCGCAGGCGAGCGCATGCGACGCGAGTCGCTGCGCGTCCGACAGCAGCACTTCCTGGTCGCCAGCCTGCACCAGCATCGGCGGCAGTCCACGCAGGTCGGTGTCGAGCGGGCCGGGCGCTGCAGCCGAGCCCGCGCCGTGATACCAGCGCAGCCCTTGTTCGAGCCAGCCGCGACGGATCATCGGATCGTCGTGGCGGCGCGATGCGAGCGTGTCGCCGCCGAGCGTCGGGTCGGTCACGGGCGAGATCAGCAGCAGCGCGGCCGCGGCGGGTTCGCCGCGCTCGCGCAGCGCGATGGCGAGCGCCAGCGCGAGCGCGCCGCCGGCCGAATCGCCGGCAATCACGATCCGGTGCGGCGCGTAGCCTTGCGTGCGCAGTGCATCGTATGCGGCCAGCGCGTCGTCGAGCGCCGCCGGGCTCGGGTGCTCGGGCGCGAGCCGGTAGTCGGGCACCCACACCGGCAGGCCGGCTTCGGTCGCGAGCCGCGTCGTCACGCCGCGATGCGTATGCGGGCCGCCGAGACAGAACGCGCCGCCGTGCAGATAGAGGATCGCGCCGCCCGCCTCGCCGCGCTTCGGCGCGATCACTTCGACCGGCACGCCGGCGGCGGACGTCCGGTAGCGCAGCGTGTCGCCTGCGCCCGGCATCAGCGGCGACAGCAGCGCGACGACGCGGCGCTGCATGCGCGCGCCGAACGGCGGCCCGATCAGCGGCCGGAACGCGACGCGCAGAAAGCCGCGCAGCGACGCCGCGGCGAGTGCTTCCACGCGGCCGGCGGGCGGCGCGACGACGGCACCGTGCGTCGTCGTCGGGGTTGATGTGGGTGTCGCCGTGCCGGGCAACGGCTGCGTGAAGCGATACGCGGACAGCCCCGTGAAGCGCGTGATCCATCGATAGGTCAGCGTGAAGCCGGGCCAGTTCGTACTGTTGTGGCCCGACGCGTCGACGTACCAGCTCTTGCAGCCGCTCCACACCGAGCCTTCGAGCCGCTGCTGCACATGCGTGTTGTAGCGCCGGTAGCGGCGCGGATCGACGTCGATCGCGCACGCGCCGTCGCGCCGCATCGCGCGCACGCAGCGCATCACGTGCGCGATCTGGCTTTCGAGCATGTAGACGATCGAGTTGTGGCCGAGGTTGGTGTTCGGGCCATACAGCATGAAGAAGTTGGGGAAGCCCGGCACGGTGAGCCCGAGATACGCCTGCGCGCCGCGCCGCCAGGCGTCGTTCAGGTCGAGCCCGTCGCGGCCGGTGATGCGCATCGGCGACAGGAACGCGGTCGCCGCGAAACCGGTGCCGTAGACGATCGCGTCGACCGGATGGTGCACGCCGTCGTCGGTCTCGATGCCGGTCTCGGTCACGCGCCGGATGCGCTGCGTGACGAGCGCGACGTTGTCGCGGCCGATCGCGGCGAGGTAGTCGCTCGACAGCAGGATCCGCTTGCAGCCGATCGGATAGTCGGGCGTGAGCCGTTCGCGCAACGCCGGGTCGCGCACGTCGCGCGCGAGCAGCTTGCGGAACGGCCGGCCGACCGCGATGTCCATCAGCCCGTGCAGCCGCGTGAACGCAATCGCACGCGACTCGTAGCGCACGTAGATCGACGCGCGATGCAGCTTCATCGCCCACGGCAGCCGGCGGAACAGCGCCCGCTCCCACGGACGATAGGCGCGGTCGGGACGCGGCATCACGTAGGCCGGCGAGCGCTGGAACACGACGAGGCGCTCGACGTCGCCGGCGATCGCGGGCACGAACTGGATCGCCGACGCGCCGGTGCCGACCACCGCCACGCGCTTGCCCGCGAGCGGATAGTCGTGATCCCAGTGCGCGGAGTGGAAGGCGCGGCCGCGAAACGTGTCGATGCCGGGCAGGTCCGGCATCGCGGGGCGGCTCAACTGGCCGGTGCCGCTGACGAGCACGGCAGCGCTGAGCGTCGTGCCGTCGGCGAGCGTGACGTGCCACAGCGCACGGGCCTCGTCATACTGCGCGCGTTCGACGTTCGCGCCGAAGCGCAGGTAGCGTGCGAGGCCGTACTTGCGCGCGCAATGCTGCAGGTACGCATGGATTTCAGGCTGCGGCGCGAACACGCGCGACCAGTCCGGGTTGGGCTCGAACGAGAACGAGTACAGATGCGACGGCACGTCGCACGCGGCGCCCGGGTAGCGGTTGTCGCGCCACACGCCGCCGACGTCGTGCGAGCGCTCGACGATCACGAAGTCGTGAATGCCGGCGCACTGCAGCGCGACGGCCATGCCGATGCCGGCGAAGCCGGCGCCGATGATGATCGCCGACAGCGGCGCGGCCGGTGCGGCGGGACGGGATGCTTCAGGCGACGACATGGCGGTTTTCCTCGGGCAGGATCGCATCGTGCGGCGCGCACGACGCGGGAACAGTGTCGCGATGTGCCGGCACGGCGGCCGGTTCGCGTTCGGTGTCGGCCGCGGCGTGTAGCGGCACACGCCGCACGCCGCGGATCAGGTCGACGGCCTTCTCGGCGATCATGATCGTCGGCGCGTTGGTATTGCCGCCGATCAGCGTCGGCATGATCGACGCATCGACGATGCGCAGCCCCGCTACGCCATGCACGCGCAATTGCGGATCGACGACCGCGAGCGCGTCGCGCCCCATCCGGCACGTGCCGACCGGGTGATACACGGTGTCGGTGCGCCGGCGCAGCACGTCGCGGATCTCGTCGTCGGTCGTCACGTTCGCGGTGAACAGGTCGCGCGTGATCCATTCGGCGAGTGCCGGCGCCTCCATCAGCCGGCGCGTGATGCGGAAGCCGGCGACCATGTCGTCGAGATCGCGCGGATCGTCGAAGAACGCGGGGTCGATGCGCGGCGCGGCGAGCGGATCGGCGCTGTGCAGCGTGACCGAGCCGCGGCTGCGCGGCCGCAGCAGGCACACGTGGCACGACAGTCCGTGGCCGGCGTGCAGCCGGCGCGCATGATCGTCGACGAGCGCGACGACGAAGTGCAGCTGGATGTCGGGTGCATCGAGGTCGGCTCGCGTCTTGAGGAAGCCGCCGCCTTCCGCGAAATTCGACGTCAGCATCCCGCGCCGCTCGCGGCGAAAGCGCGCGAACTCGCGCAGCATGCGCAGCCCGCCGCGCGCGGACACGCCCATCGTGTCGACGCTGCGCGCGCGGTAGCCGAGGATGAAGTCCGGATGATCCTGCAGGTTGCGGCCGACGCCGGGCAGGTCGGCCCGCACCGGGATGCCGAGCCCCTGCAGTTCGCGGGCCGGACCGACGCCCGACAGCATCAGCAACTGCGGCGTCTGCAACGCGCCGGCCGCGAGTACGACTTCGCGCCGTGCGCGCAGCGTGCGAACCTCGCCGCGCTGCCGCACCTCGACCCCCGTCGCGCGCGTGCCGTCGAACAGGATGCGCAGCACCTGCGCGTGTGTCTCGACCGTCAGGTTGTCGCGGCGGCCGACGTGCGGCAGCAGGTACGCGCGCGCCGCGCTCCACCGCTCGCCGTGCTTCTGCGTGACCTGATAGAGGCCGACGCCTTCCTGCCGCGCGCCGTTGAAGTCGTCGGTGAGCGGCAGGCCGGCCTGTCGCGCCGCTTCCAGGTAGCGCGCATGGAACGGGTTGCCGGTGCGCAGGTCGCTGACCCACAGCGGGCCGTCGCGGCCGTGAAAGGCGTCGTCGAAGCGCTCGTTGTGCTCGCTCAGGCGGAAGTAAGGCAGCACGTCGTCGTAGGACCAGCCTTCGTTGCCGAGCGCGGCCCAGCCGTCGTAATCGACGCGATGGCCGCGAACGTAGACCATCGCGTTGATCGCGGACGAGCCACCGAGCGCCTTGCCGCGCGGCTGATAGCCGATGCGCCCGCCGAGCCCCGGCTGCGGCACCGTGTCGAATGCCCAGTTGTTCATGCGGGTCGGCAGCATCGCGACCGCGCCGGTCGGCACGTTGACGAGCGCGTTGTCGCCGCGGCCACCGGCCTCGAGCACGCAGACGGTGACGGCCGGGTCCTCGGTGAGGCGCCCCGCGACGACGCAGCCGCCCGATCCGCCGCCGACGACGATGTAGTCGAAAGTCTTGCTCATGAAATCGTCTCCCGATGGTCGATGGGTCAAGCGATGCGCGTGAGCACGCGCAGCAGCAGGTCGAAGGTTTTGCCGTACGGCGGGTGGAACAGCGCGGTGCCGCTGCGACGCGCCTGGTGGAACACGGGCTTGTGATGGCTGAACGTGTCGAAGCCCCATTTGCCGTGATACGCACCGATGCCGCTCGGGCCGACGCCGCCGAACGGCTGGTGTTCCTGTGCGAGATGCCACAGGCAGTCGTTTACCGTGACGCCACCCGACACCGTTTCGCGCAGCACGCGATCGCGGCGCGCGGCGTCGCGGCCGAACCAGTACAGCGCGAGCGGGCGCGGCCCGCGGTTCACGCGCTCGATCGCTTCGTCGAGATCCGCGTATTCGACGATCGGCAGCACGGGGCCGAAGATCTCCTCGCGCATTACGCGCATCGTGTCGCGCGCGCCGAGCACGAGCGTCGGCGCGAACTTGCGCGAGCCGGCGGGGAAGCGTTCGCCGGCCGGATTGACTTCGAGCACGCGTGCGTCGCCTGCGCGCGCATCGTCGACCAGGGCCGCCAGACGGTCGCGGTGGCGCGCGCCGATGATCGCCGTGTAGTCGGGGTTGGCGAGGAGGGTCGGGTAGCGGCGCGCGATCGCGTCCGACAGGCGCGCGGCAACGATCGGTGCGGTGCCCGCCGGCACCAGCAGATAGTCGGGCGCGATGCAGGTCTGGCCGGCATTGAGCAGCTTGCCGAACGCGATGCGCCCGGCCGCGTGTGCGACGTCGCACGACGGATCGAGGATCGCCGGCGACTTGCCGCCGAGCTCGAGCGTGACGGGCGTGAGGTTCGCGGCCGCAGCTTGCGCGACGTCGCGGCCGACCGCGGTCGAGCCGGTGAAGAACAGATGATCGAACGGCAAGCGCGCGAACGCCTTCGCCGTGTCGACGTCGCCGGTGACGACCCGCAGCTCGTCGGCATCGAACGCGTCGGCGACGAGCGTCTCGAGCAGCGCCGACAGCTGCGGTGTCAGTTCCGACGGCTTGACCAGCACGCGGTTGCCGGCAGCGAGCGCCGCAACCGCGGGCCCGATCGCGAGTTGCAGCGGATAGTTCCACGGGGCCATCACGCCGACGACGCCGCGCGGTTGCGGCGCGATCCGGTTGTAGCCGGGCCGGAAGTGCGCGGCGGTCGGCACGCGGCGTTCGCGCATCCAGTGCCGCAGATGCGCGCGTGCATGGCGCAGGCCGCTTCGAACCACGAATAGTTCGGCGAGCCGCGTTTCGTGCGCGGAGCGTCCGCCGAAATCGGCGTCGATCGCACGCACGAGCGCGGCTTCGTGCGTATCGAGCAGCGCGCACAGGCGATCGAGCCGCGACAGGCGGATCGCGAGCGGCGGGGCGGGATCGCGGGCACATGCCTCGCGCTGGTGTTCGAAGCGGGCGGCGAGGTCGGGTGGGCGACTCGGTCGCATGGTGTCTCCTCCGGGGGCGTTGACGTCGTTCGGGCGACGACTGATGACGCCGATGGTGCGGGCCGCATGGGAAAACACCAATGCTGCTTCGGGACAATTGTTTTAGTATTTGGGCCAAATCGGCGCTTCGAGGGTTTCTCCGCATGAGCTTCTGGGACTTCACCCGGAGTCCGGCCAGCGCGCGGCTGCTGGTCGATTTCGGCGACGAACGCGGCGTGCCGCGCGCGAAGTTGCTGGCCGGTACAGGGCTCGCGGACGCGCAGCTCGACGATCCGAACGTCGAGGTGACGGCCGCGCAGGAACTGCGGCTGACCGGCAACCTGCTGCGCGCGCTCGGGCGCGCGCCGGGCCTCGGGTTCGAAGTCGGGCAGCGCTATCACTTCTCCGCGTACGGCGTGTGGGGCTACGGGCTGATCGCGAGCGCGACCGCGCGCGACGCGCTGGCGCTCGCGATGCGCTTCCTGCCGCTCACGTATGCGTTCACGGTGATCACGTACCGCGAGGAACCGCAGACGGGCGTGCTCAATTTCGGCGCGCCGGAGCTCGATGCCGACCTGAGCCGGTTCCTCGTCGAACGCGACATGGCGGCTGCGGCCGTGCTGCTGCAGGAAATCGGCGGCGGCGATTTCGCGTTGTCGCGCTTCACGATGCAGGCCGCGAGCGCGGCGAGCGCAGCCGCGTTCGCACCCGCAGCGCGCATCGCGGGCGTCGAACCTGCGTTCGGCGCCCGCGCGAACAGCCTCGCATTCGACCGTGCGTTTCTCGACCGGCCGCTGCCGCATGCGAACCCGCTGACGGTCTCGATGTGCGAGCAGATGTGCAGCCAGCTGGTCGAAACGCGGCGCGCGCGGCTCGGCACGTCGGAGATGGTGCGGCAATATCTGACGGCGACGCCCGGCAACGTGCCGTTCTCGCTCGAGGACATGGCGCGGCTGATGAACACGAGCCCGCGCACGCTGAAGCGCCGGCTGCAGGAAGAAGGCACGACGTTCAGGGTGTTGCTCGCGCAGGCGCGCGGCGCGATGGCCGAGACGCTGCTCGGCGATGCGCACCTGTCGCTAACCGAAGTGGCCGAGCGGCTCGGCTTCAGCGACCTGTCGAGTTTCTCGCAGGCGTTCAAGCGCTGGTATGGTGTGCCGCCCGGCACGTATCGCAGCGGCCTGCTGCGCGACGGCGGCTCGCCCTGACGCAGTGTCGCGCCACGCGCGCATTCCCCAACCCCTTCACGAGAGTACCCGCATGATCACGCTTCGCCCGATGACCGAAGACGACTTCCCCCGCTTCTGGCCCACGTACCACGCGATCGTCGCCGCGCAGGAGACCTACGCATTCGATCCGGCGCCCACACGTGAAGCCGCCCGCGCGCTGTGGCTCGATGCGCCGCTTTGCACGTGGGTTGCCGAAGAGGATGGCGTGCTGCTCGGCTCGTACTTCCTGAAGGCGAACGCGGCCGGGCCCGGCAATCACGTGTGCAACTGCGGTTACATGGTCAGCGAGGCCGCGCGCGGCAAGGGCGTCGCGCGCCTGATGTGCGAGCACTCGCAGCAGGTGGCGCGCGAACGCGGCTTCCTCGCGATGCAGTTCAATTCGGTGGTCGCGACGAACGAGGTGGCGGTAGCGCTGTGGCAGAAGCTCGGCTTCGAGATCGTCGGCCGCCTGCCGCGCGCGTATCGTCATGCGCGGCTCGGCTTCGTCGACTGCTTCGTGATGTTCAAGTGGCTCGGCGACGCGGCGGCCGCCGACGCCTGATGCCCAGGTCAGACGGCGAACGCGCCGTCGAACACGATCCGCTCGTCGAACGCGAGCGTGCCGCGCGCGAAGATCAGGTCGAGGTGGTGGCTGCCGTTCGCGCCGCCGCCGAGGCCGAGATGCAGGCCCGGATGGCGTTCCTCGAAGCCGGCGTTGCGGCCGTATAGCCCGCGGATGCCCAGGTTCGTGCCGATGCCGAATTCCTCGATGCGCCGGTGATTGTCGTGCCGGTCGAGGTACGACGCGAAGTCGCGCCGGAAGCCCGCGTCGTCGCTGTCGAAATCGACGATCAGGCTGTCTTCGACATGCAGCGTCGCGAGCCGCTCCGTCACGCGGTACTTGATCGCGAACGGCACGGTGCCGAGGAACGTGCCGCTGAACACGATCGAGCCGTGCAGGTCGGTGACGTGCGTCGCGATCTCGCCGGGCACGACGTCGAGATTGCCCATCCCGTCCACGCTCGTCCATTTCTGGTCCGGCGCAAGCGAGCCGGTCAGCGTGTTGCCGGCTTCGTCGATGAAATGGATCTGCGATGCGCGCGCGGCCGCTTCGATCAGCCGGCCGTTGCGCGCGGCGATGTCGTCGAGCGATTCGGCGAACGCCTCGTCGAGATGCGGGCCGTAATCCTTGAACAGCACCGACTTGCTCCAGTGCCTGACGATCGCGGGACGGATCGCGGCCAGGAACGGCGGGCCGCTCGGCGACGGCGTCGGCAGGCACGACGAGTCGTACAGCAGCACGAACAGGTCCGCGTGCGTGAGCGCGGCGGCGATGTCGGCGGGTGGCGTGGTGTCGAGGCAGAGGATCGTCGCGTCGAGCGAGTCGGGCAGGGCGGAAAACGCGCGCAACGCGGTGTCGCGGTTGCGGCTGTCGTAGCCGACCAGCAGTTTGCCCGTCTCGCCGCGTGCGAGCTTGTCGCGCAGCGCCGGGTGATACCCCAGCGCGCGGTGCAGGTTCAGCATGCGTGTCTCCGGAAGCGGCGGAAGGGCAGCGGCCCTTCCGCGGGAACGGGCTGGCCGCTCAGACCGGCCAGAGCGCGGTGCCGAACGGCACCACGGCATCCTCGACCATCATGTCGACGGCCTCGGGGTGCGTGTCTTCCTGCATCCAGTCAAGCAATTCGATCTGCCGGGTTTCCTGCATGTCAATTCTCCTGTGATGAACATGAGCGATTCAACATGAAAGCGCGGTAACGGGATTACCGCCGCTCATCCGATGTTTTTTGAATACCGGACGAGTGGCGTCGATATTAGTCTGATGATTTAGCGAATGCAATGCGTGGCGAGGTTTTTAGCCGCGGCGTGCTAAACATGCGGGTTCGCCGCATTTCGCGCGGTGAAGGCGTATGAATCCAATCGCAAAACCCGAGGATTTTTTTTCGAATATCGGGGCCGCAATCGATTGATTGATTCATTCAAGCGATTTTTTGAATCACGAGTTCAATCGCGTCGATCATTTCGATTTCCGCCATTCACGAACAATGCGCGCGGTTATCGTGGACGCGAACCGGCTCCAGCGGTTTTCTGGCACCATCTGACGACCTCGCGCGCGGGCCGCAGCCGCGCGCCTGCCGCTGTCCCGGCGGCACGATGCGAACCACGATGGAGACACTGCGATGCGCGCAGCGCCGCAACCGGAGCACGCCGGCCCGGCACGACAGGACGCCGGCGCCACCGAACCCGACCGCATGACCGCGTGGCGGCTCGCGATCTGCCTGTCGCTCGGCAGCGCGATCGCGCTCGGTCTCGCGCGCTTCTCGTACGCACTGCTGCTGCCGCCGATGAAGGCCGATCTCGGCTGGACCTTCGCGCAGGCGGGCGCCCTGAACACGGCCAACGCGGCCGGCTACCTGATCGGCGCGCTCGTCTTCCCGTTCCTGTCCCGCCGCTGGCGCACCGGCACGCTGCTGGCGGCCGGCTGCGCGCTGACCGCGATGCTGATGGCCGCATGCGGGCTCACGTCCGGCATGAACGCGCTGCTCGTCGAGCGGCTCGCGACGGGCGTCGGCAGCGCGCTGATCTTCATCAGCGGCGGCGTGCTGGCCGCGCGGCTCGCGTCCGCAGCGCCGCGCGACGCGGGCCTGCTGCTCGGGCTCTATTACGGCGGCACCGGGTGGGGCATCGTCGCGTCGTCGCTGCTCGTGCCCGCGACGCTCGTGCAGCGCGCGCACGGCTGGCAACCGGCATGGTTCGCGCTCGCGTTCGCATGCGTGCTGTGCTCGGCGGTCGCCGTGTCGGCGGCGCGTCGCATCGAGCATGCGCATGCTCGATGCGACGCGCGGCGTGACGGTGCCGCGCCGGCGGCGACCGCGAGCCCCGCGCGCTTCGCGCTCGCGCTCGCCGGCTACGGCCTGTTCGGCGTCGGCTACATCGGCTACATGACGTTCATCGTCGCGCTGCTGCGCGGCGCGGGAATGAGCGGGACGGTCGTGTCCGCGTTCTACGTGATGCTCGGCGTCGCGACCGTCGTGTCGGCGCGGCTGTGGTCGGGGCTGCTCGATCGGATGCGCGGCGGCCAGGCGCTGGCCGTGCTCAACGCATTGCTCGGCGTGGCGACGCTGATGCCGGCGCTGTTCGTGCATCCGGCGGCCGCGTTCGCGTCGGGCGTGCTGTTCGGCGCGACGTTCCTGTCGGCGGTCGCGTCGACGACCGCGTTCGTGCGCCACAACCTGCCGCCGGAAGGCTGGGCGAAGGGCATCAGCGCATTCACGACGATCTTCGCGTTCGGGCAGATCGCCGGGCCGGTCGCGATCGGCTGGGTGTCCGACAGCGCGGGGCTTGCGCGCGGGCTCGTCTATTCGGCGCTGACGCTGTTCGCAGGCGCGGCCCTCGCGGCCGGACAGCGTGCATTACGGGCGTCGGCGTAGCCGATCGGGCCTGCAACGACCGGCGAGCGCGACAACGTGACCGCGATCGTTACCGGTCCCGTTACCGCACGCAGGCCGTGCGCGACACGCGATGAAACGCGCGGCTGAAGTAGATGAGGCTGTCGCCGTCGTTGCGTACACGAATCGACGTCGCCTCGATGAACATCACCGAATGCGAGCCGACTTCCTTCATCTCGGCGATCCTGCCCTGCAGGCTCGCGAGCGCATCGCGCAGCACGGGGACGTCCTGCTCGCCGCGATCCCACACCGGCAATTCGAAGCGGCGTTCCATCGGCAGCTCGGTCATTCCCGCGAAATGGCGCGCGAGCAGTTCGTGCTCGGCCGGCAGCACGTTGATGCAGACCTGACGATTGCGCTCGAAGATCGCGTGCATCGCGCTCGACCGGTTCAGGCACACGAGCAGCGTCGGCGGCGCGTCGGTGACGGAGCAGACGGCGCTCGCGGTGATGCCGCAGCGGCCGTGCGGCCCCGCGGTGGTGATCACGTTGACGGCCGCGCCGAGGTGGGCCATCGCTTGCCGGAAGGCCAGTTGCGCGTCGGTGGGGGCGGCGCGCGCCGGTTGCGGGGTATCGGTCGTTGCGGACATGGGCGTTCCTGGGTGAATGAGGGCGGCGATCGTGCGCGTTGTCGATGCTGCAGCGGATCGTCGACGATGAACCAAGCGTACGTCGCGAAAAAGCCGGCGAACATTCGCACGATTGACGATGAAGATGGCGTTCCCGCCAACGCATCTAAAGGTTCTACCTAGATGCGCGGCACGACGCGCGAAAAAAAGTGCGATCGGGCGTTCGAGCGGTACGTAAAGGGGTATTCAGCGCATTTCCGGCTCGTTATGATGTGCCGCACACCCCCGACGAACGACGCTTGCCTCACCCGCGGCGCGTGCGATACCGATATCTTGCGAGACACCCCGATGACGTCACCCGCTCCGATCGTATACATCGTCGACGACGACAGCGGCATGCGGACCTCGCTCGCGTGGTTGCTCGAATCGGTCGGCATCGCGTCCGAGGGATTCGCGAATGCCGCCGATTTTCTCGCGCGCTTCGACGTGAACCTGCCCGCGTGCCTGGTGCTCGACGTGCGCATGCCGGAGAAAAGCGGATTCGACGTGCAGGCGGAACTGAACGCGCGCGGCGCGACGCTGCCGGTGATCTTCGTCAGCGGACACGGCGACATTCCGATGTCGGTGCGCGCGCTGCAGAACGGCGCGATCGACTTCGTCGAGAAGCCGTACAACTCGCAGCAGATGCTCGAGCGCGTGCAACGCGCGCTGCGGCTCGCGCAGCAGCGGCACGCGGTCGGCCAGCGTCACCGCGAGCTGCGCCAGCGGCTCGATGCGCTGACCGCGCGCGAGAAGGAGGTGCTGCGCGGTGTCGTCGATGGCAAGGGCAGCAAGCAGATCGCGTCGGACCTGTCGATCAGCGTGAAGACCGTCGACGTGCATCGCGCGAGCATCAAGGAGAAGCTCGGCGCAACGTCGATCGCCGCGCTGGTGCGCGACGTGATGGTCGTGTGGGGCGACGGCGGGGAGTCGTCGCGCTAGCGCAGGGTGGTTCGCACGCGAATCGGGCCGTGCGTGTAAGCGCAGTGCCCGCATACACCGCATACACCGCATACACCGCATACACCGCATACACCGCATACACCGCATACA